>NZ_JANFAK020000100.1 GCF_024721315.2 Streptomyces sp. Isolate_45
CCCCCCCCCCCCCCCCCCCCCCCCCCCCCCCCCCCCCCCCCCCCCCCCCCCCCCCCCCCCCCCCCCCCCCCCGCCCGTTCCCAGGGGGGAATCCGTACACATGCCCGCTCCACTCACCACGGCGCCCGAACCACCGGCCGCACCCGCGCCCCCGCCCACCGGGACTCCCGGCCCCGCCGGGGCGCGGCTCGCGGGCTCGTTGCGGCCGCGCCACCTGACCATGCTGGCCCTGGGGGGCGTCATCGGCGCCGGGCTGTTCGTCGGCTCCGGCACCGGTCTGCGCGTCGCGGGACCGGCCATCATCCTGTCGTACGCGCTCGCCGCCGCGCTGGCCCTGCTGGTGATGCGCATGCTCGGCGAAATGGCCGCCGCGATGCCGGCCAGCGGCTCCTTCTCCGTCTACGCCGACCGGGCCCTGGGCCGCTGGGCGGGTTTCACCGCGGGCTGGCTGTACTGGGCGGTGACGGCGATCGCGATCGCCATCGAGCTGATCGCCGCGGCGACGATCCTGCACCAGTGGATGCCCGGCGTCCCGCGGTGGCTGATCGCCCTGGTCGCCCTGGCGGTGTTCACCCAGTCCAACATGTTCTCGGTCTCGTCCTTCGGTGAGGCCGAGTTCTGGTTCGCGGGCATCAAGGTCGCCGCCATCATCGTGTTCCTCGCGCTGGGCGTGGCCGCGTTCTGCGGGGCCGTCCCCGGCGTCGACTCCCCGGGCATGGCGAACCTGACCGGTCGCGGCGGTTTCCTCCCACAGGGCTGGAACAGCGTCGTCGCGGGACTGCTGACCGTCGTCTTCGCGTTCGGCGGGATGGAGGTCATCACCATGGCCGCCGCCGAGTCCGGGGATCCGGCCCGATCCGTCACCAAGGCGGTGAACAGCGCGATCTGGCGGATCAGCCTCTTCTACCTCGGGTCGATCGCCGTCATCATCACGCTGCTGCCGTGGGATTCCGCGACGCCGGGCCGCAGCCCCTACGTCGCGGTGCTGGACGGCCTCGGCATCCCCGGTGCGGGGCGGCTGATCGAGGTGGTCGTGCTGATCGCGCTGCTGTCCGCGATGAACGCGAACCTCTACGGTGCCTCGCGGATGGCCCACTCGCTCGCCGCGCGCGGCGACGCCCCCCGGGCGCTGTCGCGGACCTCGGGCCGTGGCGCCCCGCGGGCGGCCGTGGTGGCCTCGGCGGCCTTCGCGTTCGTCTCGATCGGGCTCGACCACCGCTGGCCGGACCAGATCCTGCCCTTCCTGGCGAAGGCCATGGGCGGTTCCATGCTCTACATGTGGCTGACGGTCGCCGCCGCCCACCTGGTGCTGCGCCGGCGTCTGGAGCGGGAGGCGCCGCACCTGCTGGTGGTGCGGATGCGCGGGTTCCCGTACCTGTCGTGGCTGGCCGCGGGCGGGATCGTGTGCGTACTGGTCCTGATGGCCCGGGATCCCGGGACGCGCGGCCAGTTGGGCTGGTCGTCGCTGCTGGTCCTGGTGCTGCTCGTGGCCGCCGGGGTGCGGGCGGTGCGGGCCCGTCGCGCGGGCGGTCGCTGAGGCCCGGCCGGGGCCGGCGGGGCGCGCCCGCCCGCCCCGGCCGGGCGTTGGGGCCGGTCAGGCCGACAGGCGTCCGCAGTCCGGCTCGGAGTGTTCGTCCCCGGACAGCATGCCGGTGGTCGCGATGAGATAGCCGAGCTGGGCGCGGCTGCGGCTCTGCAGGCCTGCGGCGATGCGGCTGACGTGGGCGGCGACCGTGCGCCGGCTGGTGCCCAGCCGCCGCGCGATCGCCTCGTCCGTGTGTCCGGCGACGAGCAGGCGCATGACGGCCCGCTGGATCTCGTCGGCGATGTCGGGTTCCACGGTGCGCGAGGCGCGCGGGTCGATCGAGGACCCGCGTTCCCAGGCCTCCTCGAAGACCTGCACGAGGAAGGAGACGATGGAGGGCTGTCTGATCTCCAGCGCGGAGGTGCGGGCCTCGCTGTGGCCCGGCACGTAGGCCACGGTCCGGTCGATGATGATCAGCCGTTCGAAGACGTGGTCGAGGGTGCGGACCTCGCAGCCCGCCCCGATGAGGCGCTCGATGTGGCGCAGGGTCGCGGCGTGGGTCCGTACCGCGTGCTGGTAGAGGGTTCGGTGCCGGGCGGGTCCGCGGACGTGGTCGAGTCCGTCCAGGTCGTAGGAGAGCCGGGAGCCGCCCGGCTGTACGGTCATCAACTCCTCGCGGCACTCGCGGACCGCGTGGGCCAGTGTGGAATGGATGACGCGTTCGCCGTCGATGGTCGTGGCCCAGCCGGTGTGTTCGCGTTTCGCCGCGGTGTAGATGGCGCTGACCGGTACGAAACTCCCGGCGATGGCCTGGGCGTCCAGGCGCTGTTTCTCCAGGGACTGCTCGATGGGCCGTACCAGTTCGGCCTTGGCCACGTCGGGCGATACGGGCACCAGCACCGTCGGGTCGTCCGGCGGAGCGACCAGCAGCCCCATCCGCAGGAGACAGGCGGGTGCCCCTTCCCTTTCCGTACACCCCTTCACCACGGCCTTGCGGTAAACCGTCAGCCCTTCACCGCATACGCCGCTTCCTCGGTCTGCAGAGTCGTCACGATTACAACATTCCCCCGGGTACTGCCTTGCATGATCCTGCATGGCTCAATTATGCACTTCGAAATCTAGCCAATGAAGCGTGATTGGCTGGCATCCTTATGTCGTATCTCATCTTGACCATGGAACCGGAGGTAACAGGAATATGGTGAGCCGATTCGGCGTACTGGCCGACATCCTGGAGGAATGGCGTGCCGCATTCGACGCGCGCAAGGTCGACGAGATCGTCGCCCTCTTCGCGGAGGACGTCCTCTTCCAAGGCCTTTCCCCCCAACTCCTCGAAGGGCGCGCACGGGTCAGGACCTATTACGAGAACGTCCCGCCCGGCACCACGGCCACCGTCGAGGTGCTGCACTCCCGCCCCGTCGCCGCCGACGCCCTCGCCGGATTCGCCACCGTCACCTTCACCGAGGCCGCCGGGACCGCGCTGCCCGTCCGCCTCTCCGTCGTCGCCCAGCACCTCGACGGCGCCTGGCGGATCCGCCAGTACCACGTCTCACGCCTGAGCCCGGCCCCCGCCGGGTAGGCTCCCGGTCCCGGAACGGGCCGGGCAGCCGCGGCGGGAGGCGGACCATGAACGCAGCTCCGTACGGGGGCACGGACGCGGCTCCGTACCGGGACGCCGACCCCGGCCTCTACGGGCCGGACTCCGTCACCTGGCAGTGTCACGGCGACCCGGTCATGTGGATCGCCGGCGTCCGCGCCCTCTACCTCCAGGCCCTGCACCCACGCGCGGTGCGCGGCGTGTTGGCCAACAGCGCGGCCTTCGACAGCCCGGACGGCCGCGCGGACGCATGGGGCAGGCTGCTGCGCACCGCCGACTTCGTCGGCACCCTCACCTACGGCACCACCGGGGCCGCCGAAGCGGCCGGAGCCCGGGTCCGGGCCATCCACCGCAGGCTCTCCGCCACCGACCCCACCACCGGGGAACGCTTCCCCGTCGACGACCCCGCCCTGCTGCTCTGGGTGCACTGCGCCCAGATCGACAGCTTCCTGCACGTCCTGCTCCGCTCCGGGGCGCCCCTCACCCCCGCCCAGGCGGACCGGTACGTGGACGAGAACCGGGTGAACGCCCGCCTCGTCGGCCTCGACCCGGGCGACGTGCCCGCCGACGCGGCCGCCCTCGCCGCGTACTTCGAGGCGGTCCGCCCCGAACTCGCCGCCGGCGCCGACGCCCGCGCCGTGGACGACTTCCTGCGCGCGCCGCCCGTCCACCCCCTCCTGGTCCCTGGCCGAAACCTGCTGTGGGGACCCCTCGCGGCCCTCGCCTACGGCTCCCTTCCGCCGTGGGCGCACGCGCTCTACGGCAGACCCGCCCCGCCCCCGCGCGTCACCACCCGACGCCTGCGTCGCACGGGTCGCATGCTGCGCAGCATTCCCGCTGGTCTGCGCTGGCAGCTGCCGCCAGGTCACATCTTGAAAGCGATGCGTCGGCTGGGCCCCGGCAGCCGCCCCTCCGCGTACACACTGCGTACATCAGCGGCCATACTGGACCGGCCGGGGAGGGCGTGGCACGACGACGGGGGCGACTTCAAGACATGGCGGAGTCCAGACTGATCCAGGGCCGGTACCGGTCGCTCGATCTGATCGGGCGCGGTGGCATGGGCGAGGTGTGGCGCGCCCGTGACGAATCGCTGGGCCGGCAGGTCGCCGTCAAGTGCCTCAAGCCGGTCGGGCATGACCAGGACGCCCACTTCACCCAGGTCCTGCGCGAGCGCTTCCGCCGCGAGGCCCGCGTCGCGGCCTCCCTCCAGCACCGGGGCGTCACCGTCGTCCACGACTTCGGCGACGACAGCGCGGACGGCGGCCCCCTCTACCTGGTCATGGAACTGCTGGAGGGCCGCAACCTCAGCCAGCTGATGGAGGACAACGAGGCGCGCCCGCTCCCCGTCGACGTGGTCCTCGACATCGCCGAGCAGATGGCCGCCGCCCTCGGCTACACCCACGACCAGGGCGTCGTCCACCGCGACCTCAAGCCCGCCAACATCATGCGACTCACCGACGGCACGGTGAAGATCTGCGACTTCGGGATCGCCCGGCTCGCCCACGACATCGGCTTCACCGCGAAGCTCACCGGCGGCGGCATGGCCATGGGCACCCCGCACTACATGTCGCCCGAACAGATCGCCGGCGGCGAGGTCGACCACCGCAGCGACCTGTACTCCCTCGGCTGCGTCCTCTACGAGATCGCCACCGGAGCCCCGCCCTTCGACCTCGGCGACTCCTGGTCCGTCCTCGTGGGCCACCGCGACAACACGCCGGTACCGCTGCGCGAACACCGTCCCGAGCTGCCCGCCCACTTCGAGCAACTCGTCCTGGAACTCCTCGCCAAGCGCCCCGAGGACCGCCCCGGCGACGCCCGCCACCTGCACCGGCGCCTGGTCGAGGCGCGGTACGGCCCGGTCGGCCCGGTGGCCCGGCCCCCGCTGCCCGCCTGGGCCGCGGGCATGACGGCCGGCCGCAAGGCCGGCATCGAGGCCCGGCCGGCCAGCGGCGCGTGGGCGGTGCTCACGGGCTCGTGGACGGCCGCCCGCCCCGCCGGACGGGCCGCGCACGCCTCCGGGGAGCAGCGCATCATGCGGCCCGCGCCCGCCGAGGACCCCCGGCTGACCAGCGTGTACGGGCTGCCGCGCACCCCCCTGCCCGAGCCCGGCGACCCGGGACACCCCGACGCGCTCGCCGCCGGGCACACCCGCGCGTTCGCCCTCAGCAGGGCCGGGCGCAACGAGGAGGCCCTCGCCGTCTACGCGGCCGTGGCCCGGGGCCGGTCCGCGGTGCTGGGCCCGGACCACCCGGACACCCTCGCCGCCCGCCAGGAGGAGGCGTACGAGCTGTCGCGGCTGCAACGCCACCGCGAGGCGTACGAGATCTACGGCTCCGTCCTCGCCGCCCGCGCCCGCACCACGGGCCCCCGCCACCCCGACACCCTGCGCTGCCGGCACAACCTCGCCTGCGCCCTGGGCGCCCTCGGCCGCCACGCCGACGCGCACGTCGCCGCGGTGGTGGTGGCCGCCGACGGGGCGGCGGTGCTCGGCGCCGACCACGTGGACACCCTGCTGACCCGCTACGAGGCCGCCTACGCCCTCGGTCGCCTCGGCCGCTGGGAGGAGGCGCTGACCGGCTTCCGCCAGGTCGCCGCCGCCCGCGAACGCACCCTCGGCCGCGACCACCCGGACGCCCTGGCCGCGCGCTACGAGACCGGCATCGCGCTGGGCCGCACCGGACGCCCCGCCGAGGCCCTCGACGTCTTCCGGGCCCTGGTCGCGGACCGCACCCGGGCATACGGCGCGGCGGACCCGGAGACCCTGCGCGCCCGCCACGTCCTCGGCGTCAACCTGGGCCGCCTGGAACGCTGGGAGGAAGCCGTCGCCGAGGCCCGCGAGGTGGGCGCGGTCCGAGCCTCCGCCCTGGGCGCGGAACACACCGACACCCTGGTCAGCCGCCGGGAACTCGCCGTCGGCCTGGGCCGGCTGGGCCGCTGGGACGAGGCGCTGCCCATCTACCGCGAGCTCTCGGGCATCCGCGAACGGTCCCTCGGCGACGAGCATCCCGACACCGCACTGGCCCACGCCGACGAGGCGCACTGTCTGGAGCGACTGGGCCAGGTGTGTTACCAAGAGCCATGACAGCCACCACGGGCTCCACCGGTTTCGCGCACGACGTGTACGACGCGGTCATCGTCGGAGGGGGCCACAACGGCCTGGTCGCCGCCGCCTACCTGGCCCGGGCCGGCCGTTCCGTGCTGGTCCTGGAAAGACTCGGACACCCCGGCGGGGCCGCCGTCTCCACCCGCCCCTTCGTCGGTCTCGACGCCCGGCTGTCGCGCTACTCGTACCTCGTCTCCCTGCTCCCCGCGAAGATCGTCCGCGATCTGGGCCTGCGGTTCGCGGTCCGCCGGCGCACCGTCTCCTCGTACACGCCCGTCGAACGGGCCGGCCGCCCGGGCGGCCTCCTCGTCGGCGGCGGCGAGGCCCGCACCCGGGAGTCCTTCGCCCGGCTCACCGGCTCGGACCAGGAGTACGAGCGCTGGCGCGCCTTCTACGGGACCACCACCGAGGTCGCCCGGAAGGTCTTCCCGACCCTCACCGAACCCCTGCCCACCCGCGAGGCGCTACGGGCCCGGATCGGTGACGACGACGCCTGGCGGATGCTCTTCGAGGAGCCGCTGGGCCGGGCCGTGGAGCGGCACTTCGAGGACGACCTGGTCCGCGGGGTGGTCCTGACCGACGGCCTCATCGGCACCTTCGCCGACGCCCACGACCCCTCCCTCGTCCAGAACCGCTGCTTCCTCTACCACGTCATCGGCGGCGGCACCGGCGACTGGGACGTGCCCGTCGGCGGCATGGGAGCGCTCACCGACGCGCTGGCCGACGCCGCGCGGGCCGCCGGCGCGGAGATCGTCACCGGGCACGAGGCGCTGCGCGTCCACCCCGACGGCTCCGCCCCCGCCGAGGTGACCTTCCGCACGGAGGCCGGCGAGGGCAGCGTCGCCGCCCGTACCGTCCTGGTGAACGCCTCGCCACGGGCGCTGGCCGAACTGCTCGGCGAGGACCCCGGCCCCGGACCGGCCCCGGAGGGCGCCCAACTCAAGGTCAACATGCTGCTGAGCCGCCTGCCCCGGCTCAGGGACACCGCCGTCGACCCCCGCGAGGCGTTCGGCGGCACCTTCCACATCGCCGAGGGGTACGAGCAACTGCGGCGCGCCCACGCGGAGGCGGCGGCGGGCGAACTGCCCTCCGTACCGCCCTCGGAGATCTACTGCCACTCGCTGACCGACCCGTCGATCCTCGGCCCGGAACTGGTGGAGCAGGGCTACCAGACGCTCACCCTCTTCGGACTGCACACCCCGGCCCGGCTGTTCGAGAAGGACAACCGGCAGACGCGCGAGGTCCTGCTGACCGCGACCCTGGCCCAGTTGGACGCCCACCTGGCCGAGCCGATCACCGACTGCCTGGCCTTCGACGCCGACGGCCGACCCTGCATCGAGGCCAAGACCCCGGTCGACCTGGAACGCGAACTGCGCCTGCCCGGCGGGCACATCTTCCACCGCGACCTGTCCTGGCCGTACGCGGACGCCGGTGCGCCGGGCCGCTGGGGCGTGGAGACCGCCCACCCCAACGTCCTGCTGTGCGGGGCGGGCGCCGCGCGCGGCGGTGGCGTCAGCGGCATCCCGGGCCACAACGCGGCGATGGCGGCCCTGGGCCGCTGACCCCGCGCGCGGTCGGGCGCGGGGCGGGCTGCCGGGCGGACGTCAGGCGGACGGTTCGAGCACGACGATCGGGATCTCGCGGTCCGTCTTGGCCTGGTACTCGTCGTACGCGGGCCAGTGCCCGACCATGATCGGCCAGAACGCGGCGCGCTCCTCGGAGGTCGCGGTGCGGGCCTCGGCCCGGAAGACCTTCGGGCCGACCTGGACGCGGACCTCGGGGTGTTCGGTGAGGTTCCGGTACCAGAGCGGGTGCGTCGCGTCGCCGCCCTTGGAGGCGACCACCAGGTAACGGCCCCGGTCCTCACCGTAGATGAGGGGCGTGCGGACCGGCTTGCCGGAAACCCGTCCGAGCGTGGTGAGCAGGAGGGTCTGGGTGCCGTTCCATTCCCGGCCCTCCGCCCCGTTCGAGCCCACGTACAGCTTCACGTGGTCCAACTGCCAGGTGCCTTCCCGGGGGTCGGTCGGGTGGTCCCAGTCGATGTCCGTCGTCATGGGGCTTCGCCTGCCTTCGTGTGAACGGTCGATGAGCTCGACAACGACGCTCAACGCCCCCGGGTGCGCCGGTTATGCCGGGTGCTCGGCAAGGACGCCCGGAAGGGTGAATCCGTCGAAGAGGTCGTCCACGGCCCGCCGCGCGGCCCGGGCGGGTGTCGCCCGGAGCGCGAGGTCGCGGGCGGCCACGGACAACGGGTGGGTCAGGGCGGCGATCCGCCCGGCGCGACGGGCACGGACCCGGATGGCGTCGGTGCGGGCGAGGCGGGCCCGGGTGTACGCGGCGAGGGCCTCCGGCGTCGGCAGCGCGTCCAGCAGGTGACCCAGGACGACGGCGTCCTCGACGGCCTGGCAGCCGCCCTGGCCCAGGTTGGGGGTCATGGCGTGCGCGGCGTCGCCGATCCAGGCGATGCGGCCGTGGTGCAGGCGGGGGAGCGGGGCGGCCAGGTCGTACAGGTCGTGCTGGAGCACGGCCGCGGGGTCGACGCGTTCCAGGAGGGCGGGGATCGGGTCGTGCCACGTCCCGTGGTGGCGCAGGAGCTCGGTACGGACGTCCCCGGGTCGGTATCCGGCGGGGACGACGGCCGTGGCGTAGAGGTAGGTCCGGCCGTCGGCGAGCGGAACCGTTCCGAAGCGCCGGCCGCGCCCCCAGGTCTCGGCGGCCTCGGTGACGGTGCCGCCGGTCGGGAGCACGGCGCGCCACGCGGTTTCCCCGCTGTAGCGCAGGCCGGGGTGGTCGGGGAAGTAGCGGTGGCGCAGCGGGCTGTGGATGCCGTCGGCGGCGATCACCACGTCGGCGGGGAACTCCCCGCTGGAGGTGCGGACCACCGGCCGGTCCCCGTCGGCGCCGGTGACTTCCGTGACGCCCGCCCCGTACCGCAGGGCGTCCGCCGGGAGGGCCGCGGTCAGGGCGGCGGCGAGGTCCGAGCGGTGCACCGCGAGCGGCGGACGGCCGTAGCGGACGGTCATGGCCGCGGTGTCGGCGCGGCTGAGCCAGGCGCCCGTCGGCCGGCGCAGCCCCATTGCGGCCGGTACGGCCCCGCCCCCCGCCCGGGCGGCGTCGAAGCCGACGGCGTCGAAGGCGCGCAGGGCGTTGGGGGCGAGGACGATTCCCGCCCCGGCGGCGGACGGCCCCTCGGTCCGTTCGCAGACGGTGACGTGCCAGCCCCGGCGGTGCAGGGCCAGGGCGGCGGTGAGGCCGCCGATCCCGCCACCGGCGATGACGGCCTTACGTCGGCGTTCCGACATGGCACGGCCTCCTGCTGCTCGAAGATCCCTGACCCTTTGCCTGGTCCTCTACATCCGTAGAGGACATGTCCTCACTCTACAGCTGTAGAGTGAGGACATGTCCACCCCCGACACTCGGCCGTCCGCTCCCGACCGCAGGACCCTCATCGCGGACACCGCGATCGACCTGGTGGCCGCCGGCGGGCTGCGGGGACTCACGCACCGCGCCGTCGACGGCGCGGCGCGGTTGCCGGCAGGCAGCACCTCGTACTACTTCCGTACGCGGACGGCGCTCATCGGCGCCTGCTACGGGCGGCTCGCCGAGCTGGACCTCGAAGACCTCGACGACGACACCCCGCCCGGACCCCCCGACCGGGAGAGCGCCGCGCGGGCGCTGGGCGCGCTGCTCCACCGCTGGCTCACCGAAGGCCGCGCACGCCAGCTGGCCCGCTTCGAACTGAGCCTGGAAGCCGCCCGGAACCCGGAACTGGAACCCGAACTCCACCGGGCCGGCCTGCGCGCGCGGGCCCGCGCGGCCGCCCTCCTCACGGTCCTGGGCGCCGCCCGGCCGCAGGAGTCCGCCGAACTCCTCGTGGCCTGGACGGACGGCCTGCTCTACGACCGGCTCGCCGGCTCCCTGGCCCGCTCCCGCCCCGTCCCGGACCCGGCCGAACTGACCGCCACCGTACGGCGCATGCTCGACGCGGTGCTCGCGCCGTGGCCCGGTCGGGGCGCGGACGGTCCGTCTAGGATTCCGTCATGATCGCTGAACTGCAGTGCGTGGTCCTCGACTGTCCCGATCCGCTGCGACTCGCCGAGTTCTACGCGGCGTTGTTGGGCGGCACCGTCAACAGGCCCGACCGGCGGTGGACGGTGGACGAGCGGTGGGCCACCCTCCACACCCCGACCGGGGCCGTCCTCGCCTTCCAGCAGGCCCTCGATTACCAGCCGCCGGCCTGGCCCGACCCCTCCCGCCCCCAACAGCTCCACTGGGACTTCGCCGTCCCCGACCTCGTCCGGGCCGAGGAGCAGGTGCTCGCCGTCGGCGCGACCCTCCTCGACGCGAGCCACGACGCGGAGGGCTGGCGCGTCTACGCCGACCCGGCCGGACACCCCTTCTGCCTGATCGGCGACTGACGGGCCGCGCCCGGGCGCGACCCCGCTCCCGGGCCGCTCCGCGGGCGGGGTCCGCCGGGCCCGTTGCCGAACTCCCGTCCGCCTCGGGGCGACGACGGGACTTCGACGACGGGCCCTAATCCGCCGACCGGGTCCACCCGACGGCTTCGATGCGGGCCGCGTCGGCGGGGCGGTCCTCGGCGAACAGCAGGCGGGCCGGCTCGGCCACGCGCAGGACGTCCACGTACACCCCCCGTCCGACGTAACGTCCCGTGGCCGCGTGGCGGAACCGGAGCCGCACCTCACGGCCCGGCCGGGCGGGCAGGGGCGCCTCCAGGCGGTGCCACGCGCGGCCGGACCAGCCGCCCGCGGAACCCAGCGGCCACTGCTCGGGGGTACCGCCCGTGGTCCGTACGGTGGTGAAGGGCAGGGGCTCCCAGGTCTCCCCGTCGGCACAGACCTCCAGGTGGAACGCGCCGGCGCCGGGAACGGTGTCCCACCACACGGCGCAGCGCAGTCGGGCGTTCCCGGTGGTCGGAGTCAGCGGTGGCAGAGTCAGGGTGCCCGAGCCGGCGGTCTCCATGCCGGAGTACCAGGCGGGTCCGCCGTGCCTCGTACGGACCGGCACGGCCCGGGCGAAGCTGTTGCCGACGGCCACCCGCGGCGCGCTGCCCGCCCGCCACGTCCGCACGGGGTGCACGGAGTTGCCGAGCAGGATCAGGAAGGAGTCGGTGGACGGGTCGAGCACCAGGGAGGTGCCGGTGAAGCCCGTGTGCCCGGCGGAGTGCGGGGTGGCCATCGCGCCCATGTACCAGTGCTGGTACAGCTCGAAGCCGAGGCCGTGGTCGTCACCGGGGAAAGCCGTGTTGTAGTCGGTGAAGAGGAGTTCGACCGAGGCGGGGCGCAGGATGCGCCTGCCCGCGTAGACCCCGCCGTCGAGCAGGGCGCGGGCGAGGACGGCCAGGTCCCAGGCGGTGCCGAACACCCCGGCGTGGCCCGCGACCCCGCCGAGGGCGTGGGCGTTCTCGTCGTGCACCTCGCCCCACACCAGCCCCCGGTCCAGCCCCGACCAGGGCGGGCGCTGCACCTCGGTCGCGGCGATGACCCGGCGCCAGGAGCGCGGCGGGTTGTACCGCGTGCGGCGCATCCCGAGCGGAGCGGTGATCTCGTCGTGGAGCAGGACGTCCAAAGTGCGGCCGGTGATCCGTTCCAGGAGCAGTTGGAGCGCGATCAGGTTGAGGTCGGAGTACCGGTACACCGTCCCCGGCGTCTCCTGCGGACGCACCGACCACAGCAGCCTCAACCGCCCCTCGCGGGTGGGTTCCTGATAGAAGGGCGCCCACGAACGCAGCCCCGAGGTGTGCGTGAGGAGCTGCCGGACGGTGACCGCCTCCTTGCCGCCACCGGTGAACTCGGGCAGGTAGCGGTCCACGGTCGCCTCCAGGTCCAGGCGACCCCGCTCCATCTGCTGCACGGCCAGGATGGAGGTGAACAGCTTGCTCAGGGAGGCCAGGTCGAAGACGGTGTCCTCGGCCATCGCGATCCGTTCGGTGGCCGGGAACTCCCGGGGCCGGTCGGTCCGTCCGTCGTAGTCCGCGTACCGGACCGCCTCGCCCACGGCCCGGTGCAGCGCGATCGTCCGACCCCGCCCGGCGAGGACCACCGCCCCCGCGTAGTAGGGGTGTTCGGGGGAGGGGCCGAGGAAGCGCCGGGCCTCGTCGGCGACGCCCTCCAGGTGCTTCTCCAGCAGCCCGGCCTGGCGGGCGGACCCGTAGCGCAGCCGCAGTCCCTGCAGGGCGCGCCGTTCGGCCGGATTCCCCGCGGCCCCGGCCCCCGCGGCCGGCAGTGCGGCGTGCAGGACCAGGACCCCGCCGAGCGCCAGCAGCCGCGCACCGAGCCGCCGTCGGCTCAGCCCTCCGCCGCCCCCGCCGGCTCCTCCGCCGGGGTCGGTCGCAGGCCCGGCCGCGTGCGTCGCCCGCGCCCCGAGGGGTCGTGCCGCAGTGGCGGTCGGGGGCCCTCCGGGGGGCGGTACCCGGCCCGTACCGTCATCGCGATCCGTGCCCCGTGGAACCGTGCCACGAGACGCCTCGTCACCCGTCGCCGTACCACCCATGTCCGGCCCTCCTGTTCCTGCCCGCGCACGCTACTGGGTATCTGCCCGCCCACCCCGCACCCTCCGCACCGACCGACCCGCAAAGAATCTGACACTGCATCAGAAAACCTCTTCCCTCGGTCGCCGCCCTGCGGCATCCTCACGCCCATGGAGACGGAGCTGAGCAAGAAACTGGGAGTCGAGCACGCCATCTTCGGCTTCACCCCCTTCCCCGCGGTCGCCGCGGCCATCACCCGCGCGGGCGGTCTCGGCGTGCTCGGCGCGGTCCGCTACACCGCCCCCGACGAGCTCAAGCGCGACCTCGACTGGATGCAGGCGCACACCGACGGCAAGCCCTACGGCCTCGACGTCGTCATGCCCGCGAAGAAGGCCGTCGACGGCATCTCCGAGGCCGACATCGAGGCGATGATCCCGGCAGCACACCGCGAGTTCGTCCGCGAGACCCTCGCCAAGCACCACGTACCCGAACTGGCCGAGGGCGAGGCCTCGGGCTGGCGGATCACCGGCTGGATGGAACAGGTCGCCCGCAACCAGCTCGACGTCGCCTTCGACTACCCCATCAAACTCCTGGCGAACGCCCTCGGATCCCCGCCCGCCGACGTCGTCGCGCGCGCCCACGACCACGGCGTCCTCGTCGCGGCCCTCGCCGGCAGCGCCAAGCACGCCCGCCGGCACGCCGAGGCGGGCATCGACATCGTCGTCGCCCAGGGCTACGAGGCCGGCGGCCACACCGGCGACATCGCCACCATGGTCCTGGTCCCCGAGATCGTCGAGGCCGTCGCCCCGCTCCCGGTCCTCGCCGCCGGCGGCATCGGCAGCGGCGAACAGATCGCCGCAGGACTGGCCCTCGGCGCGCAGGGCGCCTGGCTGGGCTCCCTCTGGCTCACCACCACCGAGGCCGACCTGCACTCCCGCGCCCTCACCGAGAAGCTCCTCGCCGCCGGCTCCGGCGACACCGTCCGCTCCCGCGCCCTCACCGGCAAACCGGCCCGCCAACTGCGCACCGAGTGGACCGATGCCTGGGACGACCCGGACGGCCCCGGGGCGCTGCCCATGCCGCTCCAGGGCCTGCTGGTCGCCGAGGCCGTCTCCCGGATCCAGAAGTACGAGGTCCAGCCCCTGCTCGGCACCCCCGTCGGCCAGATCGTCGGCCGGATGAACAGCGAACGCGGCGTGCAGGCCGTCTTCGACGAACTCACCGGCGGCTTCGAGCGCGCCATCGCACGCATGAACCGGATCGCCGGCCGCACCTGACCGCCCGGCACCCGGGCCGGGCACCCCCCAGGGCCCGACCGCCGGGACAGGACAGCACCCACCGGAGTGAGCAGAGGAGCGAGCAGCAGCATGACCGACCAGCAGCACGGCCAGCCTCCCAACGGCTTCTGGGCCCAGGCGGGCACCGATCCCGACCGCATCGTCCTCGTCGCCCCCGACGGCGAGGAGTGGAGCGCCGGCCGGCTGCACGCCGACGTCAACCGCCTCGTCCACGGGCTGCGCGCCGCCGGGCTGGAGCGGGGGGACGCCTTCGCCGTCGTCCTGCCCAACGGCGTCGAGTTCCTCACCGCCTACCTCGCCGCCTCCCAGGCCGGCTTCTACCTCGTCCCGGTCAACCACCACCTCGTCGGCCCGGAGATCGCCTGGATCGTCTCCGACTCCGGCGCGAAGGTCCTGATCGCCCACGAGCGGTTCGCCGACGCGGCCACCGCCGCCGCCGACGAGGCCGGGCTGCCGGCGGAGCGCCGCTACGGCGTCGGAGCCGTACCCGGCTTCCGCCCGTACGGCGAACTCCTCGACGGACGGCCCGCCTCGGCGCCGGACGGTCGCACCCTCGGCTGGGTGATGAACTACACCTCCGGCACCACCGGCCGCCCGCGCGGCATCCGCCGGCCGCTGCCCGGCAAGCTCCCGGAGGAGACGTACCTCGGCGGGTTCCTCGGCATCTTCGGGATCCGTCCCTTCGGCGACAACGTCCACCTCGTCTGCTCGCCGCTCTACCACACCGCCGTGCTCCAGTTCGCGGGCGCCTCCCTGCACATCGGGCACCCGCTCGTCCTGATGGACAAGTGGACGCCGCGCGAGATGCTGCGCCTGATCGACGCGCACGCCTGCACGCACACGCACATGGTCCCCACCCAGTTCCACCGCCTCCTCGCCCTCCCGCAGGAGACGAAGGACGCGTACGACGTCTCCTCGATGCGGCACGCCATCCACGGCGCCGCCCCCTGCCCCGACCACGTCAAGCGGGCGATGATCGAGTGGTGGGGCCACTGCGTGGAGGAGTACTACGCGGCGAGCGAGGGCGGCGGTGCCTTCGCGACGGCCGAGGACTGGCTCAAGCGGCCGGGAACCGTCGGCAAGGCCTGGCCGATCAGCGAACTCGCGGTCTTCGACGACGACGGCAACCGGCTGGCCGCCGGCGAACTGGGCACCGTCTACATCAAGATGAACACCGGCGGCTTCAGCTACCACAAGGACGAGGGCAAGACGAGGAAGAACCGCATCGGGGACTTCTTCACCGTCGGGGACCTCGGCGTGCTCGACGAGGAGGGCTACCTCTTCCTCCGCGACCGCAAGATCGACATGATCATCTCGGGCGGCGTGAACATCTACCCCGCCGAGATCGAGTCCGCGCTCCTCACCCACCCGGCCGTCGCGGACGCCGCCGCCTTCGGCATCCCGCACGACGCCTGGGGCGAGGAGGTCAAGGCGGTCATCGAGCCCGCCGACGGGTTCGTGGCGGGCGACGCGCTGGCCGCCGAGATCCTGCACCACTGCGAACGGCGGCTGGCGGGCTACAAGCGCCCCAAGTCCGTCGACTTCATCGAGACGATGCCCCGCGACCCCAACGGCAAGCTGTACAAGCGCCGACTGCGCGACCCCTACTGGGAGGGCCGCGACCGGGCGCTGTGACGGCGCGGCGCCGAGGCGAAGGGGAAGCAGGGGAGGGGCGAGGGGGAAGCGCCGGAGCCACCGCGTCCGCGTCGCCTCAGATGCCCACGGCCCCGTCGATCCGCTCCCGGAGCAGATCGGCGTGGCCGTTGTGCCGGGCGTACTCCTCCACCATGTGGATCAACACCCAGCGCAGCGACACCGTCCCCCGCCACCCGTCGTACCCCTCGACGTCCAGGTCGGGAGCCTCCTCCGTGAACCGTTCGCCGAAGGCCACCTCCTCGCGCCAGGCCGCCCACGCCTCCTCCACGGCCCCGGCCCCCTCCCGCGCGCCCTCGAAGTCGCCGTCGGGATCCGTCGCCGAGGAGAAGCGGGGCGCCGCGTCCCGACCGGCCAACACCTGCCGGAACCAGCGGCGCTCCACATCGGCGAGATGACGCACCAGACCGAGCAGCGACAGCGTCGACGGCTCCACGGACCGCCGGGACAGCTCCGCCACCCCGGCGCACTTCAGCTCCAGGGTCGTGCGCTGCGCGGCGAGGACGCCGGCCAGCACCAGCCGTTCCGCCCCCGTCGCGGGGGTGGTGAACCTCGGGTCGTCCTCGGAGCCGGTGAACAGGCCCGCTCTCCTCCGCACGCTCTTCATCCCCGGATCATGGACCGGACGGGCGTCCCTCCGGAAGCCCCCGCGCCCCGCAGGGCCCGCCACGCCCGGATCCTTCGTGAGAAGTGCCACGTCAGGGCCCCTGACACGTGCCGCACACCGCACCGGGGGAACAGTTCTGGCAACTTGGCACATATGAGTACGGCAACCCACAGATCCCCCCTGACCGACTGGACCGTCCTGGTCCCCGTGGTGGCGCTGATCGCGCTCGTCCTCAGCTGGGGACGTGACCTGCCCGGACTCGCGGTGGTCCTCGTCTCCGTCTGCCTGGCGGGCGCGGTCCTGGCGGCCGTTCACCACGCCGAGGTCGTGGCCCTACGCGTCGGCGAACCCTTCGGCTCCCTCGTCCTCGCCGTCGCCGTCACGGTCATCGAAGTGGCGCTCATCGTCACCCTGATGGCCGACGGCGGCCCCAAGACCTCGTCCCTCGCCCGGGACACCGTCTTCGCCGCCGTCATGATCACCTGCAACGGCATCGTCGGCCTGTCCCTGTTCGTCGGAGCCCTGCGCAACCGGGTCGCCGTGTTCCACGCGGAGGGCTCCGGCGCCGCCCTGGCGACCGTCGCGACCCTCGCCACACTCAGCCTCGTCCTGCCGACCTTCACCACCAGCAAACCCGGCCCCGAGTTCTCCACCGCCCAGCTGACCTTCGCGGCCGTCGCCTCGCTCGCCCTCTACGGACTGTTCATCGCCGTCCAGACGGTCCGTCACCGGGACTACTTCCTGCCCGTCGACACCCACCGCATCCGCAAGGAGGCCGCCCGCGCCGCCGCCGCGGCCGCCGCCGGCGAGGAGGACGAGCACGCCGATCCGCCCACCTCCCGGGCCGCCCTGATCAGCCTCGGCCTGCTGCTCGTCGCACTCATCGCCGTCGTCGGCGACGCCAAGGCCGTCTCCCCGACCATCGAGAAGGGCGTCGCCGACGCGGGCCTGCCCAACGCCGTCGTCGGCGTGATCATCGCCCTGCTCGTACTGGCGCCCGAGACCCTGGCGGCCGTCCGCGCCGCCCGCCGCGACCGGGTCCAGACCAGCCTCAACCTCGCCTACGGCTCGGCCATCGCCAGCATCGGCCTGACCATCCCGGCCATCGCCCTCGCCTCGATCTGGCTCTCCGGACCGCTGATGCTCGGCCTCGGCCCCATCCACATGGTGCTGCTCGCCCTCACCGTGGTCGTCAGCGCCCTCACGGTCGTCCCGGGCCGAGCCACGCTGCTCCAGGGCGGCGTGCACCTCGTCCTGCTGGCCGCCTACCTCTTCCTGGCCGTGAGCCCTTAGTGCTGCGCACCCCGGTGCGTACGCGTCCCGGTTCGTACGCATCCCGGTGGGGCCGGGACCACCGGCCCCACCTGACGGACCGCGGCGGCGGTCAGCGTCGCTCGCGCGGCCACACCACCTTCAGCTTCGGTGAGCTCAGGATGTCCCGCTCGCAGAACCGTGAGGTCACCCAACGTTCCTGGGAGAACAGTCGGGTCTGGTCGGCGTGGAACGGCGAGTTCGGGTTCGCCGACTGGCCGTACGTCAGCAGGGTCCGAGCCACCGGGCAGCGACTGCCGTCCCAGCCGACCGCCTGCATGTGACTGGAGCCGTGCAGGACCTCCGGGTACCCGCCGGCCGCCGCGTTCCACGGCGACTCGATCTTGTTCCAGACACCGAGCGCCTCCGAGCCGCCGCCCACCGGCAGCTTCTGTCCACCGCGCACCACGAACTGGTGCTCCCCGAGCGGGGCGTCCAGCGCGATCCCGGCCGCCCGCAGTTCGGTGACCGTGTCCGCGAGGGCCCGGCCGACGCCGGGAGCCGCCTGGTTGAGCGTACGGGGCGTGCGGACCGGGTCGGTCGCGGAGAACGGCACCAGCCACAGGTCCTTGGCCGCCGTACCAGCGGTCAGCTTCCGCCAGAACCGGTCGAAGAGCAGGGCGCCGCGGCTCTTCGAGTCGACCGTCCGGTCCCACGACGCCAGCACCCCGCAGGCCGCCGAGACGTCCACCGGTACCCCGTCGCCGCCGACCGCCGTCCCGCCGGGCAGGGCCGCGCAGGCCCTCGCCGCGTCGGCGGCCGCCAGGTCACCGGCCGGGACCCGGTTCGCGTACTGCTGCCGCTCCAGGTCACCGACCGTCAGCCGGCCCCGCGCGGCCATCGCCGACACGTCCTCGACGGCGCCGCGCGTGCGCAGCGAACGCGGCGTGCCGATGTTCCCCCAGACCCGCTCGTAGCCGGTCAACGGGCGATCCGCGTTGGCCAGCCAGGCGCTGTCGTTGGAGTTCTCCGCGTACGGGGCTCCCCGCAGTGTCGGCGCCCTGCCCGGGCCGAACACCCCGGGCTGCACCGCGTCCGGGTCGCTGCCGAGCGCGCAGTCACCGCGCGAGCCGTCCAGCACCGCCAGCCCCGAGGCCGGGTAGGTGGCCCGGCCGAGCGGGGTGGAGCAGCGCGCGGCGAGCTCGTCGGTGATCCTCGGCAGCACCTGGGACTGGGTGAACAGGGTGTCGCCGGTCGCGTCGGCGGCGACCGTGTTGACCCAGGGCAGGCCCTGGGTGCGCCCCAGGGCGTCCTGTATCCCGGCGACCGAGCGGGCCTTGCCCATGGCCAGCGCGGTGTCGGAGCCGCGCAGGTTCGCCGCGTTGGGGTCCGCCAGCGCGTAGGCCGTCGTGGCCGTCCAGGGCAGCGGCAGCGACGGGCCGAGGTCGGAGACGACCGGCCCGTAGCGGGTCCACCACTGGCTGCGGACGACCGGCGCCCCGCCGCCGGCCACAGGCACGACGACCCTGCGCTCCGTCATCCGCTCCGGCTTGCCGTCGACGAGGTAGGCCGTCGGGTCGGCCGGATCCAGGGCGAGCTGGTGCAGGTTCAGGGGGGTACCGGTGGCCACCGTGTGGCTCCAGGCGACCTTCTCGTTGAAGCCGATGTTCACCACGGTCGTGCCGAGCAGGGAGCCGCCCGAGACGTTCAACTCGCCCGGGATGGTCTGCTGGGACTGCCAGAAGCGGCGTCCGCCCTGCCACGGGTAGTGCGGGTTGCCCAGGAGCAGGCCCCGGCCGTTCGCCGTGGTCGGGCCGGCGAAGGCCACCGCGTTGGAGCCCATGTCGTAGCGGGTGGTGTCGAACAACTGCCGGGCCGCCTCGGCGGCCGATCCCGGATCGGGCACCGGGGGAGCCGTCGGCCCGGCCCCGCCCGGGGCGGGCGGCCGTGCCGACACGATCCCGTCGACGCCGCGTCCCTGACCGCCCAGGACCGACACCGCGAAGCCCCGGGCGGCCACGTCGGTGACGGTGACGGGCCGCACCCAGGCGGCTCCCCGGCACGCCGGGTCCGTGATCCTGTTCTGGGCCAGCCAGGCGTTGTACCCGGCGGCCCAGCCCCGCATCAGTTCGCGCACGTCCTTGCCCGGACCGGCCGGCGCGGGCGCGGCCAGCAGCCTCTCGACGGTCCCGGCCTCCCGTACGCCCTTGAAGTACAGGTCGCTGGAGAGGTTCTTCGCCGCCGACGAGAGCGAGCCGTCGGGCGCCGCGTCCGGGCCGAACCAGCGCGAGCGTTCCCCGGCGACGGTCAGGAACCCGTCGGCGAGCACGCAGACCTGGTCGGCTGCCTGCGCCCAGCCGGTGCCGAATCCGAGGTGCGCGTAGTCCCGCGCCAGGATGTGCGGGATGCCGTTCTCGGTGTACCGGATGACGGCGGACAGGCCCCCGCCCGAGGGAGCGGCCCCGCTGTCGGGACCGGTGGCGGCTCCGGCCGGGGGCATCGCCGCCGTCACCGCGAGCAAAGCGGCTCCGGTGACGGCGACGCGGCGCAGGAGCGGGCGGGTACGGCGGTGACCGTCCGACGAGCGCGGGACCGAGCGCTGTGACGAGCTCAAATCTGACCCCCAAATTGCCTGCGGGTGGGCGCACTTGACCGTGGTGCAGGCCGGGCCCCCGGGTGTCCCCACACTCACGCAGGTCGGCCGACGGTCTGTCAACATGCCGTTCGGTATCCCCGGGCGCGGCGCTGTTGACCGCACGCGCGCGCCGGGGTGAGGATCACGCCATGACGGCAGTGCGGGACAACACGGTCGACGGACTCCTCGCGGACAGCGCACGGCGGGTACCCGACCGCGTCGCCCTCCGCTACCGGGAACGGAGCTGGACGTACGCGGAACTCGACGCGGCCGTTTCCACCGGCGCCGCCGTGCTGCGCGGCCGCCACGGGCTGGCTGTCGGCGACCGGGTCGCGACGTTCGCCCACAACAGCGACGCCTACCTGATCGCCTTCCTCGCCTGCGCCCGGGCCGGCCTGGTCCACGTACCGGTCAACCAGAACCTCACCGGCGAGGACCTCGCGCACATCCTCGACAACTGCGCCGCCTCCCTGGTCCTCGCCGATCCGGACCTGGCCCCCCGGATCCCCGGCGGGACGCCCGTACGGCCGCTGCGCGACGGGCCGGACTCCTTCCTCGCCGAACTCGGCGGGCCGTTGTCGTTCGAGCCGTTGCCGCCGGGGCCGGGACGGGACCCGTCCCGGCTGGTCCAACTGCTGTACACCTCGGGAACCACGGCCCTGCCCAAAGGCGCGATGATGACGCACCGGGCCCTCGCCCACGAGTACGAGAGCGCCATCGAGGCCCTGGACCTGACCGAGGAGGACCACCCCGTCCACTCGCTGCCGCTCTACCACTCGGCGCAGACGCACGTCTTCCTGCTTCCCTACCTGGCGGTGGGCGCCCGCAACACCGTGCTGGACGCACCCGCCGCCGAAGCGGTCTTCGACCTGGTGGAGGCGGGCCTCGCGGACAGTCTCTTCGCGCCGCCGACGGTGTGGATCGCCCTGGCCAACCATCCGCAGTTCGCGGAGCGGGAGCTGGGCGCGCTGCGCAAGGCGTACTACGGGGCGTCGGTCATGCCGGTGCCCGTACTGGAACGGCTGCGGGAACGGCTGCCGGGGCTCGGCTTCTACAACTGTTTCGGGCAGAGCGAGATCGGCCCGCTCGCCACGGTGCTGCGGCCGGAGGAACACGAGGGGCGGATGGACTCGTGCGGCCGGCCGGTGCGCCACGTGCGGGCGAAGGTCGTCGACGAGGACGGCGCGGACGTTCCGGACGGCACGCCGGGCGAGGTGGTCTACCGGTCGCCGCAGCTGTGCCTCGGCTACTGGAACGATGCGGCCGCCTCCGAGGAAGCCTTCCGCGACGGCTGGTTCCGCTCCGGGGACCTCGCCGTGCGCGACGCCGACGGGTACTTCACCGTCGTCGACCGGGTGAAGGACGTCATCAACTCGGGCGGCGTACTGGTCGCCTCCCGGCAGGTCGAGGACGCGCTGTACACCCATCCCGGGGTGGCGGAGGCGGCGGTGATCGGACTCCCCGACGAGAAGTGGATCGAGGCCGTCACCGCCGTGGTGGTGCCGCGCGGGGAAGTGACCGAGGCCGAGCTGATGGCCCACGCCCGCGAGCGGCTGGCCCACTTCAAGGCGCCGAAGCGGGTGGTGTTCGCCGATGCCCTGCCGCGCAACGCCAGCGGCAAGATCCTCAAGCGCGAACTCCGCGACCGCCTCACGCCGCCGACGGACTGAAGCCCCGTCGTGCCGGGCCGGTGCTCCCGTCGCCCGGCGAGGCGGCGGCGCCGACCCGGCACGACGTCCTCTTCGCGGAGTTGGCGGTGCGCCTCGGGGACTTCGTCCGGTTCCGCTCCCACGGCCCCTTCGGGGCGACCGGTGGCTGTCGGGAACCGGGGACCTGATCGGCGCGGAGTCGCGACGGTCCTTGATCCCTCGGCAATGACCTCTGACGAAGTCGCCGTTGATGCGCGGGGCGGGAGCGGACATCGTTGGGGGCACGGGACGGGTGGGCGCCGGCTCCCACGTCCACCACTCGGTCCGCCACCACGTCCACGAGCGCGTTCTGGTGCACGCGGCGGCGGGCGGCGTGGGGCATCTGGCCGTTCAGATCGCCAAGCACGAATTCCCGCGCGGTCTCGGCGCCGACGAATTGATCGACCACACGGCGGAGGACTTCACGCACCTCCGCGACGTGGACGTGCGGATCGACACGATCGGCAACGAGTACGGCCCCGGGTCGCTCCGTACGCTGCCGCGCGGCTGCGCCCTCATCGACGTGGTGGGCGTCGGCGTCGACCGGACGCGGGTGCGGGAACAGGCCCGGGGCGAACGGCGTGCGGTTCGTCGAGTACTTCCTTGACCCGACACCGGAGGACCCGGCCGGTTTCGCCCGGCCGGTGGACGACGCGGGAGTGCGCCCGTCCGTCGAGGAGACGCTGCCCCTGACCGAGGCCGTCAGGGCCCACCGGCCAAGCGAGAGCGGGCGCGTCCGGGGGAAGATCGTCCTCGTGCCCTGACGCGCCGTCGTCCCGGCGGTCGCGAGACGATCAGTCGGCGGGCCCTTCGGGATCCCGTGCCCCGTGACCGATGGCGAGCACTCCGCCGCGTCGCAGGCGGCGCAGGGTGAGGTACTCGTGGACGAGGCGGCCCACGAGGGCTCCGCCGTAGACGACGAAGCCGACGCCGACCAGCCAGGACTGGACGACGAGCAGCGTCCCGAACGGCCCGTACGTGACGGCGTTGGAGGCGATCAGCGGGGAGAACACCAGCTGCGAGAAGACCCGCAGGCCGAGCAGGCCGAGGCTGGTGGCCACCGCTCCCGGCAGCAGTGCCCGCCAGCGGACCCGGCCGCCCAGCAGGAGCCGCCCCGACGTCCAGAAGAACAGGCACGTGCCCAGCAGGTCGCCGACGGTGCCGAGGATCGCGCCGACGGCGTCGTCGGAGGGGGCCGGGATCCCCACGAGCAGAGCGAGGTAGCAGACGAGCAGGGCCAGCCAGACGACGTGGCGCCACATGGTGTGCCAGCGGGCGGTCGGCACGTCCCAGACCTTCTCGTACCCGGTCTGCACGGCTGAGCCGAAGGTCAGGCCGAACACCGCGAGAGCCGCCAGACCGAAGGCGGTGGTCCGCTCCAGGGCCAGGTCGGCCGCCCCGAACAGTGCCTCCACGCGGGCGCGGGAGGACGCGGTCACCCCGAGGGCCTGGCCCAGCCAGCGGCCGAAGCCCGAGCCGCTGCCGGGCGCCGCGGCCGACACGACCACCAGGAGGGGTACCAGGGTCAGGAACCCGAGCGCCGCGAAGCCCATGGCGCGGTGCATCAGCTCGATCTCCCGGCCGCGGCTCCAGGCCAGCCCGGCGGGGGAGCCCTGGAGCCGGTCGTAGAGCCGCCGGAGGATCGAGGTCACGCCTCATGCACTACCCGGGCCGGGCCGCCCGCTCCCGGGACCGGCACCGAAGTGAGCCCGAAGGGGTGGTTTCGGATGCCCGTCAGCGCGGCGCGCCCTCCCCTGCCCGACCTGCCTCGCGGAGGTCCTTCACCCGCTTGATCTTCCCGACCGAGCGCTCCAGGGTCTCCGGATCCACCACCTCCACGGCGACGGACACCCCCACGGACTCCTTCACGGCGCGGACCACCTCCGCGGCCGCCGCCTCGCGCTGCCCGGCCCCGGCCTCCCGGCGGGCCTCCACCCGTACGGTCAGGGCGTCCATGCGGCCCTCACGGGTCAGCCGGAGCTGGAAGTGCGGCGCCAGGGCGGGGGAGCGCAGCAGGATCTCCTCGATCTGGGTCGGGTAGAGGTTCACCCCTCGAAGGATGATCATGTCGTCGCTGCGGCCCGTGACCTTCTCCATCCGCCGGAAGGCCGGGCGGGCCGTTCCGGGCAGCAGCCGCGTCAGGTCCCGGGTGCGGTAGCGGATGATCGGCATGGCCTCCTTGGTCAGGGAGGTGAACACCAGCTCGCCGGTTTCGCCGTCGGGCAGCACCGCCCCGGTGAGGGGGTCCACGACCTCCGGGTAGAAGTGGTCCTCCCAGATGTGCAGGCCGTCCTTGTGGGAGGCGAATTCCTGCGCCACGCCCGGCCCGATCACCTCCGAGAGCCCGTATATGTCCACCGCGTCGATGCCGAGCCGGTCCTCGATCTCCCGGCGCATCTCCTCGGTCCACGGTTCGGCGCCGAAGACTCCCGTCCGCAGGGAGGTCGAGCGCGGGTCGATGCCCTGGCGTTCCATCTCGTCCAGCAGCGTGAGCATGTAGGAGGGGGTCACCATGATCACCTCCGGGCGGAAGTCCTGGATGAGCCTGACCTGGCGGTCCGTCATGCCACCGGAGGCGGGGACGACCGTACAGCCGAGGCGTTCCGCGCCGTAGTGGGCGCCGAGGCCGCCGGTGAACAGGCCGTACCCGTAGGCGACGTGGACGATCTGGCCGGGCCGGGCGCCCGCCGCGCGCAGGGAGCGGGCGACGACATCGGCCCACGTGGACAGGTCCCCGTCGGTGTAGCCGACCACCGTGGGGCGGCCGGTGGTGCCGCTGGAGGCGTGGATGCGGCGGACCTCGGAGCGGGGTACGGCGAACATCCCGAACGGGTACTGCCCGCGCAGGTCGGCCTTTGTGGTCGGCGGGAAGAGGGCGAGGTCGGCGAGGGAGCGACAGTCGTCGGGATGCAGCCCCGCCTTCTCGAAGGCCTTGCGGTAGAAGGGCACCCGCTCGTACGCGCGGTGCAGGGTCGCCCTCAACCGCTTCAGCTGGAGCGCCGCCAGCTCGTCGGCGCCCAGCCGCTCGCCTTCGTCGTGGAGATCCGCGTACGCCGTCATGCCGTCACCTCACCGAGAGCCAACCGAACGTTCATTCGGTAGAGTGCCGGACCCGGCGGGGTAAATCAATGACTCGAACGAGTGATCGTTACCGCCGGGCTCCTGAGCGGCGGCCGCCGGGGCGACGGCGTACGGTCGAAGGAGGTGCCCCCGACGGAGGAGGCGCGAAGGGAGGCGGCGGCCATGTCCGTCATCGACCCCGCGGTATCGGTGCGCCTCAGCGCGTCCGAGGCGCGCCGTCTGGCCGGGTTGCTGGCCGAGGTGGCCCACCTGCTGGAGGATTCCGGTCCGCAGCGACTCGCGGACGCCCAGGTCGACACGTTGGGCCAGGGTGCCGGCCGTCCCGAACTCGCCGGCTGGGCCCGCGGGGTCGCGGCCGAACTCCGCGCGCAGGTCTGACGGCGGCGGGCGCGTACGCGGAGGCCGGCACGGTGGGGCGCCGGCCGTCACCGCGCGCCGAGGCCCGGCCGCGCGCGAAGGCGCATCGCGCCGGCGCCCGGGAACGCACGGCGTCCGGGAACGCACGGCGTCCGGGAACGCACGGCGTCCGGGAACGCACGGCGTCCGGGAACGCACGGCGTCCGGGAACGCACGGCGTCCGGGAACGCACGGCGTCCGGGAACGCACGGCGTCCGGGAACGCACGGCGCGCGGGAACGGACGTCAGCCGGGAACGGACGTCAGCCGGGAACGGACGTCACCCGCGCAGGGCCGCTGCCCCGCGGGCCCCGCGGCGTGCCGGGGCGCGTCGTCGAAGGGCGCCGTCAAACCGGCGCCGTCGAACCCGCTCAGCTCGTGGAGTCCGCCTCCGTCGCCACCGTCCGCGCCCAGCGGTAGTCCGCCTTGCCGCTCGGCGAGCGCTGGATCGCCTCGGTGATGACCAGTTGGCGCGGGATCTTGTACCCGGCCAGCCTGGTCCGGCAGTGGCTCTGGATCGCGTCCAGCGTGGGCTCGGCCGCACCCGCCCGTACCTGCACCACCGCGGCGACGTGACTGCCCCACGTCGGGTCCGGGACGCCCGCGACCAGCGCGTCGTACACGTCCGGATGCGACTTCAGCGCCTGCTCGACCTCCTCCGGGTAGACCTTCTCGCCGCCCGTGTTGATGCACTGCGAACCACGTCCGAGGACCGTGACGATGCCCTCCTCGTCCACCGTCGCCATGTCACCGAGCAGCACCCACCGCTCCGCGCCCTTGCGGAAGAAGGTCTCGGCGGTCTTCGCCGGGTCGTTGTAGTACCCGAGCGGGACGTGGCCGCGCTGCGCGAGGCGGCCCGGGACGCCCACCGCCACCGGCTCGTACGTGACCGGGTCCACCACCCGCGTGCGGTCGTTGACCTCCAGCCGGAAGCCCCGCTCGGGACCGGAGTCGTTCGTCGCCTTGCCGTTGGAACCGGACTCCGACGACCCGAAGTTGTTCAGGAGCAGCGCGTTCGGCACCAGCCGCTGGAACTCGGCGCGCACCGTCTCCGACATGATCGCCCCGGAGGACGAGACGCTGAACAGCGAGGACAGGTCCGTCCCCTCCATGGGCCCGTTGAGGGCGTCGATGAGCGGCCGCAGCATCGCGTCGCCCACCAGCGACACGCTCGACACCTTCTCCTTCTCGATGGTGCGCAGGACCTCCTCCGGGACGTACTTGCGGTGGATGACCACCCGCTGCCCGTAGTTGAAGGCGATGAACGAGGTCAACGTCGAGGTGCCGTGCATCAGTGGGGGAGCGGGGAAGAAGGTGAGGCCGGCTCCGCGCGAGGCGACCCGCTCGGCCAGCTCCTCCGGCCGCTTCACCGGTTCCCCGGTCGGCTCCCCGCCGAAGAGGCCCGCGAAGAAGAGGTCCTCGGCCCGCCACATGACGCCCTTGGGCATGCCGGTCGTACCGCCGGTGTAGATGATGAACAGGTCGTCGGCGCTGCGCGCCGGGAATCCGCGACCGGGAGATCCGGCCGCCTCCGCGTCCCGGTACGCGACGGGCTCGATCGCCGGCCGCGGGGCCCCCTCGGGCACCTCCCCGACCCGGATCAGGTGCCGGAGCCTCGGCGTCTGCGGCAGCGCGGCCGCGACGCGCTCCGTGAACTCGCCCTCGAAGACCAGGGCCGCGAGGTCGGCGTCGTTGTAGAGGTAGACCAGTTCCTCCTCCACGTAACGGTAGTTGACGTTCACCGGCACGAGTCGGGCCTTCAGGCAGGCCAGGACGGTCTGCAGGTATTCGACGCCGTTGTACAGGTGCAGGCCCAGGTGCTCCCCGGGCTCCAGCCCGCTGTCCAGCAGGTGGTGGGCCATGCGGTTGGCCGACGCGTCCAGTTCGGCGTAGGTGAGCCGGCGCTCGGCGCCGCTCCCCGGGTGGTCCACGTACACGAGGGCCTCGCGGTCCGGGACCACGTCCACGACCGACTCGAACAGGTCGGCAAGGTTGTACTCCACCGTTCCTCCTGACCCTGGTGACATCTGGTGCCGGGCCCGTGTCCGGGCCCGGTCCGGTCCGCTTCGGCGGTCATTACAGCGCCGCCGCACGGAAGTGGGAAGGGAGTCGCCCAAGAAAACTGACTGTGTGTCAGAAAACTATTGAACTGCACCCGCCCCTACTGCAACCTGTTCTAGGTCTTGAGACGGGAGGACGGCAATGGGTGGGACGGAACACCTGACCGTGGAACGCCACGGAGCCACGCTGGTGCTCACCATGAACAGGCCGGAAGCGAAGAACGCGCTCTCGCTTCCGCTGTTGGTGGGGCTGTACGACGGCTGGTTGGAGGCGGACGCGGACGACGGGATCCGCTCGGTGGTGCTCACCGGGGCGGGCGGGGACTTCTGCGCCGGCATGGACCTGAAGGCCCTCGCGGGGAAGGGCATGGCGGGGGACCAGTACCGGGACCGGCTGAAGGCCGACCCGGACCTGCACTGGAAGGCGATGCTCCGCCACCACCGGCCGCGCAAGCCGGTGATCGCGGCCGTCGAGGGGTATTGCGTCGCGGGCGGCACCGAGATCCTTCAGGGCACCGACATCCGGGTCGCCGGCGCCGGGGCCACCTTCGGGCTCTTCGAGGTCAAGCGCGGCCTGTTCCCGATCGGCGGCTCCACGGTGCGGCTGCCCCGGCAGATCCCGCGCACGCACGCCCTGGAGATGCTGCTGACCGGCCGCCCCTACCCGGCACAGGAGGCGGCCCGGATCGGGCTGATCGGACGTGTCGTCCCCGACGGGACCGCCCTGGAGACGGCCCTGGAGATCGCCGGACGGATCAACGCGTGCGGGCCCCTGGCCGTCGAGGCCGTCAAGGCGTCCGTCTACGAGAGCGCCGACATGACGGAAACGGAGGGCCTCGCGGCCGAACTGACCCGGGGCTGGCCGGTCTTCGACACCGCCGACGCGAAGGAAGGCGCCCGGGCCTTCGCCGAGAAGCGACCGCCGGTGTACCGCCGAGCCTGACCCGCCGGCCGGCCGGGCCGGTCGCCGGCTCCCCGGCCGGGCCCCCGCCCGCCGCCCGCGTCGACGGCTCGCGCCCGCCGCCGCCGAGTGACCGTCCGTCCCCGCCGAGCGACCATCCGCCCCGCCGAGCGACAGTCCGTCCCCGCCGCGCAACGGCCCGACCGGCCCGAACCGGGCACCGACCGGACCCCGACCGCCCCGCCCCCCCCGTCCCGGAGAATCGGAGACCCCCATGACAGCCGCCGCGTCCCCACCCGAGGTGCTGCGCGCGCCCCTCGTCGTCGAGTTCCCCTTCACCCGGTCCCTCGGCCCCGTCCAGAGCGCCTTCCTCACCGGACTGCGCGAAGGCGTCGTCCTCGGCGTGCGGACCTCCGACGGCAAGGTGATGGTGCCGCCCACCGAGTACGACCCCGTCACCGCCGAGGAGGTCCGCGAGCTCGTCGAGGTCGCCGCCACCGGCACCGTCACCACCTGGGCCTGGAACGGCGAACCCCGCCCGCAACAGCCCCTCGCCACCCCCTTCGCCTGGGTCCTGGTCCGGCTCGACGGCGCCGACACGGCGATCCTGCACGCCCTCGACGCCCCCGGTCCCGAAGCCGTCACCACCGGCATGCGCGTCCGCGTCCGTTGGGCCGAACGGCGGACCGGCGCCATCACCGACATCGCCTGCTTCGAGCCGGACGCGGGACCGTCCGACGGGGAGCCCACCGCCCCCCGGCGCGACGCCACCCCCCACGACGGGCACTTCGCCGACGCCGTCACCGGCATCGTCGCCGAAGCCCGCCTGGACTACACGTACAGCCCCGGCCGCGCCCAGACCGCCTACATCGGCGGCCTCTCCGAGCGCAGGACCGTGGGCGAGCGCTGCCCCTCCTGCCGCAAGGTGTACGTCCCGCCGCGCGGCGCCTGCCCCACCTGCGGGGTCGCGACCACCGACCGCGTCGAGGTCGGCCCCGCCGGGACGGTCACCACCTACTGCATCGTCAACATCAAGGCGGCGCATACGGCGAATCTCGACATCGAAGTCCCCTACGTCTACGCCCACATCGCCCTCGACGGAGCCGACCTCGCCCTCCACGGCCGGATCGGCGGCATCCCGTACGACCGGGTCCGCATGGGCCTGCGCGTCGAACCCGTGTGGACGGACGGCGGCCGCTACCCCGACCACTACCGCCCCACCGGCGAGCCGGACGCGGACTACGACGCGTACAAGGAGCTCATCTGATGCCCGCCACGCCGAGGACGCAGCGGTACGCGCGAGAGGTGGCCGTCATCGCCTTCGCGCAGAGCGACCACCTGCGCCGCACCGACGAACTGAGCGAAGTCGAGATGGTCATGCCGGTCCTCCACCAGGTACTGGCGCGGACCGGCCTCAAGGCGAAGGAGATCGGCTTCACCTGCTCCGGCTCCAGCGACTACCTCGCCGGCCGGGCCTTCTCCTTCACCATGACCCTGGACGGGGTCGGCGCCTGGCCCCCGATCTCCGAGTCGCACGTCGAGATGGACGGCGCCTGGGCCCTCTACGAGGCCTGGGTCAAGATCCAGACCGGCGAGGCGGACACCGCGCTCGTCTACTCGTACGGAAAGTCCTCCCCGGGCCCCCTGCGCGACGTCCTCACCCGCCAGCTCGACCCCTACTACCTCGCCCCGCTCTGGCCCGACTCCGTGGCCCTGGCGGCCCTCCAGGCCCGGGCGCTGATCGACGCGGGCGACACCGACGAGGACGCCCTGGCCGCCATCGCCGCCCGCAGCCGGGCGGCCGCCGCTGACAACCCGCACGCCCAGCTCACCGGCGAGGTCCCGCAGGGCGACTACCAGGTGGCGCCGCTGCGCACCGGCGACTGCCCGCCCATCGGTGACGGCGCGGCCGCCGTGATCCTGGCGGCGGGCGACGTGGCCCGGCGGCTCTGCGAACGCCCCGCCTGGATCACCGGCATCGACCACCGCATCGAGGCCCACGGGCTCGGCCTGCGCGACCTCACGGACTCCCCGTCCACCCGTCTCGCCGCCGAACGCGCCGGGTTCTTCGAGGCTCCCGTCGACACGGCGGAACTCCACGCGCCGTTCACCTCGCAGGAGGTCGTGCTCCGCAAGGCCCTCGGCCTCGGCGACACGGTGGACGTCAACCCCTCGGGCGGCCCGCTCGCCGCCAACCCGGTCATGGCCGCCGGCCTGATCCGGATCGGCGAGGCAGCCGCCCGGATCCACCGCGGCGAGTCCGACCGGGCCGTCGCCCACGCCACCTCCGGACCCTGCCTCCAGCAGAACCTGGTCGCCGTCCTGGAAGGAGACCCCCGTTGAGTACGACGAGCACGACGGGCAAGGAGCCGGTGGCCGTCGTCGGCATCGGCCAGACCAAGCACGTGGCGGCCCGCCACGACGTGTCCATCGCCGGGCTGGTCCGCGAGGCCGCGACCCGCGCCCTCGCGGACGCCGAACTGACCTGGGCCGACATCGACGCGGTCGTCATCGGCAAGGCCCCCGACTTCTTCGAGGGGGTGATGATGCCCGAGCTGTACCTGGCGGACGCCCTCGGCGCGGTCGGCAAACCGATGCTCCGCGTGCACACGGCGGGCTCCGTCGGCGGCTCGACCGCCCTCGTCGCCTCCAACCTGGTCGCCGCCCGCGTCCACCGGACCGTCCTGACCCTCGCCTTCGAGAAGCAGTCCGAGTCCAACGCCATGTGGGGCCTGTCCCTGCCCGTCCCCTTCCAGCAGCCGCTGCTCGCCGGCGCGGGCGGGTTCTTCGCCCCGCACGTGCGCGCCTACATGCGGCGCACCGGCGCCCCCGACGCGGTCGGCTCGCTCGTCGCCTACAAGGACCGGCGCAATGCGCTGAAGAACCCCTACGCCCACCTCCACGAGCACGACATCACCCTGGAGAAGGTCCAGGCGTCGCCGATGCTGTGGGACCCGATCCGCTACTCGGAGACCTGCCCGTCCTCCGACGGCGCCTGCGCGATGGTCCTCACCGACCGGGCGGGCGCGGCCCGTTCGCCCCACCCGCCGGCGTGGGTGCACGGCGGCGCCATGCGCAGCGAGCCGACCCTGTTCGCGGGCAAGGACTTCGTCTCCCCGCAGGCGGGCAAGGACTGCGCGGCGGACGTCTACCGGCAGGCCGGGATCACCGACCCGCGGCGGGAGATCGACGCGGTGGAGATGTACGTCCCGTTCTCCTGGTACGAGCCGATGTGGCTGGAGAACCTGGGCTTCGCGCAGGAGGGCGAGGGCTGGAAGCTCACCGAGGCCGGTGTCACCGAACTCGACGGGGACCTCCCCGTGAACCCTTCGGGCGGGGTCCTGTCCACCAACCCGATCGGCGCCTCCGGCATGATCCGCTTCGCGGAGGCGGCGCTCCAGGTCCGGGGCCGGGCAGGGGAGCACCAGGTGCCGGACGCCCGCCGGGCGATGGGCCACGCCTACGGCGGCGGGGCGCAGTTCTTCGCGATGTGGCTGGTGGGGTCCGAGCCCCCGACCACCTGACCGGCGCCGCCCGCGCGCACCGGGTGGGATCCGGTCGGGAGCACGGGCCGGCGGGGGGATGGCCGGCGGGCTGCCGCGCGGTGGCCGCCCGGTGGCCGCGC
>NZ_JANFAK020000101.1 GCF_024721315.2 Streptomyces sp. Isolate_45
GCCATAAATCATGCCCGTCCCGGACGACACCCCACCCCGGCACCGGCCCCGACCCACCCGCAGCCACCGCACCCGCAGCCCCGCACCACACCGCACCGCACCGCCCGCACCGTCCCCGACCCACCCGCAGCCGCCCCGCACCGACACCCGACACCCGCCCGGCCAGGGCAGAGGCTCACCCCTCCGCCGGAGCCCGCCCCGTAAGCGCCGCCAAGCTCGACCGCACGTGGTTCATGTGCGCCCGCATCTCCTCCTGCGCCTCCGCGTGCTCCCGCAGGACCCGCTCCGTCTCCCGCCCGACCCGCTCCTCCCGCACCCGCGCCTCCGCCAACAACTCCGCCGCCCGCGCCTCCGCGTCCTCCTGCCCGTGCCGCGCGGACTCCTCCGCCTCCGCGAACCCCCGCCGGGCCTCGTCCAACCGCGCCTGCGCGTACCGCTCCTGCTCGGCGACCCGCGCCTCCACCTCCGCCTCGCGCCCGGCCAACTCCCGCTCCGCCGCGTCCCGGCGTTCCGCCTGCTCCTGCTCGCGCTCCGCGAGCTGCGTCTCCGACCGCCGCCGCATCTCCACCAGCCCGGCCTGGGCCTCGGCCCGCCACGCCGCCGCGTCGTCCCGCGCCTCCGCCCGCGCGTCGTCGGCCTCCCGCTTCGCCCGCAGCAATCCCTGCCGCGCCCGCACCTCCGTCTGCTCGCGCACCGCCTCCGCGTCGTGGCGGGCCAGTTCCGCCACCCGGTCGGCGTGCGCCTCGGCCGCGCCCAGCGCCTCGCCCGCGTCGGTGCGGGCGTCCCGGCGCAGGACGTCCGCCTCCTCCTGCGCGAGCAGCAGGATCCGCCGGGCGCGTTCGCTGAGGTCGTCGTACGTCTGGGGGGCCAGGGCGGTCACGGCCTCGCGCAGCCGCTCCGCCTCGGCCTCCATCCGCTTCGCGAGGACGGTCAGCCGTGCCACCCGTTCCCAGGCCTCGTCACGGCTGCCGGCGAGCCGCGCGAGGTACCGGTCGACTTCCTCGATCCGGTACCCGCGGCCGCGTACGGTCGCCAAACCCTGAGGTCCGTGAGGTGACATGGGTGCACTCATCCTGGAAGCGCCTCTCTCGCGGGGATTCCCGTCAAGGATGCGTCATTTGGTCGCAGAAGCCGGAATGGCCGGGCCGGTACCCCGTTCGAGGGTCCCGGCCCGGCCATCCATCCGATCATCCGATCAGAGCAGTCCGTCCCACATCTGCTCCAGCAGCACCGACCACCAGTTCTCCGGGGAGGCCAGCGCCGCACTGTCGAGACCCGCCAGGTTCGCCTGGAAATCGACCGTCCACCGGCCCGCCTGCTCCGGCGTCAAATGCTGCCGCAGCCGCCACATGTGACCCAGCATCGCCAGCGAGCGCGCGAACTGCGGCAGGCTCGAATTCACGAACTGCGGCGGCACGGGCGCCCCGCCGGGACCGGCCTCCACCGGCACCGCCACTATGTGCGCGGTCCCGTACTGCACGCAGAGCGCCTTGCCGAAGTCGCTGCCGACGACGAGGTACGAGCCCGCGTCGGACGCCGGCTGCACCTGGCGCTGCGCAGCCAGCTCGGCCAGCGTCGGCACCGGCTGACCGGGAACGGCCTGCGCCCAGAAGAACGGCCCGAAATCGACGGGCAGACCGGCCCACATCAGGGTCTGCGCCACGATGTCGGGCACTCCCTGTCGGGACACCGCCCGCTGGTCGAAGCGGAACACGCCCTGCGGCCCGAACGCGCCCGCCAGCTCCTGCCCGATGACCTCCATCGGAACGGCCGGCTGGAGCGGGACCTGCGGCAGCGGCGCCCGTACCGGCGCGGGGCGCGCCGGACCGTCCGCGACCTGGTGCAGCTCACCCTGATGGGTGAGCAGGTGCCGCACGCCCTGCTGACGGCCCGCGTGGTCCGTTCCGTACGGGGCCACGCTGGTGATCCGCACCTGCGGCCAGGTCTCCCGGATCATCCGGGCGCAGTAGCCGCCGGGCAGCTCGCAGGAGGCCAGCTCCGTGTGCAGTTCCAGCACCTGCTGCGGCGGCACGTTCATCGCGCGGAGCTCGTACAGGATCTGCCACTCGGGGTGCGGGGTGCCGGGCGCCGAGCGACGGATGAGCTGCTGCTCGGAGCCGTCGGGCGCGCGGTAGCGCAGCACGGCCTGGTAGCCGGGGCCGACCGTGGGCGCGCCGGTCGGGACCGGCGGCCGGGCCGCGGCACCCTGCGGCGGTCCGGGCGGACCGGGGGGCGTCGGGGGCTGACCCATCGCCGGACCGGCCAACATCGTCGCGGCGTGGTCGATCCCGCCGCCGGGCGCACCGGGCGGACCGGGCGGCTGCGGCACACCGGGACCGGCGAGCATCGTCGCCGCGTGGTGGGCACCGCCCCCGGGAGCCCCGGGCGGACCGGGAGGCGCCGGCTGCTGCCCGCCACCGGGCGCACCGGGCGGACCGGGAGGCGCCGGCGGCTGACCCACGGCCGGACCCGCCAACATCGTCGCGGCGTGGTCGATCCCACGCCCGACCGACCCACCGGGAGCCCCGGGCGGACCGGGAGGCGCGGGCTGCTGCCCCGCACCCGGCGCACCGGGCGCACCGGGCGGCTGCGGGGGCCCACCGGCCGCGGAGCCACCCGGCCGGGAGACCTGGGCCTTGCTGGTCGGGGCGTCGGCGATGTCGGCCGCCTCCGGACGCGGCCCCAGCGCGGGAACGACGGCCGTCCTCGGCAACTGGCTGCCACCGGCCATCAGCGTGGTCTTCGCCTCCGGAGCCACACCGGAGGACGAGGGTGCTTCCTCCAGGTCCGATCCGGACAGCGGCGGCGCGAACACCGTCGCGGGAAGGGGCACGGAGGCCTCGTCCGCACCGGAGTTCACATCGGTCCCGGCCCACGGCGTGGCCCCGGTCGGTACCCCGTCGTTCGCGGTCGGCTCGTAGGGGACCTCGCCCCCGCGCCGCAGCGGCACCGGCTCGCCGGTCACGCCCGGAGCCGGCGCGGGCTCGGGAACCGGATTCGGAGTAGGAGTAGGAGTAGGAACCGGCGCGGCCGGGGCCGGCTCCAGCGGCGACGGGGAGGGCGAGGAGGACCCCGCACTCCGCGGGATCCCCGCCCGGTCGGCCGCCTCCTGGAGCCACTCCGGCGGGCTCAGCATGAACGAGGTCATCTCCGAGTCGATCCGCGGCTGCGGCACCGAGGCCTCCGCGGGGGCCGCCGCGGCCGCCGCGCCGTACTCCTCCTCGTACCGCCGGATGACCTCACCGACCGGCAGCCCCGGCCACAGCGTCACGTCGCCGCTGTCCCGCGCGATGACCAGCCGCTGCCGGCCACCACCGGACACCGGACCGGTGGGCCGGTCCTCGGCCCACACGACGAACCCGAGCCCGAACTCCCGTACGCGCACCTCCCGGTGCTGGTACGCGGGAACGTCCCCGTTGATCCACTCCTCGGCGCGCTCCTGCGCCTGCGCAAACGTCACCACAGTGCGATCAACCCTCCATGCCCGGACTCAGCACCGGAACCGAACGTGCGAATCCGCCGTCCACCATCAGACCGGCCACCGTCTCCAGCTCCGGCGGGTTCCCCGCCAGGCGCTCCAGGAAGGCATCGAAATCGGCACCGCACGGCAGCAGCAGCTGATCCACCCGTTCCTGTACCGACCAGCCGTCCCGGTCGCGCGCGTCGTCGAACGGGGAGAACCAGACGGAACCGATCCCCTGGCCCTTCACCTTCACCGCGATCAACCCGCCCTGCACGAAGGCCACGCTCAGGTAGTCCTTCGTCAGGTGGTCGCGCAGGCACTTGTTGACGTAGACGAGGTCGTTGACCGCCGCCTCGTCGCGCACCGTGAAGAACGGCTGGTCGACGAGCAGGCCCAGCTCCACGAACAGTCCCGCGCCCACAGGGGCGCAACCGCCCGCCGCCTTCAGGAACGACCGGTACGCCTCGGGCAGCCGGTAGCCGAGGTCCTCCTCGACGCCCTGCACCTGCTGCTCCGACACCGAAACCACGGCCTTCGGCAGCTCCAGGTGCGCCGGACGCACCTCCTGGAGGGGCCGCGTGCCGCGCTTGTCGTGGTCGACCGGGGCCGTCGCGAGACCGGCGTGGTGCCGCAGCAGCGCCTTGACCTCGACGGGGACCAGCTCCATCCGGCGCGATCCCGCCACGTGGTGCCAGGTCCAGCCGTGCGGCGTCGCCACCGCACCGACCGTGTCCCACAGTTCGTGGCCCGCCGCCCGCATCGCCGCGTTCGCGGAGACGCAGTCCGTCAGGCGCAGCTCGTCGACGCCGAAGCCCTCCGGCGGCTCGGCGATCTCCACCGCGGCGCGCGCGTAGCGCGAGAAATCGGGATGACCGTCCCCGTCCATCCGCACTCCGTGGGGATGGCGGGCGGCCCGGACCGGGTCCGGGAAGTGCACGACCTGCCCCGAGTAAGCGGCGTTGGGTGGCGCGGCCTGCTGCCCGAGCCGACCTGTCGTCATGGCGGTAGCCCCCTGCTGGATCTGGCTGGTTCGCCACAGCCTAAGCGTTCGGGCAAGACCGACACCCGTCCCTACCCAGTGCGCACGCGCACCAGGCAGGAACATCCGAATTGATACGAATATTCGACCCCGCTTCCACACGGCAGGTGACATTTGACAGGCTGTCCCCGCAGCACGGGGGCGTGCGCGACAGCGGCCACCACCGCCGCCACGGGAGGGAAGGCGCGACCATGCAGACCGCGACACCAGGAAACACGGCAACCCGCACCGACCACGCGGAACCGACGGACGCCGTCGCCACCGGCGCCGGCGGCGATCCCCGCCTGCGCTGGAGCAGCACCGACGGCGCCGCCCCGCCCGTCCTGCGCTTCCGCCGCGACGGGATCCTGCCCACCGTCGCCGCCGCGCTCTCCGTGCGCGGCGAGACGCTCACCGGCACCGCGGGCAAGGCCGACCAGCCACCCGTGCTCCACCCGCTCGTCCAGGACTTCCTCGACACCCTCACCAGCGGCCAGCGCGAACGGTTCACCGGCCGATGTCCGGAGGCGATCCTGCTCTCCCGCCACCTCGCCACCGTGGAGGGCGCCCGCAGCAGGCGCGCCTCCCGCAAACCCCTGACCGCCGGCGAGGCCCGCCGGTCCCTCAAGCACTCCCGGATCACCGCCCGCCGCATCCGGGAGGACGGCGACCCGCTCCACGGCAGCTACGCACCCCCCTGCCGCTCCTGCGACGCGCTCCTCAACCACTTCGGCGTACGCCCCGTCGACCTCACCCACCCCGAGTAGCCACCATGACCGCCTCCTCAGCCTCCTACGACCGCTCCTCGGCCACCCGTTTCCCGGGTCCCGTGGACTCCGCGCTGCGCACCGCCGGCTGGGAGCCCGGCCGCTGGGACATCAAGCAGGCCGAATACTGGGCCGACGCGCTGCGCGACCACACCACCCCGGCCGGACACCGCCACACCGTCTTCCCCGCGGCCGTCGAGGCCTGGGCGGAGTTCGGCGGGCTCATCGTGTCCGCCCCCGGGACGGGCCGTCAGATAGCCCCGACCCCGATCCGCCTCGACCCGCTCACCGGCCTGCACCTGGCCCGCACCTTCGCCGACCTCGGCCGCGCCCTGTCCACCCGGCTCTGCCCGCTCGGGGTGGACTCCGACGGCGCGTCCCACCTGGCGATCGACCGTGAGGGCCGGGTCTACGGCATCGACCACACCGGCGACTGGTACCTGGGCGCCGGCCTCGACGAGGCCCTGACCCTGCTCCTGACCGGCCTCCAACCGGCCCGCCTCAGCACGGAGCCCTGAGCCCGCGCCACCGACCCCCGTAACGGACGCGGGCGGGGAACCCGGCGAACCCGGACCCCCCGCCCACCCCGAGGCACCGCCCTACGGCGCCACGCCGGCCGCGCGCGGCAACACCGCAGAGACCCGGAAGCCGCCCGCGTCCGTCGGCCCCGACACGAACACCCCGCCGAGGCCCACGACCCGCTCCCGCATCCCGACGAGCCCGTTGCCCCCGCTCGGCAGCCCGGGCCGGGTCACGTCGGCCGCGCAGGGACCGTTCTCCACCTGCATGGCCACCTCCCCGTCCCGGTGCGCCAGCCGCACGACGACCCGCGCGCCCGGCGCGTGCTTGTGGCAGTTGGTCAACGCCTCCTGCACCACCCGGTACGCGGTCTGCTCCACCTCCGCCGGGTACGGGTCCTCCCGCCCCTCGCCCTGCACCAGCAGCTCGACGACCATCCCGGCCGCCCTGGACTGCCCGACCAGCGCCTCCAGCTCCTCCAACGAGGGACCCTCCTCGAAACCCCCCGCCGGCGGGCCCGCCACCGGCGCCGGAGCCACCGGCCTCGGGGACCCGGACCGCAGCACCCCGAGCATCTCCCGCAGCTCCGTGAGGGCCTGCCGGCCCATGTCCCCCACCAGCGCGGCGTTCCGTGCCGCCTTCGCGGGGTCCTTCGCGGCGACGGCCTGGAGCGCCGCCGCGTGCACCACCATCAAGGACACCCGGTGCGCCACGACGTCGTGCATCTCGCGCGCGATCCGCGTCCGTTCCTCCGTACGGGCCCATTCGGCCCGCTCCTCCGCCCGGTCCGCAAGCAGCGACAGCTCCCGTTCCAGCGAGTCCGCGCGCTCCTGGAGGCTCTCCATCAGTCGGCGCCGGGCGCCGACGTACAGCCCGAGGAGCACGGGCGGCACGGTCAGCGCCACCGACATGAACGCGGACAGCACGAACACGAGCGTGCCGTCGGCCTCGACGTCACCCCGGGTGCGCATGTACGTCACGACGAACGTCCCGGCCAGCGCCATCGGGGCGAGCGTCGCCACGATCCGCCTCGGCACCTCGGAGGCGGCGAGCGTGTAGAGCCCCACCACCCCCAGCAGGAAGCCCATCATCGCCGGCGTCACGGCGATGCCCACCAGGGCCACCGCGATGGGCCGGCGGCGCCGCAGCACCAGCGTGGACCCCACCACGAGCCCGAACAGCACCCCGACGACCACGGGCACGCCCGCCTCACGGGCCGTCGGCACCCCTTCGAGGGCGCACTCGACGGCGGACACCACCCCCAACCCCACGTCCAGGACGGCACTCCGCCGCCGCTCCCACCACCAGGGCCCGTCGCGCCCCGCCCCGCCCCGCTCTTCCCCCGTACCGGTCATGCCGACCAGCGTACGCAGGGGGTCCCGTACCCGGGCGAGCCCATTTCCGCGAGCGCGGGCGCGGCGCGCGTACTACAAGGGGCTGATCAATCCGTCGCGTCGAGGCGTGGTGGTGCGGCATAGTAGGAGCCGTCGATTCAACCGGCCGGGGTCACCGTCCGGTTCTATCGGGATATTCCCCTGTGGTGTAATTGGCAGCACTGAGGCTTTTGGTGCCTTATGTCCGGGTTCGAGTCCTGGCGGGGGAGCTTCGCACGTTCGGGTCCTGACCTCCACGGTCGGGACCCGGCTTCGTTTGTGGATGTTGGGGCCCGGCTATCCTTCACGGGTCCACCACCCGAAGCCGAAGGGCACACCCGTGAGCGCAACCCGCCCGGCAGCCGTCGTCGTACTCGCAGCGGGTGAAGGCACCCGCATGAAGTCGGCCACTCCCAAGGTTCTGCACGAGATCGGCGGGCGCTCGCTCGTAGGTCACGTGGTCGCCGCATCCCGCGAACTGGACCCCACCCACCTCGTGGTCGTCGTGGGTCACGCCCGCGAGCAGGTCACCGAGCACCTCGCCGCGATCGACGCCGACGTGCGCACCGCCGTCCAGTACGAGCAGAACGGCACCGGCCACGCCGTCCGGATGGCGCTGGAGGAGCTCGGCGGACCGGTCGACGGAACCGTGGTCGTGGTCTGCGGCGACACCCCGCTGCTGACCGGCAGGACCCTCGGGGCCCTGGTCGCCACGCACGACGCGGACGGCAACGCCGTCACCGTGCTCACCGCCGAGGTCCCGGACTCCACCGGCTACGGGCGCATCGTCCGCGACGCGGCCACCGGCGCCGTGACCGCGATCGTCGAGCACAAGGACGCCACCGACGCGCAGCGCGCGATCCGCGAGATCAACTCCGGGGTCTTCGCCTTCGACGGGGCCCTCCTGTCCGACGCGCTCGGCAAGGTCCGTACGGACAACAGCCAGGGCGAGGAGTACCTCACCGACGTCCTCGGCATCCTGCGCGAGGGCGGTCACCGCGTCGGCGCGGCCGTCGGCCCGGACCACCGGCAGATCCTCGGGATCAACAACCGGGTCCAGCTGGCCGAGGCACGGGCGCTGCTGAACGCGCGCCTGCTGGAGCGGGCGATGCTCGCGGGCGTGACGGTCGTGGACCCGGCGAGCACCTTCATCGACGTGACGGTGACCTTCGGGCAGGACGCCCTGATCCACCCGGGCACCCAGTTGCTCGGGAACACGCACGTCGCCGAGGGGGCCGAGGTCGGCCCGAACACCCGCCTGAAGGACACCCGGGTGGGTCCGCGGGCGCGCGTGGACAACACGGTGGCGGACACCGCCGTGATCGGCGAGTCGGCGAGCGTCGGCCCCTTCGCGTACCTGCGACCGGGCACGAACCTCGGCCTCAAGGCCAAGGCCGGCACGTACGTCGAGATGAAGAACGCGACGATCGGCGAGGGCACCAAGGTGCCGCACCTGTCGTACGTGGGCGACGCGACGATCGGCGACTACACGAACATCGGCGCGGCCAGCGTGTTCGTGAACTACGACGGCGAGCACAAGCACCACACGACCGTCGGCTCACACTGCAAGACGGGATCCGACAACATGTTTGTGGCTCCCATCACCATCGGGGACGGCGCCTACACGGCCGCCGGCTCGGTGATCACCAAGGACGTGCCGCCCGGCGCGCTCGCCGTGGCCCGCGGCCAGCAGCGGAATATCGAGGGTTGGGTGGCCCGCAAGCGTCCCGGCAGCGCGGCGGCGACGGCCGCGCAGTCGACCGCGGACAAGGACTCCGGCCGCCCGTGAGGTGAACTGGCCGGAAACAGGTGCGCCCGTGACGGCGTACCGTGATAGGTGCACGCAATTCGGCTGGCTCACCGTGTGCGGGACGGACGCACACGGGAGCGAGCAGCTTTCAGACGTCTGAGGAGACTGTGCTGTGACCGGGATCAAGACGACCGGCGAGAAGAAGCTGATGCTCTTCTCCGGCCGCGCCCACCCCGAGCTGGCCGAGGAGGTCGCACACCAGCTGGGAGTCGGCCTCGTGCCGACCAAGGCTTTCGACTTCGCGAACGGTGAGATCTACGTCCGCTTCCAGGAGTCGGCTCGCGGCGCGGACTGCTTCCTGATCCAGAGCCACACGGCTCCGATCAACAAGTGGATCATGGAGCAGCTGATCATGATCGACGCGCTGAAGCGCGCGTCGGCACGCTCCATCACCGTGATCGTCCCGTCCTACGGCTACGCCCGTCAGGACAAGAAGCACAAGGGCCGCGAGCCGATCTCGGCCCGTCTGGTCGCGGACCTGCTGAAGACCGCGGGTGCGGACCGCATCCTCACGGTCGACCTGCACACCGACCAGATCCAGGGCTTCTTCGACGGCCCGGTCGACCACCTCTCGGCCCTGTCGGTCCTCGCGGACTACGTCGGCGCCAAGGTGGACCGCACCAAGCTGACGATCGTCTCCCCGGACGCCGGCCGCGTGCGCGTGGCCGACCGCTGGTGCGACCGCCTGGACGCGCCGCTGGCGATCGTGCACAAGCGCCGCGACAAGGACGTCGCCAACCAGGTGACCGTCCACGAGGTCGTCGGTGAGGTCCGGGGTCGCGTCTGCGTCCTGGTCGACGACATGATCGACACCGGTGGCACCATCTGCGCCGCGGCCGACGCGCTGTTCGCGCACGGTGCCGAGGACGTCATCGTGACGGCCACGCACGGCATCCTGTCGGGCCCGGCCGCCGACCGCCTGAAGAACTCCAAGGTCAGCGAGTTCGTGTTCACGAACACCCTGCCGGACCCGTCCGACCTGGAGCTCGACAAGATCACCGTGCTGTCGATCGCGCCGATGATCGCCCGCGCCGTGCGCGAGGTCTTCGAGGACGGTTCGGTGACGAGCCTCTTCGAGGAGCAGCAGTAACCTCCCTCGGTTAGATCCTTTTGGTGCGGCCTCCCCCGCCCGGGTACACTCCACGAGTTGCTCGGCGAGGGAGGCCGTACCCGTTTCGGGTCCGGACGCTCCGTTATCGACGCGCTCTTCGTAGCAGGCCGTTCCGGCCGGGTGACTGTCGTCCATTTCCGTCACCCCACGAGGAGTGAGCATGTCCGAGGTCAAGCTTTCCGCCAAGATCCGTGACTCCTTCGGCAAGGGCTCCGCCCGCCAGGCCCGTCGCGACGCCCTGACCCCCGGTGTCATCTACGGCCACGGCACCGAGCCGAAGCACGTCAACGTCGACGCCCACGCCCTTCAGCTGGCGCTGCGCACCCCGAACGTCCTGCTCTCCCTGGACCTGGGCGACGCCGGCACCGAGCTGGTCATCCCGAAGGCCGTGCAGAAGCACCCGCTGAAGCGCTCGATCTCCCACGTCGACTTCCTGATCGTCAAGAAGGGCGAGAAGGTCACCGTCGACGTCGCGATCGTCACCGAGGGCGAGCTGGCCGCCGGCGGCAACATGCTGGAGACCCTCCAGAACACCATCTCCGTCGAGGCCGAGGCCACGCACATCCCGACCGAGGTCACCGTCTCCATCGCGGGCCTCGAGGCCGGCGACACCATCCACGCCAAGGACCTGGTCCTCCCGAAGGGCACCACCCTGGCCGTCGACGGCGACATCGCCGTCCTCCAGGTCGTGGCCCCGCAGGCCGAGGAGCCGGCCGCCGAGGCCGAGGGCACCGAGGCCTGAGCCTCGCCCCACCCCCTCAGCAGTTGCTGACCGACCGCCGTCCGGCTCCACTGGAGCGGGACGGCGGTCGTTCTCGTGTACGGGCTCAATGCGTAAGGAGCTTTTGATGTCGGATGACGCGGCGCCCTGGCTGGTCGTCGGTCTGGGGAACCCCGGTCCGGAGTACGCGGGCAACCGCCACAACATCGGGTTCATGGTGGCCGACCTGCTGGCCGAGCGGATCGGCGGCAGGTTCAAGGCGCACAAGGCCCGCGCCCAGGTGGTCGAGGGCCGCATCGGCCCGCCGGGCCCGGCGAACCGCCGGGTGGTGCTGGCGAAGCCGATGTCGTTCATGAACCTGTCGGGCGGCCCGGTGACGGCCCTGCGCGACTTCTACAAGGTTCCGTTGGAGCGGATCGTCGCGGTCCACGACGAGTTGGACATCGACTACCCGACGCTGCGCCTGAAGCTGGGCGGCGGCGACAACGGACACAACGGTCTGAAGTCGATGACGAAGGCGATGGGTCCGGACTACCACCGGGTCCGTTGCGGCATCGGCCGGCCGCCGGGTCGGATGCAGGTCGCCGACTTCGTGCTGAAGGACTTCTCCTCGACGGAGCGCAAGGAGCTGGACTGGTTCGTGGACCGGTCCGCGGACGCCGTGGAGAGCCTCATCCAGGAGGGCCTGGAGCGGGCCCAGTCCACCTACAACTCGTAGGGCGTACGGGAAGGCCCCCGCCGCCGGAGGAATCCGGCGGCGGGGGCCTTCCCGCGTGCGGGTGCGGATCAGCCGGTGTTGCGCAGGCCGGCGGCGACGCCGTTGACGGTGAGCAGCAGGGCGCGGGCCAGCAGCGGGTCCGCCTCCTCGCCGCGGGCGACGGCCGCGCGCTGGCGGGCCAGCAGGGAGACCTGGAGGTAGGAGATCGGGTCGAGGTAGGCGTCGCGGACGGCGAAGGTCTGCTGGAGGACCGGGTTGGAGTCCAGGAGTCGCTTGCCGCCGGTGATGCGCAGGACCTCGCGGACGGTCAGCTCGTGCTCGGCCTCGATGCGGGCGAAGACGTGCTTGAGGTTCTCGGGGACGAGCGTGTCGACGTAGTGCCGGGCGATGCGCAGGTCCGTCTTGGCGAGGGTCATCTCGACGTTGGACAGGAAGTTGCGGAAGAAGTGCCAGCGCTCCCCCATCTCGCCGAGGGCCGCGTCCTGGCCGGCCTCGCGCAGGGCCTTGAGGCCGGAGCCGACGCCGTACCAGCCGGGGACGATCTGGCGGGACTGGGTCCAGCCGAACACCCACGGGATGGCGCGCAGTCCGTCGAGGCCGGCGCCGGAGTCGGGGCGGCGGGAGGGGCGGGAGCCCAGGTGCAGGTCGGCGAGCTGGTCGACGGGGGTGGCCGCGAAGAAGTACGCGGGCAGGTCCGGGTCCTCGACGAGCGCGCGGTAGGCGCCGTGCGCGGCGTCGGACACGATGTCCATGGCCGCGTCCCAGCGGGCGAGGGCCTCGTCGGACTGGCGGGGCGCGGTGTGCAGGGCGGAGGCCTGGAGGGTGGCCGCGACGGTCAGTTCCAGGTTCTCGCGGGCCAGCGAGGGCACGAGGTACTTGTCGGAGATGACCTCGCCCTGCTCGGTGACCTTGATCTCGCCTTCGAGGGTGCCCCAGGGCTGGGCGAGGATCGCGTCGTGCGAGGGGCCGCCGCCGCGGCCGACGGTGCCGCCGCGGCCGTGGAAGAGGCGCAGGCGCACGCCGTAGCGGTGGGCGACGTCGCGCAGCCGGCGCTGGGCGCGGTGGATCTCCCACTGGGAGGTGGTGATGCCGCCGAACTTGGAGGAGTCGGAGTAGCCGAGCATGACCTCCTGGACGTCGCCGCGCAGGGAGACGAGGCGTCGGTAGGAGGGGTCGGCGAGCATCTCGTCGAGGATGACGTCGGCGGCGCGCAGCTCGTCGGTGGTCTCCAGGAGCGGGACGATGCCGATCTTGGCCCAGCCGCCGTGGAGGTCGAGGAGACCGGCCTCGCGGGCGAGGACGGCGGCGGCGAACACGTCGTCGGCGCCCTGGCACATCGAGATGATGTAGGACTCGATGACCTCGGGGCCGAACTTCTCGAAGGCGTCCTTGATCGCGCCGAAGACGCCGAGGGTCTTCTGGCCGGCCGCGTCGAGCGGGGCCGGGGTGGGGGCGAGCGGCCGCCGGGAGCGCAGCTCCTTGGCGAGGAGCTTCTGCCGGTAGTCGCGCGGCATGTCGGCGTAGCGCCAGGACTCCTCGCCGAGCCGGTCGAAGAGCTGCCCGAGGGCGTGGTGGTGGGCGTCCGCGTGTTCGCGCACGTCCATGGTCGCCAGCTGGAGGCCGAAGGCGGCCAGCGTGCGGATCGTGCGGTCCATGCGGCCGTCGGCGAAGAGCGCGCCGCGGTGCTCGCGCAGGGAGGTCTGGACGAGGGTGAGGTCGGTGAGCAGCTCGGCGGTGCCGAGGTAGTCGCGACCCTCCTCGTGCGGGGTGCCCTTGGCGAGGCGGTCGCGGGTGTTGACGAGCTTCTGCCGGATGCAGGTGGCCTTCAGGCGGTACGGCTCCTCGGCGTTCAGCCGCTTGTAGCGGGGGCTGATCTCGGGGAGGCGTTCCAGGTCGGCCTGCAGGGAGGTGAGGAGCTCCTCGGTGGCGCCGGTGTAGCGGATGGAGTTGGACAGCAGCCCGCGCAGGAAGTCGATCAGTTCGAGGGCGTCGGTGATGCCGTGCTCGTGCTGGAGGATCAGTACGTCGCGGGTGACGTCGGGCGTGACGTTGGGGTTGCCGTCGCGGTCGCCACCGATCCAGGTGCCGAAGGTGAGCGGACGGGTGCCCGCGGGGAGCTCCACACCGACGCGCTGGAGCTCGGCGGCGAGGTCCTCCAGGACGTCGCCGACCGCGCCGGCGTGCAGCTCGTCGAGGTAGTAGATGGCGTTGCGGGCCTCGTCGGCGGGCTCGGGACGGACGACGCGCAGTTCGTCGGTCTGCCAGACGAGGTCGATGTTCTCGGCCAGCCGCAGGTCGTGGCGGCGACGCTCACCGGCGCCCGAGACGGGCTCCTCCAGGAGCGCGGCGATGCGGCGCAGCTTGTTCAGGACGCTGCGGCGGGCCGCCTCGGTGGGGTGCGCGGTGAAGACGGGGCGGACGTTGAGGTTCTTGACCGTCTGCCGCAGGTGCTCGGGATCGGCGTCCTTGAGCATGTCGGCGGTGCGGGCGAGGAGCCCGCCCTCGGCGGCGCGGTGGGCCCGCAGTTCCTTGCCGCGGTGCACCTGCTCGGTGACGTTGGCGAGGTGGAAGTAGGTGGAGAAGGCGCGCACCAGCTTGGCCGCGGTCTCCAGGTCGGTGTCGCCGAGGAGGGTGGCCGCGGCTTCGCCGTCGGTGCGCGTCAGCGCGCGGACGCGTTCGACGAGGTCGAGGAGGTCCTGGCCCTCCTGGCGTACGAGGGTCTCCCCGAGCAGGTCGCCGAGGCGGCGGATGTCCGCGCGCAGCTCGGCGTTGGCCGTGTCCGCGGCGGTCGCGGAGACGGAGGTGACGGGGGCCTGGTCAGCACTGCTCACAGGTGCGGCTCCTTGCAGTGTTCGAGCGCTACTGGGCGGGGGGCTCCCGGGTGCGCGCGGCGGTGCCGCGTCCTGATGCGCAGCTCGGGCTGCCCGTGCGGACCGCGCTGTCCGACGACACCAGGATAGGTGGCCCGTGCCCGTGCCCCGGCAGGGCGCCCGTCCAGGGCGGTGTGCGGCGGCGCGGCGCGGCGCCCGGGAAGGTCGCGGGCGTGCTCCTCTTGCCGGCCGCGGGACCTTTGCCATACTTACGATGCCGTAGGTTACGGACCCGTAGGTCCGCGCCCGGCGCCTGCCGACTCCTCACCCCCCGGGGGAACCCCCATGACCACCAGTCCGGATCTGATCGAGGACGCCACGACGTCCTCCGCGCGCGGAGGCGATCCCGCGTCCGACCCGTCCGCCACGCTCGGCGGGGAGAACAAGCGGTCCATCGAGCAGATCGCCCTGCTGCTGTTCATCACCGTCCCCTTCCTCGCGCTGCTGGCGGCGATCCCGCTGGCCTGGGGCTGGGGGGTGAGCTGGCTGGACGTGGGCCTGATGGTGTTCATGTACTTCCTCGCCTGCCACGGCATCACCATCGGCTTCCACCGGTACTTCACGCACGGTTCCTTCAAGGCGAAGCGGCCGCTGCGGATCGCCCTGGCGATCATGGGGTCGATGGCGGTGGAGGGTCCGCTGGTGCGCTGGGTCGCGGATCACCGCAAGCACCACAAGTTCTCCGACCACGAGGGCGACCCGCACTCGCCGTGGCGGTTCGGCGAGACGCTGCCGGCCCTGATGAAGGGCCTGTGGTGGGCGCACATCGGGTGGCTCTTCGACGAGGAGCAGACGGATCAGCAGAAGTACGCCCCGGACCTGATCAAGGACCCGGCGATCCGGCGGATCTCCCGTGACTTCATCTACTGGACGATGTTCTCGCTGGCGATCCCGCCGCTGGTGGGCGGTCTGGTGACGATGTCCTGGTGGGGCGCGTTCACGGCGTTCTTCTGGGGTTCGCTGGTGCGCGTGGCGCTGCTGCACCACGTGACCTGGTCGATCAACTCGATCTGTCACGCCGTGGGCAAGCGGCCGTTCAAGTCCCGGGACCGCAGCGGCAACGTGTGGTGGCTGGCGGTGCTGTCGTGCGGGGAGTCCTGGCACAACCTGCACCACGCCGACCCGACGTCGGCGCGGCACGGCGTGCTGCGCGGGCAGGTCGATTCGAGCGCGCGGCTGATCCGCTGGTTCGAGCAGCTGGGATGGGCATCGGACGTGCGGTGGCCCTCGGCCGACCGGATCGCCGCCCGGCGCCAGGAAAAGATGTCGAACCCGGCATGATGGGGGACGTGGCGATCGACGGCAGCAGTTCCAGCAGCGACAAGCCCCGGCGAGGCCGCCGGGTCCGGATGACGGGCGCCGAAAGGCGTCAGCAACTGCTGGACATCGGCCGCACCCTGTTCGCGGAGAAGGGCTTCGAGGGCACGTCGGTGGAGGAGATCGCGGCCAAGGCCGGGGTGTCCAAGCCGGTGGTGTACGAGCACTTCGGCGGCAAGGAGGGCCTGTACGCGGTGGTGGTCGACCGCGAGATGCGCCAACTGTTGGACGGGGTGACGGGGGCCCTGACCGCGGGGCACCCGCGGGAGCTCCTGGAACAGGCCGCGTTCGCCCTGCTCGATTACATCGAGAGCTATACGGACGGCTTCCGGATCCTGGTCCGGGACTCGCCCGTGGCCCAGTCGACGGGCACCTTCGCGTCGCTGATCAGTGACATCGCCACGCAGGTCGAGGACATCCTGGGGTTGGAGTTCAAGGCCCGCGGATTCGATCCGAAGCTGGCGCCGCTGTACGCGCAGGCGCTGGTCGGAATGGTGGCGCTGACGGGCCAGTGGTGGCTGGAGACCCGGCAGCCGAAGAAGGCCGAGGTCGCCGCGCACCTGGTGAACCTGTCCTGGCACGGGTTGGAGAACCTGGAGGCCAGACCCCGGCTGGTGGGCCACCGCAAGAGCTGAGCGGCAGGACCGGGCGGTGAGAGCCCGGCCGCGGGAACCGCGGTCCGCACGGCGGACGCGACGGCGCCCCGTCACCGGAGATCCGGTGGCGGGGCGCCGTCGCGTCGGTCTCCTACGAGCGGGGTCCGGACGGGCCCCCCTCGTCCGGGGCGTGCGCCTCCAGGAACTCCAGCCGGTTGCCGACCGGGTCCTCGGAGTAGAAGCGCTTGTGGCCCGGCAGGTCGCCGTCCCACACGACCCGCGCCCCGCGCTCCTCCAGTCTGCGCGCGTACTCCTCGATGCCGGTCACCCTGAGGCCGGGGTGCGCCTTGCGGGCGGGGCGGAAGTCCTCCTCGACGCCGAGGTGCAGCCGGACGGCGCCGACGGTGAACCAGCAGCCGCCCCGGGCGGCGAGGACGGGCGGTTTGGACAGCTCCGTCATGCCGAGGACGCCCTCGTAGTAGGCGCGCAGCGCGTCCTCGGAGCCGGGGGGTGCCGCGAGTTGCACGTGATCGACGGCGGTCAGCACGGTCGGGCCTCCTTGCGGGCGATGGCGAAGATGCGGCGGAAGGGGAAGACGGTGCCGCGCGGACCGGGCGGGTAGGCCTCGCGCAGTGCTTCGCGGTACTCGGCCAGGAAGGTCTCCACGGCCTCCCGGTCGTCGCCCAGGGTGGTCAGGACGGGCCGCAGGGCGGTGCCCTTGACCCAGTCGAGCACCGGGTCGGGTCCTTGCAGGAGCTGGTGGTAGGTGGTCTCCCACACGTCGACGGCGCACCCGAGCTCGGTGAATCGGGCGAGGTACTCGGCGGGTTCGAGGAGGTGGACGTAGCGTGCGCCGTGGCCGGCGAGGCGCGGGTGCCAGCGCGGGGTGTCGCAGAGTTCGGCCAGCAGCCGGTGGCTGGGGGCGCCGAAGTTTCCGGGGATCTGGAAGGCGAAGGTGCCACCGGGCCGCAGCCCGTGGATCCAGGCCGCGAAGGACCCGGGGTGGCTGGGCACCCACTGCAGGGCGGCATTGGAAACGATCAGGTCGTAGGTCTCCTCGGGCATCCAGTCGGCGATGTCGCCGTGCCGGAAGTCGAGGTGGCCGCCGCCCGCGGTGGGGCCGGCGTACTCCGCCGTGGCGCGGGCGAGCATCTCGGGCGACAGGTCGAAGCCGGTGATCCGGGCCTCGGGCCAGCGTTCGGCGAGGAGGGCGGTGACGTTGCCGGGACCGCAACCGAGGTCGGCGATGCGCGGGCCGGGGCTCTCGTCGGACTTCGCGGGAGGGGTGGGCAGCTCGGATATGCGCGTCAGAAGGTCGAGGAAGGGGCGGGTTCGGTGTCCCGCGTGCCGGAGGTACTGCTGGGGGTCCCAGGTGGGTGCGGAGGATGCGGACGGGGCGGAACCGTCCGGGGCCGGGGGGCGCACGGCCGGCGCGATGTCGGAATGCATGTTCGAAGCCTCCCTACTGGTGGGGCGGGTGGAAGCGGAAGCCGTTCCGGCCACCTCCATGCCCCATGGTCGGCCAGAATATATCTCGATGTCAAGATTCTCGGTTTCAAGAGACTTCATGTCGACAGACCCCTTACACTGATCGGCATGGAGGACGAGGTCGACCGACTGGTCGCGGCATGGCGGCGAGAGCGCCCTGACCTCGACGTGGAACCGCTCGAGGTGCTCAGCCGGGTCAGCCGGCTCGCGCGCCACCTCGACCGCGCCCGCAGGCTGGCCTTCGCCGAGCACGGGCTTGAGCCGTGGGAGTTCGACGTGCTGACCTCGCTGCGGCGCGCCGGCGCGCCCTACCAGCTGTCCCCCGGGCAACTCCTGACGCAGACGCTCGTCACCTCGGGCACCATGACCAACCGCATCGACCGGCTCGCCAAGAAGGGCCTCGTCGAACGGCTTCCCGACCCCAACGACCGCCGGGGCGTACTGGTACGGCTGACGCCGGAGGGGCGCGACCGCGCCGACCAGTCCCTCGCGGGTCTGCTGGCCCAGGAACGGGCGATCCTGGCCCAGCTCTCGACGGCACAGCGCGGCGACCTCGCCGGGCTGCTACGCCAGTTGACCGCTCCGTTCGACAACGTCCCCGGGTAGACCCGCCAGTTCGGCGGGCCGTACGCCCGCCCGCCTGGCCAGGGCCACGGCCGCCAGCGTGGAGTGCACGCCCAACTTGCCCAGCACGTTCTGCATGTGGGTGCGGACGGTGTGCGGGGACAGGAACAGCCTGGCGGCCACGTCCTTGCGGCCCAGCCCCGCCACCATGCAGCGGAGCACCTCGTGCTCCCTCGGGGTGAGGGACTCGACGAGCCGTTCGCTGTCCGTACGGTGCTTGCGGGCGGCGGTGAGTTCCCGCAGCACCCCGGTGAGCAGCGCGGGCGGCAGGTGCGTCTCCTCGCGCAGCACCCCCCGGATGACGGCGAGCAGCCGGGACAGGGAGCAGTCCTTCGCCACCCACCCGGAGGCGCCCGCCTGCAGGGCCAGGGCGGCCCGGCGGGGGTCGTCCCGTTCGGCGAGGACCACGGTGCGGACCCCGGGGTGGGCGACGCGCACCCCGGCCACCAGCGCGATCCCGTCCGGTCCGGGCGGTGGCCCGGAGCCCGGTTCCCGCTGGGCGGGTACGGTCCCGGCCGCGGCGCCGAGGTCGGCGTCGACGAGCAGGACGTCGAAGCGGCGGCCTTCCGCCACCGCGCGTTCGAGGCAGCGCGCGGCCGCGGGACCGCTACCGGCCGCGGACACGTCCACGTCCGGCTCGGCCGCGAGCGCGGCTGCGAGGGACTCGGCGAAGATGCGGTGGTCGTCGACCACCAGAACCCGGATGCGAACCACAAAACCCCCAAGGGTCGGGGAACGGACGACTGCGGGTACGACGCCCGGACCAGGAGGTCCACAGGCCGTCGCAGCCGCCGCCGTGACTTCTGTGCACTACCCCGGACCGGACGCCGTACCCGGCGTGTCTCGACCCCTGAATCAACACCGGCCCCCACCGGTGTCACGCATCAGCGTAGGCCCGGGGTCGTCTCGCGGTTGGCCGAATAGCAGAAGTTTTTCGAGCGATTTTCCGGTGGGTCGGTCCCGCACGGGGTTTGTGGTGGCTTGTTTTCGACGGTCCCGAAGGCCCGGAAGCTGATTTCCCGACCGGAGTGTGCCATCGGCAGTTGCACGGGGGACCTTTCACCCGGCGTACGCACGCCGGGCGCCCGCGCAGAGCGCCCGTCCACCGCGCGCGGCGCGCACGCGCACGCCCCCCGCACCGGTCGGGTGCGAGGGGCGCGTGGTGCGTGCCGCGTCGGGGCGGCTCGGTGCGGTTCGGCGCGGTGCGGTGCGGTGTCAGGAACGCTGCTCGCGGGCGAAGTTCCAGGCGTCCGTCACGATGTTGGTGAGGTCCGAGCGGGTCGGGGTCCAGCCGAGGCGTTCGCGCGCCGCGCGCGCGGAGGCGACGAGCACCGCCGGGTCGCCGGCACGACGGGGGGCGACGACCTCCGGGATGTCCCGACCGGTGACCTTGCGGACGGTCTCGATCACCTCGCGGACGGAGAAGCCGCTGCCGTTGCCCAGGTTGCAGATCAGGTGCTCGCCACCGGCCGCCACGTCCAGCGCCGACAGGTGGGCCTCCGCGAGGTCGGCGACGTGGATGTAGTCGCGCACGCAGGTGCCGTCCGGGGTCGGGTAGTCCTCGCCGAAGATCGAGATGGACTCGCGCTCCCCCAGGGCGACCTGGAGCACCAGCGGGATCAGGTGGGTCTCGGGGTCGTGCCGCTCGCCGAACTCCCGGTAGGCGCCGGCCACGTTGAAGTAGCGCAGCGAGACCGCCGCGAGGCCGTGCGCCGTGCACTCCCCCGCGATCATGTGGTCGACGGCCAGCTTGGAGGCTCCGTAGGGGTTGGTCGGCGCGGTCACCGAGTCCTCGGTCAGCGGGCCGTCGGCCGGCTCGCCGTAGGTCGCGGCGGTCGAGGAGAAGATGAGCTTGCGGACGCCGGCCCCGCGCATCGCCTCCAGCAGGGCGAGGGTGCCGCCCACGTTGTTGTCCCAGTACTTTCCGGGGTTGACGACGGACTCGCCGACCTGCGAGGAGGCCGCGAAGTGCAGGACCGCGTCGTAGGAGGCGTCCAGGTGCTGGGCGGCGTCCTGGATCCGGCCGTCGATCAGGGTGGCGCCGGCGGGGACCCCCGCGCCGAAGCCGGTGGAGAAGTTGTCGAGGACCGTTACCTCGTGGCCGGCTTCCAGGAGCCGGGCGGCGACCACGCTGCCGACATATCCGGCGCCACCGGTGACCAGGTACTTACTCACTCGCACTCCAACCTCTCGCGGACGCACGCGTACGCGCGTGCTGGTCTCTGGCTTACCGGATTCCGCGCGTCCGGGGAAATCGTCGCCGGGCGGGACGGCTCATTCCGCGACGGACCGGGACAACCGCGCGGGCAGCACGGCCCGGTCGAGCAGGCCGGTGCGCGCGGCCAGCGCGGCCGCCTCCAGCCGTGATCCCACGCCCAGCTTCATCAGTACCCGCTGCACGTGCGTACGGGCCGTGCTCGGCGCGATGGCCATGCCGGCGGCGATGAGCCGGGTGTCCTCGCCCTCGGCGACCCGGACCAGCACCTCCACCTCGCGCGGCGTGAGCAGCCGCAGCAGCCGGCTGCCCTCGTCGTCGGGCTGGGCGGCGGGGTTGAGGAGCTCGGCGAAGGCCCCTTGCAACAGTTGCGGGGCGATCGCGACCTCCCCGGACCGGGCCTTGGCCAGGGCCCGCTCCACGCCCTCGATGCGCTCGTCATGGCGCACGTAGCCGGAGGCACCGGCGGCGAACGCGGCGGCGATCCCGCGCGGGCTGGGCACCGGGCCCAGGACGACCACGGCGATCTGCGGGCGCTCGCGCTTGATCCGGGCGACGGGTTCGAAGATCCCGGGGTCGGCGGGGGTGGCGGTGCCGAACAGACAGACTTCCGGGGCGCGGCCGATGACCAGCTCCGCCGCTCCGGCCGTCGGCGCGGCGGCCGCGAGCACCCGGTGCCCGCGCAGTTTGAGCGCCGAGGCGAGCGCCTCGGCCAGCAGCCGGTGCTCGTCGACCACCATGACCCGTACGCCCATTAAGGCTCCCACCCCAGATCCTTCTGACCCGGCAAGCTACACGCTTGTTCGACGGGACGTGCCCGATACCGCGCAGAAGCCCCCGGAAGGGCGGCCCTTCCGGGGGCTTCTGGGCGTGCCGCGCAGCGGGCTGCGGCGGTCAGCTCGCGGTGAAGGAGACGAAGAGGTACTCGGGGTCGGCCTTGTCCGAGTACGGCTTGCGGACGTTCGTGCGCGAGATGAAGAACTTGCCGTTGTGGTAGCGGAACTCGGAGTGGTCCGCCGAGAACTGGGCTTCGGCCCGCTGGCCCGTCTTCTCCGGCGGGTTCTCCATGAGGATGGTCTCCTTCATGGTCTTGCTGTCGATGCTGACGATCTGGCCGCCCTTGTTGTACGGGGGCGACTTGTAGGCGATGACGTTCGAGCCGTCCATGCGCAGCGGGGTGATGGTGTAGCTCTCGCCCGCGTCGGCCCGGTCGGTGGTGGCCTTGCCGGTCTCCAGGTCGAAGGAGACGAGCTCGTTGGTGCGGCCGACGGAGGATCCCGAGCCCTGGTGCTCGTAGGTCGGGAGGTAGACCTTGCCGTTGCCGACGACCATCTTCGAGCACTGCTCGACCTCGGTGGCGGGGCACTCGGGCGCCCAGGTGCCGGCCGCGAGCGAGATGCGGCTCTTGAGCTGGCCCGCGTCGTCGACGACGAAGAGGTCGCTGACGCCGGTGGCGTTCTTGGCCGTGTCCCCGACGTCCGCGGCGACGACGAGCGGCTTCGTGGAGATGATGCCCGCCCACTCGATGCCCGGGGACAGCTTGTACGAGGACTTCGGCGCGCCGGTGACCGGGTCGAGGACCTGGGCGAGCAGCGACTGGTTGGGGATCCGACCGCACTTGCGCAGGACCGCGAGGGCCTCGCCGCCCGCGTAGCCGAGGTCGTAGCAGCCCTCGGAGTCGACCTTGGGCGTCCACAGGGACTTGCCGTCGGCGAGGTTCCAGGCGGCGCCGCCGCTGAGGCCGCCCGCGGCGACGGTCTGGCCGCTGATGGTGACCTCGCTGAAGGCCACGGGCCTGTCGCCGCCGGTGGAGGACTTGGCGTTGCCGGACCACAGCAGCTTGCCGGTGTTCAGGTCGATGACGCCGACCTGGTTGCACTGCGGGTACTTCTTCTCGGCGGTCGGCATGCCCTCCTGGAAGAGGATGGCCGACTTGTTGTCGCTGACGTGCTTGGTCGCGCCGCAGACGTGGGCGGGGAGCGGGAGCTCCCACTTCTTGCCGCCGTCGACCAGGTTGTAGCCGATCACCTTCGCCACGTCGGACTTGACGTAGGTGGAGTCGGTCAGCCAGGAGCCGTCGACGGCGATGACGTCCTCGGGCTGCGGGCTCGGGACGTTGATCAGCGTCTTCGACTTCGGGTTGGACGGGGCCTTCTCGGTGCCGCCCGGGGCCGCGGGGGCCTTGGGGTCGGCCGAGCCGCTGGGGGTGCCGCCTTCGGCGGTGGTGGTGCCACCGCCCTCGCCGTCGCCGGAGACGTACCAGAAGCCGCCGCCGATGATGAGGGCCATCGCCACCAGCGCGGCGCCGACGATCATCAGCTGGGTGCGGACCACGTTGCCGCCGCCCGCGGGGGGCCGGGCCGGGGTCTGGACGGTGGCCGGCTGCTGCGGGTGGCCGTAGCCGGGCTGCTGCTGGGGGTACCCGTAGCCGGGCTGTTGGGCCGGCGGCTGCGGGACGGTGGGGGGCATCGACGGGGGCGGCGGGACCGGCTGGGGCGCGCCGAAGCCTCCCGACGGGGGCTGCTGCGGGGGCGGCGGGGTACTCATGACGTGCTACTGCCTCTCGGTGGGCGGCTCGGTGGACTCGTTCACTTGCCGAAGGCCATCAGGAGCTTCTCGTCCTTGCCGTCGCCGGCCAGGTTGGTGACGGAGAGGAAGAAGCGCCCGTCCTCGTAGGCGGCCCGGGAGTACGAGAAGGAGCCCTCGATCTTCGCGGCGGGGCCCGAGGGCAGCTTGAGGAGCACCTTGGGCGTGCCGCTGCCGGCCGGGAGCGACACGATCTCGCCGGGCTCGTCGAGGGCGCCCCTGCGGTAGGCGATCAGCTGGCCGCCCGCGGCCTTGAGCGGGACGAAGGTCTTCTTGTCGCCCGCCTTGGTGCGCCACTTGGTCTTGCCGGTGTTGAGGTCGAAGGCGACGATCTCCGCGCTCGCGGTGTCCAGTTCCGCGCCGGTGCCCAGGTAGACGGTGTCGCCGTCGACGACCGAGTTCCCGCAGTTCTGGAGGCCCTCGCTGGAGCTGGTGCCGCCGCAGTTGATCACGAAGTTGCCGTCGCCGGAGAGCGAGTTGCGCTTCTGTCCCTTGTCGTCGAGGACGATGATGCCGCGCTGCTTGGTGTCGCGGTTCTGGGCGTCGATGACGGTCGGGCTGACCGAGTAGACGGCCTTGACCTGGAAGCCCTTGGGGAGCTTGTAGGTCCAGGTCTTCTTGCCCGTGTTCGGGTCGGCGTCCTGGATCTCGACGGTCTTGTCGGCGTCCAGGCACATGGCCACGGCGATCATCCTGCCGTTGCCCGCGGCGTAGTCCGTGGGCTTGCAGCCCTCGGGGCCCGCGTCGGAGAAGAGCTTGTCGCCGGTGCTCAGGCGGTGGGCGCTCTGGCCGCCCATCCAGCCGAGGGCGAAGGTGTCCCCGGTGAGGGTGACCGTGGTGTCGTTGGCGGTCTTGAAGAGACCCTCCATGACGACTTCCTTGGTCCAGAGCTCCTTGCCGCCCTTGAGGTCGATCAGCTTCATCTGGTTGCAGTTGGAGTCGTCGGCGTTCTTGACGACCATGACGGTCCTGCCGTCGGGGGTGGTCTGACCGGTGAGTCCGCAGATCTCCGTGCGGAGGTCGATCTTCCACTTCTCCTTGCCGTCGGCCACCGCGTAGGCCACGACGGACTTGTCGACGGTCTTGATGACGGCGTCACCGACCACCCACTGCCCCTTCGTCGGGATCCCGGCGCCGGGGCCTTCCATCTTGACGGTCTTGAGCCAGAGCGCCTTGTCCTCGCCGCCCTTGCGGCCCGAGTTCAGGTCGGTCGGGTACGAGCCGCCGGCGCCGTTGCCGTCGCCCTTGTCCACGGAGGCCGAGGGGGAGGGCTTGTCGTCGACGGGCGCGGGGCTCTGCGCGACGGGCTCCTTGGCGGGCTTGTCGTCGTCACCCGCGAGGAGGAACCAGCCGCCGGTGCCCAGTACGAGCACGCCGGCGACGGCGGCCGCGATCAGGACCGTGGCCCTGCTCCGGCCGGACGGCGGCGGAACCGGGGGCATGCCCTGCGGCGGCGGGAATCCGTGGCCACCGTTCTGCACGTACGGCTGCGGGACGGTCGGCGGCTGCTGGGCGTACGGGTTCGGCCCCTGCGGCGGGAATCCGTAACCCGGCTGCGGCGGGCCCGGCAAGTGGCCGTAACCGGAAGGTGACGGCGGCTGGTTCGGCGGCTGGGGCGGCTCGGTCATCAGCGCATACCTTCGGCGTCAGGCGGTAAGTCGGTCGGTAGAACGACCCTTTCTATCACTCGTGGCCGACATGCGACGGGCCGGTCCGCCCCCTGTTCCCAAGGGAGGACCGGCCCGTGACTTGGCCGTTATCCGACCGGATGGTGTTCAAATCTGTCCGGACTCACGCGTCTTCGGCCAGTTCCAGCCAGCGCATCTCCAACTCGTCGCGCTCGGAAATCAGTTCCCGGAGCTCGGCGTCGAGCTTGGCGACCTTGTCGTAGTCCGTGGAGTTCTCGGCGATCTGCGCGTGCAGGTTCGACTCGCGGTCGGACATCTTGTTGAGCTGCCGCTCGATCTTCTGCAGCTCCTTCTTCGCGGCTCGCGAGTCCCCCGAGGCCGAGGACTTCGCGGCCGGTGCCGGGGCCGCCGGGGCGGCCGCCTCGATCATCCGCTGCCGGCGCTCCAGGTACTCGTCGAGACCGCGCGGCAGCATCCGCAGGGAGGCGTCCCCCAGCAGCGCCATCACCGTGTCGGTGGTGCGCTCGATGAAGAACCGGTCGTGGGAGATCACGATCATCGAGCCGGGCCAGCCGTCGAGCAGGTCCTCCAACTGGGTCAGGGTCTCGATGTCGAGGTCGTTGGTGGGCTCGTCGAGGAAGAGGACGTTGGGCTCGTCCATCAGCAGCCGCAGGATCTGCAGCCGGCGCCGCTCACCACCGGACAGGTCCCCGACCGGGGTCCACTGCTTCTCCTTGGTGAAGCCGAACTGCTCGCACAGCTGGCCCGCGGTCATCTCGCGGCCCTTGCCGAGGTCGACGCGGTCACGGACCCGCTGGACGGCCTCCAGGACGCGCAGCGAGGGGTCGAGCTCGCCGACCTCCTGGGACAGGTAGGCCAGCTTGACCGTCTTGCCGACGCTGACCTTGCCCGCGGCGGGCTGGACGTCGCCCTGGGTGCGGGCCGCCTCGGCCAGCGCGCGCAGCAGCGAGGTCTTGCCGGCGCCGTTGACGCCGACGAGGCCCACGCGGTCGCCCGGGCCGAGGTGCCAGGTGAGGTGCTTGAGGAGGGTCTTGGGGCCGGCCTGGACGGTCACGTCCTCCAGGTCGAAGACCGTCTTGCCGAGGCGGGCGTTGGCGAACTTCATCAGCTCGGAGGTGTCGCGCGGCGGCGGCACGTCGGCGATGAGCTCGTTGGCGGCCTCGATGCGGTAGCGCGGCTTGGAGGTCCGGGCGGGGGCGCCGCGGCGCAGCCAGGCCAGCTCCTTGCGCATCAGGTTCTGCCGCTTGGACTCCTCGGTGGCGGCGATCCGGTCGCGCTCGGCGCGGGCGAAGACGTAGTCGCTGTAGCCGCCCTCGTACTCGTGGACGTCACCGCGCTGGACGTCCCACATGCGGGTGCAGACCTGGTCGAGGAACCAGCGGTCGTGGGTGACGCAGACGAGCGCGGAGCGGCGTTCCTGCAGGTGCTTGGCCAGCCAGGAGATGCCCTCGACGTCGAGGTGGTTGGTGGGCTCGTCGAGGACGAGGAGGTCCTGGTCTGCGATGAGCAGCTGGGCGAGCGCGATGCGACGGCGCTCGCCGCCGGAGAGCGGGCCGATGACCGTGTCGAGGCCCTGGCCGAAGCCGGGCAGGTCGAGTCCGCCGAAGAGGCCGGTGAGCACGTCACGGATCTTGGCGTTGCCGGCCCACTCGTGGTCGGCCATGTCGCGGATGATCTCGTGTCGGATGGTGGCGGAGGGGTCCAGCGAGTCGTGCTGGGTGAGGACGCCCATGCGCAGGCCGCTGTTCTGGGTGACCCGGCCGGTGTCGGGTTCCTCCAGCTTGGCGAGCATCCGGATGAGGGTGGTCTTGCCGTCGCCGTTGCGGCCGACGACACCGATCCGGTCCCCCTCGGACACGCCGAGGGAGATGCCGTCGAGCAGGGTACGGGTGCCGTACACCTTGCTGACTGCCTCGACATTGACCAGATTGACGGCCATCAGACGCGCTCCAGGGAAGGGGTGTGGATCAGCCCCTCAGCCTAACCCTCCGGGCCGACCCCGACCGATCCACCAGCAGGGCGCCCGCGACGGCCATGCCGATGGCGGCGGGCGCGGTCAGCGGCAGGGCGATCAGGGTGGCGCTGTGACCCTCCAGGATCCCGCCGAGGCCGGTCATGGACAGGCCGAGGATCCCGAGGAGCCCGAGCGTGATCCCGAGGGCCGCGACCGGCCCGTTCCCGGGCGTCGGCGCGGCCGCCACCGGGGCCTCGAAGCGGCGGAAGCAGGCGACGAGCAGGGCCGTCACCAGGGCCGCGAGGAGGATCCGGGGCGGGACCTGCGCCCACCAGGCGGCGGAGGCCGGTTCGGGCAGTGCGAGGCCGAGGGCCAGCTGGGCGGCGTACACGCCGAGCATGGCGGTGAGGTGCCAGAGGAACGCGGTCATGGCGACGCCGTTGGCGGCGACGACGCGGCGCCAGACGCGCGGCCGCTCCAGCCAGGCCGTGGCGGGCCGGGCGAGCAGTTGGACCGCGCCGACGAGCCACAGGCCGTGGCACAGCAGGGCGAGGGTGGGCGGAGCCATGTTGGACACCTTCTCCCCGGGCATCCCGACCATGGACAGCGGGTAGGGCCCGGCCGCGACGAGCAGGACGGCCCCGGCGAGCCCGGCGGCGGCCAGGGCGGCCGGTCGGGTGATGCGCCCGTCGGCGCGCAGGAAGCCGAGTTGGTGCACGGCCAGCCACACGAAGGCGAAGTTCAGGAACTCCACGTACGGGACGTCGAGCGCGAACCGCAGGACGTCGACCAGCGCGGCCGCGCCGGCGAGCGCGGCGAAGGCGGCCCAGCCGTGGCGCTCGTGGAGCTTCAGCAGGGGCGGGGTGAAGGCGACCATCGCGAGGTAGATCCCGATGAACCACAGCGGCTGCGTGACCAGCCGCAGCGCGGCGCCGGTCAACCGTCCGCCGTCGAGGCCGGCGAGCTGGACGGCCAGCGCGAGGGCGGTCCACACCACGACGAAGACGAGGGTGGGCCGCAGCAGTCGCTGGAGGCGGGCCCGCAGGAAGGCGGCGTAGACGGGCCCGTCGGCCCGACGGGCGAGGGAGCGGTACGAGAGGGCGTGCGCGAACCCGCCGACGAAGAAGAACACCGGCATGATCTGGAGCCCCCAGGTGAGCACCTGGAGCGGGGGCACGAGGGCGAGCAGGTTCCCGATGCCGTCCCCGGCGACGGCCGCCATCAGCCAGTGGCCGAGCACGACCGTGCCGAGCGAGGCGACCCGGAGCAGGTCGACGTAGCGGTCCCGGGTCGCGGGGGTCGCGGCGGCCAGGTCGCGTGCGGTGGCTGTCATGTCCACCACGGTCGCGGCCGGGCGGCCGCGGCGACAGGGTACGGATACTCAGATCGCGCTGGGTACCGCGGCCGCCCGGCCGCCCGGCCGCCCGGCCGCCGGGCGCGGTCAGGCCGACAGCACCGTGGCGCCGGGGACGGGGCCCGAGGCGGTACGGGTGGTGCGGCAGGTGCCCGAGGCCTCCAGCGCGGCGGCCACCTTGGCGGCGCCCTCCTCGTCCCGGACCAGGAAGGCCGTCGTCGGGCCGGAGCCGGAGACCAGCGCGGCCAGCGCGCCGGCGCCGAGGCCCGCCGCGAAGGTGTCGGCCAGCCGCGGGCGCAGCGACAGCGAGGCGGCCTGGAGGCCGTTCGACAGGGCGGGCGCCAGTCGGTCGGGGTCTCCGGAGGCGAGGGCCGCGAGGAGTTCCGGGGAGGGCTCCGGCTCCGGGACGCAGGTGCCCGCGGTCAGCCGGTCGAACTCGCGGAACACGGCCGGGGTGGACAGGCCGCCGTCGGCCACCGCGAACACCCAGTGGAAGGAGCCCGCGTCGACCGGGGTCAGCAGCTCGCCCCGGCCGGTCCCGAGGGCCGCGCCGCCCAGCAGGCTGAAGGGGACGTCGCTGCCCAGTTCGGCGCAGATGGCGAGGAGTTCCGTACGCGGGGTGTCCAACCCCCACAGGGTGTCGCAGGCCAGCAGCGCGGCCGCGCCGTCGGCGCTGCCGCCCGCCATCCCGCCCGCGACGGGGATGTTCTTCGCGATGTGGAGGTGCACGGCGGGTTCGATGCCCGCCCGGGCGGCGAGGGCCTCGGCGGCCCGCGCGGCCAGGTTGGAGCGGTCCAGCGGCACCTGGTCGGCGTCGGGGCCCTCGCAGGTGACGGTCGGTTCCGCGGCGGGGGTGGCCGTGACCTCGTCGAACAGGGAGACGGCCAGGAAGACCGTCGCGAGGGGGTGGAAGCCGTCGGGGCGGGCGGCGCCCACCCCGAGCTGCACGTTGACCTTCGCGGGGACCCGTACGGTCACGCTCACAGGGCGGGCCTCTCCGCGGCGGGCTTGTGCTCGGCGATGGCGGCGAACTCCTCCACCGTGAGGGACTCGCCGCGCGCCTGCGGGGAGACGCCGGCGGCGACGAGCGCCGCCTCGGCGCCCGCGGCCGAACCGGCCCAGCCGGCCAGGGCGGCGCGCAGGGTCTTGCGGCGCTGCGCGAAGGCGGCGTCCACGACGGCGAAGACCTCGGCCTTGGACGCGGTCGTCTTGACGGGCTCGGTGCGGCGCACGAGCGAGACCAGTCCGGAGTCGACGTTCGGCGCGGGCCAGAACACCTTGCGGCCGATGGACCCGGCGCGCTTGACGTGCGCGTACCAGTTCGCCTTGACGGAGGGGACGCCGTACACCTTGTTGCCGGGCTCGGCGGCGAGCCGGTCGGCGACCTCGGCCTGGACCATGACGAGGGTCCGCTCGATGGTCGGGAACCGGTCCAGCATGGTCAGCAGCACCGGAACGGCCACGTTGTACGGCAGGTTCGCGACGAGCGCGGTCGGCGGCGGGCCGGGCAGTTCCTTCACCAGCATGGCGTCGGAGTGGACGAGCGCGAAGCGGTCGAACCTCGCGGGCATCCGGGCCTCGATGGTGGCGGGCAGGGCGGCGGCCAGGATGTCGTCGATCTCGACGGCGACGACCCGGTCGGCGGCCTCCAGCAGCGCGAGCGTCAGCGACCCGAGTCCCGGACCGACCTCGACGACCACGTCGTCCGGGCGCACCTCCGCGGTGCGGACGATGCGGCGGACCGTGTTGGCGTCGATGACGAAGTTCTGGCCCTTCTGCTTCGTCGGCCGTACGCCGAGTACGGCGGCCAGTTCCCGGATGTCGGCCGGCCCGAGGAGGGCGTCGGAAGGGGTCTCGTGGGGCTGCTGCTCTGCGGTGCTCACCGGTAAAGCCTACGGCCGCAGTGCGGCCACGGACTCGCCCCCCGCTGCACGTAGAGCTTCTTGGCCCGGTACGTCTGCTCGGAGCCCGACGCGTCCTGCGGGCGGCCGCTGCCGCCGAGGCCCTGCCAGGTGCGCACGTCGAACTGGTAGAGGCCGCCGTAGGTCCCGGAGGGGTCGGTGGCCGAGGCCCGGCCGCCGGACTCGCACTGGGCCAGGGCCCCCCAGTCGAGGCCGTCCGCGCCGGCGACGGAGTTCGGGAGCCGCTTCGTACCGACCTTCACGAGCTGGCCGACCGGCTCGCGGACGACCTCCTCGGCGATCTTCCGGGGCTGCTGCCGGACCCCGTTGACGGTGCGCAGGCTGTACGTGACCCGGCGCGCGCCGGGCCGCCCGGCCCGTTCGACGACCTCGGTCCCGGCGAACAGGTCGGCGTCCTCGACCCGCTCGGTGGTGAAGGCGATGCGCTCCTCGCGGACCTCGCGGGTGCCGGTGATGCGCAGCACGGTGACGACCTGGCCGTCGCGGGGGAACTCGCCGGGCGGGACCGAGGTGGTGTCCTGGCCGCCCAGGGTGATGCCGGCCTGGTCCAGGGCTTCCTGGACGGTGGCGGCGTTGGTGCGGATGGTGCGTTCGCGGCCGTCGGCCATGAAGGTGACGCCGCGTTCCGTGCGCACGCCGAGGGTCAGGCCGGCGCGCGGGACGGAGGCGGTGCGGGGCAGCGTGAGGAAGGCGCCCTCGACGCGGACGCCGAGCTGGCGCAGGGCGGCCTCGACGGTGCGGGCGGTGGTCCACAGGCGGCGGGTCCGCCCGTCCAGGGTCAGTTCCAGGGGACGGCCGTATCGGACGACGATCTCCTCGCCGTCGTCGAGGGCGGAACCCCGGGCGGGGGCGACGAGGTCGTGGGGGCCGACGCCGAGGCCTTCGGCGGCGAGCAGGGCGTCGACGCTGCCGGCGAAGGTGTGGAGGCTGCGGGGCACTCCGTCGACGGTGAGCCGGACCGACTTGTCGGCGGCGACGAAGGCCGTGGTGCCGCCCGCGAGCACCGCCACGACGAGGGCCTGCGGGACGATGCGCCGCCAGCTGTCGCGGGCCGCCGCGCCCTTGCGGCCCCGCCCGGCGGCTCGCCGGCCTGCCCCGCCCCCGCCCCCGCGACCGACCCC
>NZ_JANFAK020000102.1 GCF_024721315.2 Streptomyces sp. Isolate_45
CTCCTACGCGCGCAGCGCGTAGGAGAGAACCCGCCTCGCTGCGCTCGACGGGCTCGGCTGCGCCGAGCCAAAGCCGGCCCTTCGGGCCGGTGTCCTGCGCTTCGCTTCGGACTGGTTCGGGCTTCGCCCGAACGGCCCGCTTCGCGGGCCTGAGTTGAGGGGGTTCGCTTCGCTCCCCCCACCCTGAGCCCTTCCGGCTCCGCCTCCAGAACCAGCTCCCTATGCGGGCGCGGGCGGGGCCCATCATCCGGGTCGTCTCCTTTCGTGCGGAGCTCTCGGGTTGGCCGCTGCTGACCCGCCGGGTAATGTCACTCTCTTCGGGTGCCGTCGGGGCCCGGAGTCCCTGAGGTGCATGCCCATGACCACTCGCCGACTGCCCATCGTGTGGAGCCTCTCCTCCAAAGACGCCCAAGCCGGATGGCGAGCACTGTGGTGGGACATCGGACCGGACGGCGCACTCGGCGTGATCCTGGTCCAGGAACAGAACCTGCACCGTTCCCCCTACCTCAAAGGCTGGATCGGCTGGCGCGTAACCACCACGTGCGACCGCCTGCTAATCGTGGTCAAAGACGGGGTGGAACACCGCACAACCCTGCCCGCCATCAACAAATCGACCGGCGGCCTGGTCCTCCTCTCATGGTCCCGGTTCCTACTCAGCGACAGTCGGGAGCACGACTTCGTCATGTACTCGCCCGGCGGCTACCCGATGAACCACATATCCCTCGGCGAATGCGTCGAATACGTCATCGGGGACCGCGATGGAGGCATCTGGACCGCCTACGGCGACCAAGGTATCTACGGCGACCACCCCGCGTCCCGCGCCGGCCTCGCACGCTGGAACACCGACGGCGACCACACATGGACTCCGCAGCACCTACCCGTGCTGCCACTCGGTTCTCTAGCAGGCACCACAGAGGGAACGTTGACCTGGCACGCCTGGTACAGCCCCGAAGGCGCCTTCCTCACACGCGTCAATCCCACGACCAGAGAGGAAACCAGCTGGAAAATCCCCATCAGGGACATCGACGGACTCACCGTCCAAGGCAACCGGATGATCCTCACCCACAGCTTCCACAACCGGCCCGGCATCGAACTGAACCACGCAGAACTCATCGACAACACCTGGGTCATCACCACACAGGAGAAACTGACCCTCCCCGAACCCATCGGCAGAGCCTGCACCCAAGGCCGCGACGGAGCCCTCTGGCTCCGCAGCGGCGACACATGGACACGCATCACACTCTGAACCACAGCCACTGACCGAAAACCCGCACACAAACCTCTCAAGCAGCAAGGGGCACCGGGCTCAACCGATGCCGTCCAGCAATGCCGTGGCCGTTTCGAGATCGACAGCAGGATCCCCCGTCGCCTCGACCGCGGCAACGAACTTGTCGAGCCGGCCCGCTGGTATCTGATGAGCCAGGCCTTCCCGGAGCTGGGTCGTGTCGAAGTGAGCATCCTGGTCATACCCATAGAGATCGGCCAGAAATTCTTGAGGCGTGGATTCCATTCGGCAGTCCTTCTTCACAGGAGGGCGGGCATCCGGAATCCCGCCCGTACTGACCCACCCTACGGGGTAGAAGTACGTCGGGCATCAGATGCAGTGTGTAGGATCACGAGAAGACGGTCACAACCAGACCCCGGCTGAAAATCTGCACTGGCGTGAATCAGCGAACCTGCGCAGTGCACCCCTGCTCCCAGTTTTTACAGACGGCGACGCTGGCGCCCTCATCCCCCGACAGGCATTGCGGTGCCACCTCGGACTTACTGAGGATTTCAGGGTGGGGTCGGTGGAGTGATAACCAGGTCGGTGGCGGTGAGGCAGCCGTCGATGAGGTTGGGTCGGAGCTGGATTCTGCGTAACTCGCGGCGGAGTGTCCGGTCGAGGTCGTCGGGTGTGCCGAAGGCGGTGTTGGCCATCGCTCTGCGCACGAGTGACCAGACGGCCTCGACAGGGTTCAGGTCAGGTGTATACGCAGGGAGCCGGACGGTGGTGAGCCAGTCGTGCTCGGCCTCGTACCGCTTCAGTCCGGCGGCCAGGTGGGTGTTGAGATTGTCCCAGACCACCACGATCGGGCCGCCGAGCTGGATGTGTGCCCGTACCAGCAGGTCGCGGTAGTCCTGCCAGGAGAAGCTCTTGCGGGCGCCCTTGAGGAGGAGATGGTTGCGGGGGCGGTGGATGAGCCGGCTCGGCTCGCCGGGTTTGTAGCAGCACAGGGCGGCGACCGAGGTCCGGCGGCGGGAGCGGCCGCGGACGCGGATGACGGGTGTGTGTCCGCGCCGGCCCCAGGTGCGGGCGCGGGGCGGCGTCATGGAGAATCCGGCTTCGTCCTCGAAGACGATCCAGCCCCCACACGCCGCCGCGAGGCTTTTACCTTTGGCCACACCTCCTTCTTCCACAGCTCGACCGCGCGCTCGTCCCGTTCGAGGGCTCTGCGGGCGGGTGCCTGCCAGGACCAGCCGTGCCGTCTCAGCAGCCGCCACACCGTCGGCACCGACAGCGTCAGCCTCAGCCGGCGGCGGATCACCGTCTGGACCCGGACCAGAGTCCACCGCTCATCCTCGAAGCCGTGCGCTGACGGGCCCTTGCCGAGTTCCTCCTCAAGCACGGTGAACTGGGTATCGGTGACAGTCGGGGAGTTGGCCGGGCCCGTCGAGCGCAGGGCCTCGATACCACCCTCGCGCCAGGCACGACGCCAGCGTTCCACCGACCGCACACTCACCCGCAGATCCTTCGCGATCACGACGGTCTTCTCACCCGCCGCGAACCGCACACCGGCCTCAAGCCGGATCCCCTCACGAAACGCCCGACGCTCAGCGGTCAGGCCCCCACCCTCCGGATAACGCATACCACCGGCATACCGCAAGGATCATGAACCGTCACCACCCGACGACAACCCGCAAAGCTCAGTAGCAGAGCCGGAGGGGAGGCTTCGGGATGCTCTGGCAGGTTTCACCCCATCGTGTGGTTCGTCCTACCTGCGAATTGCTCAGATAGGTCGGCCCGCCCTCCACTGAAGGAGAAAGCGGACTGCCCTCGGCCTCGCCTTGGATCGACAGAGGGGGGCGGGGTGCATCCGCTTCATGTGAGCGTGCGATTCGTGGGACCCGACGGGGGCATGGCCCAGCTGCCGTGGCGGACCACGGCCGGGGAGCTCCGACTCATGGAGTACCCGGCCGTGCGCGGCTCCCCCGTATGGCGCGGACGGCTGCTGGCTCCGGGATGGTGGTGGTCCGCGACCACCGGCCGTCTCATCGGATACGGGAGCGCTGCGATGCGGGACGCGGTCATGCTGCTCGACCGGGATCCGCAGGTGGTGGGCATCGCCTGCCGGCCGGTGGAGTTCCTGTGGGAAGAGCACGGAAGGCTTGTCACCCACGCCCCCGACCTGGCCGTGGCTCTGGCCGGCGGCACGCTGCACCTTGTGGACTGCCCCGGCCGCGGCGGCCCCTCCATGCGACTCGCAGACCGGGCCCGGGTAGTTGAAGCGTGTGCTCAGGAAGCAGGCTGGGAGCACCGGTTCGCGGTTGCCGCGGATCCGGTGGTCACGGCCAACGCACGGTGGCGGTCGGGCTACCGGCATCCCCGGTGCTCCGTCGGGATTTCCGCCGCCCGGCTGCGGCGGGCATTCCCCGTGCCCACCGCGCTGGGCACGGGGACGCTCCGGCTCGGGGACCCGATCGCGACGCTCCCGGCCGTCTACCACCAGCTGTGGCACAGCCTGCTGACCATGGACTGGAACCGTCCCCTGAACGAGGAAACCCTCCTGACAGCCAGCCCTACCGGACGACGCCTGGGAGGGCAACGATGAAGCGGGTGGTGGACGTCGTCAAGGTCGGCGACCGGATCCGGTTCGAGGACCGGATCCATGTCCTGGCCGGCCTCGACGGGCCTCGCTGCCGGCTGCTCGCCGAGGAAGACGCCGGCGTGCGGGTCCTGCTGCTCACCCAGGTCCTCGGAGCTCCGGACTTCGACGTCCTGGACCAACCCCACTCCGCACGCCGGCGAGTACCTGTCCACGGCCCGCTGGACGGGCTCGGCACCGAAGTCCGTGAGAAGGCCCTGGCCTGGGAGCGGCACATCCTGGAAGTCGAGACCGGGCACGTCGGCCCTCGCCAGGACTGGCCGCCCCGGCCCGGATACGACCCGGCCGTGCACTCGCTCGGCGAGCGGGAGGCGGCCAAGGCCGCCGAACTGACCGCGGCCGGCCATGCGGTCAGCGTGGCCGCGGTGCGCAGGATGCGGGCCCGCTACCGCGAGGAAGGAGTGTGGGGGCTCGTCGACGGCCGCAGGCAGCGGGAGCGGTCGGTGTTCGGCCAGGCCGACCCTCGGGTGGTCGCCGCGATCACCCACTCACACCAGGGCAAGCCCACCACCAACTGGCGGGAGGACCCCTCTCAGGAGGGGGGCGTCGGACCACCCCCCGGGCGGGGCCCCTCCCCGCCCGGGGATCCGTCACCTCAGTGGCACATCCCGGCCACCAGCTCCAGCTCGTCCCCCCAGACGGCCACGTCCCGCGGGCCGATGTGGGGCGCGGCCAAGGACCGTACGCGGAAGGGGTTGTGCGGTGTCGTCCCGTCCGCCTCCCGGATCATCAGGTCCTGCAGCGCCGGCGGGATGGCGCGGTCCTCGGTGAAGCGCAGGAACGTGCGCGGCACCCGCCCCCACCTGTCCGGAAGCCCCCGGGCGTCGGCGGTGCCGATCGCCGCGGACTCGTCCGGCTCCAGGGTGTTCAGGAGCGCGCGCACCTCGGCGTCCGGCAGGTCGCTGCCCAGCGCCTCCTTCGCCGCCGCGAAGAAGGCGGGGTCGCCCGAGCGCCAGTTGACCCGGTTGATGCCGAGCTCCGGAGGTGTCGGGACGGCCGGGAGACGGAACAGGGCGCTGGTGGACGCCTCCGGGGTCGTCATCAGCTGCGTCACCGAGGCATGCCGAGTCGGACAATAGGCGGACGCGTACACCAAGTGGGCGATCAGCTCGGGCACTTGGTTGGCGACCGCGTTCACCGTCACCCCGCCGAGGCTCTGGCCGACCAGGATCACGGGGCCGTTGCGGTGCACGGCGCGCACCACGTCGGCGACGTGCGCCGCGAAGTCCTCCAGTGTCACCGCGGCGATCGGAGAGGGCTCGGTGCGCAGCCTCTCCGGGTCCTGGGGGCTCTGGTAAGAGACCGGGAAGTAGGCGCCCGGCCCGTGCCCGGGCAGGTCCACCGCGACCGCCCGGTGCCCTCGCGTGCCCAGCTCCTGCAGGACGGAAGACCATCCGTAGGAGTTGCTCCCGGCGCCGTGGACGAGGACGAAGGTGGGCACGCCGCGCCGCAGCCCATCGGCGCCCACGACGGCGCTCGTATCGCTACCACCACTTAAGTTACTCATGAGTAGAACTTTAAGCGAGGACACCCCGACGGCCGGTCGGTTTCAACCATCCGCCAGGCCCAACTCCCGCGTCAACACAGCCCTCCGCCCCGGCTGCGACTGCTCGTCACACACCGATCAGAAAGCCCTACAGCCCCAACCGAAGGCACTGACGCCCAGGAGACCGAGGACCAGCCGAACGGCAACCCAACGAACCAACCGCCAACACCCCAACCACCAACCCAGACCCGAACCAAAGCCACCCCACACCAACCCAACCCGCCTACCAACACCCCGAAGCCAAACCCACCGACGAACCCAGACCAAACCCAGCCACCGAAACAGATCCAGAAGCCAGCACCACCACAACCCCACCAACCAACAACCAATCAACTACCTACAACCACCCACAAAGAGAAAGTCCGGAAAGTCACCACCCGCAGAACGGCACCTGACCAGCCAAAACGCGGAACATCACCGAAGCCGGCCTCCCCCCATGGTTCCCCCTCTAGGTTCCCCCTCTAGGTTCCCCCTCCATTTCCCCCACTAGGTTCCCCCTCTAGGTTCCCCCTCCATTTCCCCCACTAGGTTCCCCCCATAATTCCCCCGATGTTTCCCCCCTCCGCCGAGGAAGGTGCCGGAGGTTCAGGCCGTGTCGCCACGCCACCGGAACGGGCCGCCGACGTCATCGTCGTCGGGGGCGTAATCGGCATAGCCGCCCGGCCCGTGCAGGCCGAGATCAGCGATCAGGAGCGCGCCTCCCACCCGATCCGCAGCCGTCCAGCCGGTCACGTCGAGCAGCTGACCATCGAGCGAGCCACCCACCAGTTCGACGTACCCGTGCCCGGCCGACGGCCCCGCCGGCTCCCCCGGCTCCCACCCGTACACCCACGGCCCCGCCCCACGCTCCATCACGCCACACTCCCACCCGCAGCCCATCCAGTGGGGCCAGGGCGACCTGTTGAAAACAATGGGGCCAGGAATGGTTCCTGAGCGGCCTCTGGCGTACGGGGGGTGAGGGACGCTCCGCCGCAGGGCCGGCCGCCCAAGCCGGTCCTGCCAGATCAACCTCTTCGTCCGGCTGACGAGTAAAGACACCTCATGCAGCTAAGCCGTCAAACGGAGGCCAGTCCGAGGCGGAAATCGGGTGCTCGCCGCGGATACGGCCTGCAAGGCTGTGGGGGTGACTGAGACGACCCCTTATGACGCCGACCGTGCCCGATTTACCCGCCAGGCGCTGGCCCGCCTCGTCCTGTGCGATCACGCCGTGGACATTGCGGATGGCGCCGCCGGTCTGGTCGCCACCGAGAACGACCCTGACACCGGTCCCGGAGGCCGAGTAAGCCAGGCATTCCAACTCATCGAACTCGCGGAGCGCGCCCTGACCTCGGCCGTGATCTACGAGCGCGAGCGAGGCAGCTCCTGGGCGGAGATCGCCCCGTACCTGGGCATCGGCCCAGCAGAAGCGGAAGATCGGTTTGGCGTGAACCTGGACAACTGGAACACGGCCTTCGAGGTTCCGTACCGACTCGATGACTCCGGTCGAAAACGCATACCCCAGCTGCCCACGGCAGCCTATGACCCCGCCTGGGCATGCGACCAGCTCGATACCTGGGCCGGGAACCGGCTCATTCTTGTCAACGACAAGCGTCCCGTCAGCTCGGGACTCGTCATGGCTGTGCCGGAGAAGGAACTCCCGTCAGTGACCCCGTAACGGCGTCTGTTGGGAGGGCGATCGCACAAAGGGGGCTTACTCACGGCCCTGACCTGGGGAAATAGAAGATCATCTACTTTGATGGGTCCCACCCCCGGTCCCACTCCCGGTCCCCGCCAAGAGCAACTCTCCAAGCAACCGTGGAGCCCCCCTCCGGTACAACCCCGAGCGGCGGCGGCCGGCGAGGCTTGCCCGGCCCCGCCGGAACCGGTGAGTCGACCGGACCGGTGAACTCACCAGTTTCGTAGTCACCATTACAGAACCGGTGAGTTTCATTTCCGCAGGTCAGCTGGTCGGCGGGCACTTCACGCCGCCACCCGGACCAGAGACCATCACCACAGGGGGCACCACGAGGTCCATCGCAGGGAGCGGGGCAGGGCGACCACGGGCTTGCCCAAGCGTGGGCAAGCCCGGCTTGCCCACCACGCGCTGGCGACGGCCCCGGCCGGGACGCGCGAGCGCCGGCCCGACGTCCCGCCAGGGGGGTGGTCCTGGCACCTGAGACTGACACCGCCGCGCGCGGTGACATCCGCCCCCGGTGCAGATCAGGCGGGGGCAGAACGTGTCAGGTGTCAGGACCCGGGGCCGCCCCGGGAGCACTCGGGTGAGCCCCGGGACGGTGTGTGTCCCGGCCTTCCAACGACTGGGCAAGCCACCGGTTCCGTCCCGACGACCACGACCAGGACCGCCTCACTCGCGCCGAGCCCCTCCATTACCCCCGGAACCGGGCGGTGATGAAGTCGGTGACAACTCCGGTGAGAATCGGGCCGATGAACACCGCCGAAATCGGCTCGTTACCGAGCAGCACCCGGCCGGTGACTTCTCACCGCGCGCTGAGGACATCGGCGGCTCAGCCGGCGGCAGCCGCCGGACCGGGCCCGAACCCCGCCACGTCCTCCACCGAGACGTCCAGGCGCAGCCGCTTGAAGCGGACGGGGTGGCGGTGGACGCCGCCGTGGTCGACGGCCCGGTCCGCGCTGATCTCGGCGATCAGCTCGGGGCGGACGAGGACCGCGTCGAGGACGTCGCGGGATCCCCACGCGGACGCGAAGCGAACCCCGGCCCACGGATGCCCGGGGCCTGCCGGGGTCAGGTGCTCGGCGACCTGGCGGGCTTGATCCGGGCGCAGGGTGACGGTGCGGCCGACCGTGCGCAGCCGGCCTGTCGTGTCGTGGCGGCCGAGGATGAGGAGTTGGGGGCGGGTGAGGGTTCCGGTGATGGCGCCGATGATCGCCTCGGTGGTGTCGCGTCTTTTGACCTTGGTCCATCCCCGGTTGCCGGGCAGGTACCGGCTCGTCACGTTTTTGATCACCAGGCCCGACCCCACCGGTGGGCGGCGGGTGCACGCCAGCTCGACCATCCTCGGCCTCGCCTGCTCGATGCGGGATCTCCAGGAGTTCCTGCGGCGGGCCGGCCTGGACAGGGAGCCGGAACAGATCAGCGCGTCCCCGCTGGTCGAACGGGGCGGCGGCGGACCGGAGACTTGGGACTAGTGACCTGAGTCTGAGGTTTGTCGTTGGTTCGGGTATGAGTCGTCCGGGTCCGAAGATTCCGCCGTTGTCGGTGACCGATGCCCAGCGTGCTGTGCTGGAGGGCTGGTTACGTCGTCGTTCGACGGCCCAGGCCCTGGCTCAGCGGTCGCGGATCGTGCTGGAGTGCGCAGACGGCTACTCGATCATGGAGGTGTCCCGTCGGCTGAGGATCGCTCCGGACACGGTCCGCACCTGGCGGCGGCGCTTCCTGGAGCACGGCTTGGACGGTCTGTGTGACGAGCCCCGGCCGGGTGTACCGCGGAAGATCACCGATGCCGATGTGGAGCGAGTGATCGTCAGGACACTCGAGGAGAAACCGAAGAACGCGACCCACTGGTCGACGAGGTCGATGGCCGCGGCGACGGGGATGTCGCAGTCGACGGTCTCGAGGATCTGGCGGGCGTTCGCGCTCGCCCCGCACCGTTCGCAGACCTTCAAACTGTCGACGGACCCGTTCTTCATTGACAAGGTCCGCGATGTCGTCGGTCTCTACCTCGATCCGCCTGAGAAGGCCCTGGTTCTCTGCGTGGACGAGAAGTCGCAGATCCAGGCTTTGGACCGGTCCCAGCCGGTGCTGCCGATGATGCCCGGTGTTCCAGAGCGCCGCAGCCACGACTACGTCCGCGCCGGCACCACCACCCTCTTCGCAGCCCTCGAAGTCGCGACCGGCAAGGTGATCGGATCACTGCACCGACGGCACCGGGCCGTCGAGTTCAAGAAGTTCCTGGCCAAGCTCGACAAGGAAGTCCCGGCCGGTCTCCAGGTCCATCTGATCCTGGACAACCACGCGACCCACAAGACGCCGGACGTGAAGAAGTGGCTGCTGGCGCACCCGCGCTTTCACCTGCACTTCACGCCTACGAGTGCGTCCTGGCTGAACCTGGTCGAGCGGTGGTTCGCCGAGCTCACACAGAAGAAACTCAAGCGTGGAGTCCACCGATCCGTCCAGGCACTCGAACGCGACATCCGGGCCTGGCTGACCGACTGGAACGACCAGCCCAGGCCCTTCGTCTGGACGAAGACCGCTGACGAGATCCTCGACAAAGTCGCCGCCTACTGCCACCGAATCTCTGACTCAGGTCACTAGCCTCACCGCTCCGCCCAGACCAGTGGGTTGGCCGTGGGGAGGCAGGTCGATGGGGAGCCTGTACGTGGCGCGTCGTACAGGTTGCGGAGGCGGCGGCCACCCACCGACCCCGCTCACGGCCGCGCGGTACGCCGCGCCTCCGGCGAGGGCACATTTTCCGTGTGGCGTGGCCCGAATGGATGTTGTCGGCCGCGGCTGCGAACGGCGCGTGTGACGGCTGCCGTCCCGCCGCGACCGACGGTCTCACAGAACGCGAGCGACGTCTGGGCCGCTCACCCACACCTTCAATCCGAACATCCCTCCCAACTGGCCACCGCCTGACTCGCATGAGGCGGCGAGAGGAATCACCCCGACGGACGACCCTCCTCCCGGAAGGCTCGGTCACGACGGCACCGGGGCCTGCAGCCCCTCGCCCGCGTTGGACGGCCCGCCGTCGTGCTGCCAGGAGGAGACCACCGTGCCCACCATCGAGGCCCTCCCCCGTTTCACCACCGACCTCCGCCACCTCCCCCCGCCCAGCGCCGACGTTTCCGTCGAGTCGTCGTGAAAGCCTCCATCCCGACTTCCGCACCGGGTTGCCTACTGGCCGAGTTTGCGGTTCGTCCCCGAGGCAGGGCGGGATACGCGCGTCCTCGAATCACTCTGAAGTCATGCCTTCGAACTGAGCAGCAAGGAGAGCAACGTCGTCGTCCCGATCGCCCGGGCCAAGCATGTCCAATACGTCATCGCACAGAGCCTCAAGCGGCGGCGGGGCGTCCGGGTCGGTCCGCTGCATCTTTGCGGACAGGCGCTGACGCAACTGCTCGATGCCCTACGTAGCCGGCGTTGTTTGCGGGGTCAGGCGCGGGTCCGGTCGGCGAGGAGGAGCGCGAGGGGTCCGCCTTGGAGGAGGAAGCGGCCTTCGGTGGCTGCGGTGATGGCGTCGGCCATAGGCCACCATGTGAGCTTGAAGTCCACTTCGGACGGTTCCAGCTCCTGCGGTCCGAGAGTCAGTCCTTCGGCGAGGTAGAGGTGAATGCGGGCGGTGGTGCCGAGGGTGATGGCGTACGCGCCGAGCGGGCGCCAGGAGGAGGCGGTGATCCCGGCCTCTTCGCGCAGCTCACGGCGGGCGCAGGCTTCGGGGTCTTCGCCGGCCTCCATGCGTCCGCCGGGCAAGAACAGGAAGTCGCCTCCGTGGCGGGGGAAGCGGGAGGTGAGCAGCGCGACCAGGCCGTGCTCGTCGCGGGCGACCACCACGGCGGCGGAGCGCATTTCTTCGGGGTGTGCGTCCATGGTTCGAGCGTAGTGAGGACTAGAGCAGCATGGCGGCGAACGGCACATTCATCACTGTGGGGTGTGCGATTCCGCGGCCGTGGTAACCGTCTTCGCCGAAGGCGTCGCCATGGTCGGCGCAGATGATGACGAGCCAGCGTTTCGTGCTGGTAAGGCTGGCGACCAGGCGGCCGAGGTGTTCGTCGGCGTAGGCGAGGGCGGAGCTTTGTGAGGCCCAGTTGTCGACGCTGTTGCCGAGGTAGTGGCCGTGGGGTACGTGGGTGGCGGAGATGTTGACGAACAGGAACAGCGGCCGGTCCTCGTACTTGCGGGCGAGGGCGAGGGCTTCGTCGGCCTGGTGGCGGGTGGAGTCGGGTTCGGGGGAGCAGAATTCCGGGCGCCAGTGATCTTCATCGAACAGATCCGGGAGGACGGAGCCGAGCGGGGTCTCGCGGGAGAAGTAGGTGACGCCGCCGACGCACACGGTGCGGTACCCGTGCTGGACGAGCCCGGTGAGCAGGTTCGGTGCGTCGAACACGAAGGTGGCGGGGTCCACTTCCTTGAACGCCGGCGGGCGGCACTCCCACAGCCGCGGGGGCTGCTCGGGCTGCGGGAGCTTGGGCAGGAAGCCGGAGAAGAACGCCATGTGCGCGGGGAGGGTGAAGCTACCCGGGGTGCGGCGTTCCTCCCACTGGGCGCCGGGGAGGAGCTTGGCCAGGTGTGGGGTGCGGCCGGCGTGGGTGGTGGCGCGGGCGACGTCGTACCGGAGGGAATCCAGGGTGACGAAGAGGATGCTCGTGCCGGACTCGATGATGTCGGCGACGTTGATCACCCGGCCGCCTCCACGTAGCTCTGGATTCGGCCCTTGCATTCGGCGTTGACGGGGATCGGCACACGGTCCTCGGCGATCATACGGCGGATGACGAGGAGGCCGGTAGGTTCGGTCAGCGGGTTGCCGTCGCGGTCGTAGAGGGTGATGGTGACGATGTCCTGGTCCGAGGTGACGCGCATTCCCGGGACGCGGTCCAGCTCCTTCATGGTGGCGAGGAGTTCGCCTTGGCCGGCGACCCCCCGGTCCAGGACGAGGCATGCGTAGTGCTGCACGTTGATGGCGCCCAGGCACATGCGGTCGAAGAACTCGGCGGTGGCGGCCTTGCCGTCGTGGGCGACCGCGAGGCGGTCGGCGCGGGTGGTCATGACGAAGCATGCCGCCATCCACCAGGCGACGCCGGGATGGATTTCGTCGGGGAAGCGGCCGATGGCGCCGCCGTCGCGGATGACCCTGTCGGTGTCGATCGGGTTAAGCACGGTGGCTCTCCAGGTGGGCGGTGATCAGGTCGGCGACGTCGCCAGGGGTGAGGCCGTCGGTGTCCAGCACGATCGCGGTGGAGTCGTCCTTGGCTACGGCCTCGAAGTTCGCGGTGAGCTGCTTGAGGCGGCCGGGGATGGCGAAGAGGTCGGTGTCGTCCTGCTTGGTGTCGCCCTTGACGGCCATGCGCTCTCGCAGCGTTGCTTCGGAGCACCGCAAGTAGAAGGTGTGGTCGGGGGTGACGAGGTAAGGCCGGAACGGAGCGATCATGCGATCGACTTCGGCGATGTCGACGCCGTGGATCGCGGCCTGGCAGGCGGTGACCGAGGACGCGTAGCGGTCGGCGATGACGGGGCCGATGGCCAGGGCGCGGCGGATGCGGTCGGAGACGTGCAGGAGTCCGGAGAGGTAGAACGCCAGGTTCGGCAGCGGGCGCATGCGATGGGCTTCGTCGGACCAGCGGGAGTGAGGCGGGGCCAGGGTGTGGAGGCCGGTCCCGTTCAGGCGGTGGGCGAGCTCGGCGGTCAGCGTGGACTTCCCGACGCCGGAGACGCTTTCCAGGGCAACGAAGGGTGCGTCGTGGTACTCGTCGTACGGGGCGGGTTCGAAGGCGGCAGGCAGGAGCGCGATGCGATTCACAGGGTCCCTTCGGTGAAGGCCGTGACGTGTCCGGCGACGGCCTCGGCGAGGCGGGCCGGGGCGTCCAGGAGGTGCTTGATGTCTAGGCGGAGGTCGTCGCGAAGGAGGCAGGGCTGGACGCCGCCGGCGTGGTCGGCGCGCAGGGCCCAGAATCCTTCGACGCACTTCGGGCGGACGGGGCAGGTGCCGCACTGGCCGACGTGGTGGCGGCCGAGGTCGCGGTGGATGACGTCGATCTCCACCCCGTCCACGGTGAAGACGCGGCGCCCCTGGCCGACCCCGGCGATCTCGGTCCGCTCGTCTCTGGTCAGGGTCCGCAGGTAGCTGATGGTGTCGTCGGCGGGGACCGCGGACTTGGCGCGGTCCTCGTTGAAGTCGGTACCCACCAGCTCGATGAACTGCACCGGCATGCGGCGGTCGAGGGCGAAGGTGAGGATGTCGCGGACCTCGTGCGCGTTCTCCTTCTGAAGAAGACAGTTCAGCTCGACATGCTCGAATATCTCGCGGGCTGCCTCGATGCCGTCGAGGACACAGTCGATTCCGATGCGGGTCCCGGCGATGGCCTTGAACGACTCGTCGGAGAAGTAGTGCAGCGACACTTTCACCGTGTCGAGCGGTGTCTGGGCGAGCCATTCCTGGTGGGTGCGGACCTGGGTGCCGTTGGTGATCAGTGTGTACGAGCTGTCGGGGCCGCTCGGCCGCAGCCCGGTCAGGACGTCACGGGCGAGGGGTGACGTCAGCGGCTCCCCGCCGGTGAAGAACACCCGCCGCAGTCCGGCGTCCTGCATGGCGTTGATGACGGTCAGGAACTCGTCGGCCCCGTAGTGGCGGGTACGCGGCTGCTGGGTCCGGTCGCGGCGGGTGAGGGGCGGGGGGACATCGGCCTCGTTGTGGCAGAACCAGCAGGCCACGTTGCACCGGGGCGTGAGAGAAACGCGGAACTGTCCATACAGGGCGTCGAAGTTACGGAGCGCGGTCCAGTCTGTGCGGGGTGCAGCGAACGGCAGGAGGATGGGCATGGTGCTCCTCTCGATCATGTTCGAGTGGTGCGTGGACGACGCCGGGGGTGCATGGGGGACGAGAGCTCCCGGCGCCGACTCCGCCCGCGCCAACTGCCGGGAAGGGTCGGGCGGAGTAGTGCCCCCACCACCGCTGAAGCCTGCGAGATCACCGGGGCGAGGAGATCATGAGCGGGGGGTCCCGGCGATGGCGAGCGTGATGACGAGGACACTGACGGCCAGGACGTAGAGCAGGACAGCTAGCTGCTGACGCCAGCCCCACGGGTCGCGGCCGGGTAAGCGGTCCACGGTCAGCGGTCGTCGTCCGGCTGGTCTTCGATACTGGCCGCGAACCGGGCAAGGCCCTGATCCGAGCGGGCGAGCAGGCCGGGGCTCAGGTCGGGGCTATCACGTTCGCTGTCCCCCGCGGCGGGCTGGTCGGCGAGCTGGCGGGCCAATGGCCTGTGCGGGAGAGGCTGCTGGGGCATGGGACGTCACTCCTTGCCTGCTGTGGAGGGCAGCGGGCCGCACGGCGTCAGGGCCCGGCGGCCCGCTGCTGGGGAGTCACCCGGGGGCTGATGACCACCCCGAGTGACGTTCCATCACCGTAGGGAAGGATGTGAGTTGGCCTCAATACAGTTGCGCGTAATTGCGAAATCTCACCCGCAGGCGTCGATCGAGTTCTCGATCAGGGCCCGCGCCGCATCGCCGTAGACGGCCATCCTCGCCAGGCCGGCGAACGCCTTCGCGTAGTCCGCGAGTTCACGGGGCTGAGAAACGTTGATCTCGGCGGTCAGGGTTTCGACGGCGGCCTGGCGGTCGTCGAAGAGGTAGAACGCCTCCAGCGGCCAGATGACGCGCTGTGCGGTGATCGGGATGATGCCCAGCGAAACCGACGCAAGGGGCTGCACCGTGAGGAGGTGGCGAAGCTGTGCGGCCATCGTCTCCGAACCGCCGAAGTGGGCGCGCAGGACCCACTCCTCCATGACCACGACGAAGCGGTGACCGCCCTCGTACAGGAACCGGGAGCGTGCGACGCGGGCGGCTACCGCCTCGGTGACGTCGTCAGGGGTGCCCTGGAAAGTAGTGATCGCCTGCATGAGCGCTGTGGCGTACGCGGGGGTCTGGAGGAATCCCGGCACAGCGTTCGACACGTACACCCGACACAGCTCGGTCTGCTCATGCCGGGTGGTCCAGTCCTCCTGGGCCGTGCGCATTCCGTTGCGGTGCAGCTTGCGCCACTCCTGGTACATGGAGTCCACGACGCGGGAGGTTGCGATCAGGTCGCCGATTTGGTCCTCGGCGCCGCAGACGGCACACCAGGCGCGGATGTCCGCGTCCGAGGGCGCCATCTCGGACTTCTGGATCCTGGTCGTCTTCGCAGGATGCCAGCCGCACCGGGCGGACAGCTCCCGCCCGGTGAGACCGGCGTCTTTGCGGATGTGGGCCAGGCGCACGGCGAGGGCTTCGCGGGCCGCCTGCGCACGAGAGGAGGGGGAGGAGGGCATGGAGGGCCGTCGGGTCGGGTTAGACGGTGTACTCGGTGTGGGGGACGGCGCGCTCCCACACCGTTTCGAAGGCATCGGTGACCATCTTCACCACAGCGGGATCCTCGGTGAACTCGTGGCCGGCCCAGTCGCCTTCACCGGTCCAGAAATGAAACATGACCAGGCGGTTGTCGATCAGCCACAAGTCATTCCCTGGCAAGGCGATGTCCGACGCGCGACGGCGAGGGAGCCAGCGGACGTCTTCACCGATCGCGATGTTGACGGGGGTCAGCGCGTGCTCGTACCGGATGTAGTCGGTGACCGGCTCCGAGACGATCCGGGCCCGTCGCATGGCCACGCCCCGGCCGACAGCCTCGCGGGCGATCGGCGTCCAGCCCAGCCAGAGCGGGGACTCCGGGTCCAGGTCTGCCTCGCCGGTGGCCAGGAACCGGTCGAAGGTGGCGATCTCCTCGCCCACGCTGTAGACGTCCCGCATCTCAAGGTGGGCTGCCGTGTGCCGGGCGGAGCCCAGGAGTTCAGAGAAGTCCGGCGCGTTCTGCGTCATCGAGAGCCTTCCTCAGGATCGCGGCCATACGAAGCGGCATACGGGTCACGTTCTCGCCTTCGGGTATGCCGGTGTCGTGGCCCGGTACCCACTCGGTCGTGCTGATCTTCGCCAGCAACTCCTCGCTCGGAACCCACCCCTGGATCACCAGCTCCCGCGTCTCGTCGTCCACCCACACGGTGGGCGAGCCGCCGCCGGTGGTGTTGGGGTCCATCCCGCCGAACCGTAGCGTCACGGCCGTCTCCCTTGTCCAGGTGATTGCGCGGATTTGCGGGTGACGTTTCTCCTCCGGGCTGCGGCCGTCAAGGGTGTGGCCCGGAACGAGCCTCAGGTTGGCGAGATTTGAGTCCAGAACGCGAGACCCCGCGGCCGGCCCGGAGGGTGGACGGCCCCGTCGGCGCCGTCCAGAAGTGGCCGCATTCACCCGGGCGGGCCTCTCGGGTCCGCACACGGGCCACCGCCGTCGCCGAGCTGGAGCACATCTGACCTGATCGGGTGTGATGCTGACCACGTCGCAGTACTGTTCAGTGGTGTCGAATACGACACCAGGGTCCGCGCCGTCCGCGATACCCTCAGCTGTTCCGGCGGCTCTGCTGGGGGACATGGCCAGCGGGGGACACGCTCAGTGCGGGGATAAACGGAGTCCGCATGTACCGGGCCAAGGGTGGCCCCTACATGATCTTCCACAACCCCATGGCAGGACTCTCCCCGTCCAACCCTGTCCGGCTCCCCACCCCGCTGCCCAGCGACCGCCTTCAAGGAGCCCTCCACCAGATCCAAGACGCGCGCGGCAGGCGGGTGGTGGACGCCGCGGGCTTGGTGACCGTGGCGGTTACCTGGTTCGGTCGTCATGTGATCGCGGGTGACCTCGCGCAGGCTCAGGCCGGCAGCGGCCCAGGTGTGCAGGACGGGTAGGGCGACGCAGTGGTTCGAGCCCTGAGAGACCGCCGCGCCCGTTGGCTGGGGGATACGGGGCGTCAGAAGTTGTGTCTCATCGGCCGAATGGGGTCGAGGCGCTCTTGCGGACCGGTCCTACGCTGGAGGCATGGCCACCGATCCCTTGCTGAGACAAGGCCCCGACTCGACGGATTTGGTCCTGCGCGCCGGCCCGGCCGGGCCGGCGCGGAACGCGCTGACCTCGGCGGGGTCGGCGCTGTTCGCTCCGCTCGCTCTGGGCGTGCCGACCCTGGTCGTCGCCTTCTGGATGGCGCTGGCCGGGGCGCGGGCGTCGACCGTGTTCGTGGTGGTGGGGGTGATCGCCGGGCTGGAGTACCTGCTCGGTTGGCTGGCGCTGGCCTGTTCCCGGGCCCGGGACATCCTGCGGGTGGAGTTCGCGCCGGCCGGGGTGCCCGCGTCCCTGCGGTTGGTCCGGGGTGCCGGGCCGGACGACTGGCTGCCCGTCGACACCCTGCGCGAGGTGCGGCTGACGCACAAGGTGGTGGAGCCGTACCAGGGGGACCGCAAGCCGGCCGTCTCCACGCTCGCGCTGGAACTCGTCCTGCGGGACGGCCGGGAGCGGCTCGACCCGCTCCCGTTCGGCGGCGACCCGCAGCGGCTCGCCGACGCGCTGGAGGCCCTACTCGGCCCGGCCGCGGTCGTGGTGGACCTGCGCACCGAGCACAGCACGCGCGATGAGCCGCGGTCCCACTCGACCTGGTTCTCCGGAGGTTCGGCCTCGGCTAACTCGGGTGGCGGCTGACCCGGGGCTGCCGTGGCGCTCCCCGGCCGGGGAACGCCCGTCGATGCAGCCGGCGGCAGGCGGTACGGGGCGGCCTGCCGCTACATGGGCGCGTTGAGCCGCCGGGTCGGTGTGAACAGGCACGCCCATGGCAGCCGCCCCTCCTCGTGATAGGCGTCCGACAACAGCAGCTTGGTCATCTCGTGACAGCCATGATCACTACCGCTGCGCCCCATGAGCAGGGAGAGCACTCACACCCTTGCCGACGCCCACCCGTTGTCACCGGCGCACCCATTCACACCGGCAGGTTTCCCACGAGGGCTACGAGTGGCTGTGCGTGCTGTACGGGCGGCTGTGGCTTGCGCTGGGCGGCCAGGATCTCGTCCTGGCCGCCGGGGAGGTCGCCGAGTTCGACACCCGCACCCCGCACCGGGTGGCGAACGCCGGCCAGGGCGAGCCGGTCGAGTACCTGGTCCTGTTCTGGCCACAGGGCGAACGCCCGCGACCGCGGACCAAGCCGGCCCCCGGTCGCGGGGACCGTTAGCCCGCGACCCCCGCGACCCCCCTGACCCCCGCGACCGGTCCAGCCGGACCGGCCATGGACATCGCCAGCCCGTCGGTCAGCCAGCGGTGGGCCACCGTCATGTTCAGCACACGGCCTCGTGTGGCGGTTCCGACGAGGCCCCAATACCGTTCCAGGCGCGGGTCGAAGCCGGAGGACCTCGACACGAGCCCGTGCAGGTACGCGCGGAAGGCGGGAGCGTCCGACTCCCGCCGGGCCCGTGCGTGGGCGGAGACGAAGGCGTTCACCGCGTCCCCGGCACGGGGGGACAGTCCCTGCGCCAAGGCAGCGGCCGTCAGGGCGGCCGCCTCGTCGATCTCCGCGTAGAAGGCCGGGCCGTCCCTCATCTCCTCATCGTAGTCCCGTGTCCAACGGGTGAAGCTGGGGGCGGAGATGAGCACGTGGAGCTCGGCGTAGGCGAGAGCCGACGCGGCGTCGGGATCCTGCGGCGGAGCCGGCGCCAGCATGGCGATCATCATGTCCAGTCGCTGCTTGGGCATGGCTCCGGACAGTTCGCCATGCCAGTGGTCGGTGAGGGTGCGGTGTGCCTGCGGGAGCCGCTGCACGCGGGAGAGGATCTCCAGACGCCGGAGCCGTTCCTCGCCCGCACAGTCGTCCAGGGACTTGAGCGTGGCCTCGCGCCATCGCAGTTCCGTCAGCCGTTCCTGCACCAGTTCGAGCTCGCCCGCCACCAGTTCACCGAGCGAGCTCTCACCGGTGACCACCTGCGTGATGGTCGCGATCGGGGTGTCCAGCGCCCGCAGGCGTCTGATGAGCCGTATCCGCTCCCACGCATCGGAACCGTAGCGCCGGTGACCACCCGCGCTGCGGGCGGCCACGGGCAGCAGACCGCTGTCCGAGTAGTAGCGAAGGGTCTTCACCGGAACCCCCGAACCGGCCGCGAGCTCACCGATGCTCCATGTGTCCTGCGTCACAACCTCTTGAACCTCCAGCGCACGGGAGGTCCTAGCGTATGGGGCACCGGCCACGACGGTTAGCACCGGTAGCCGGCACTCGGACACCGCTCCGGACCGAGCGGTGTCTTGCTCCTCGTCCCCTGTACAGAAGGGTGGTTACGCATGTCCCCGACCATGACGACCTTGCGCCCCGGCCGAAGAGCCTGGCTCCGCACCGTCCTCTTCCCCGTCCTGTGCGCGGTGGCTCTCCTGACGGCCACGGCCATGCCCGCAACAGGCGCGCCTTCCGATTCCCTCCCCTCAGCGGGGCGGAGCGACGCCGTCGTGCGGACCGACCACGGACTGGTACGCGGTGCGACGCACGGCTCACACCTCACTTTCGGCAGCATCCCCTACGCCGCAGCGCCGACCGGACCGCTGCGCTGGCGTGTTCCGGCGCCCGCGACCCCGTGGCAGGGTGTCCGCGACGCGACGACGGCCTCCCCACGCTGTGTGCAGATGCCGACGCCGGGCGCCGACGCCGTCCTCGGCTCGGAAGACTGCCTCTACCTGAACGTCACCATGCCCGCGTCAAAGGCGGCCGGACAGAAGCGGCCCGTGCTGGTGTGGCTGCACGGCGGCGCGTTCCTGGGCGGTTCCGGCAGCGACTACAGCGCGGAGCAGCTCGCCGTCCGCGGGAACGCGATCGTCGTCACGGTCAACTACCGTCTGGGGATCTTCGGTTACTTCGGCCACCCGGGTCTGGGTTCCGCCCCGCCGTTCGGACTCGCGGACCAGCAGGCCGCGCTGCGCTGGGTCCGGGCGAACGCGAACAGCTTCGGCGGTGATGCCGGCAACGTGACATTGTTCGGCGAGTCCGCGGGCGCCCTCAGCCTCTGTGCGCACCTCACGTCGCCGACGAGCGCCGGACTCTTCCAGCGGGCCGTGCTGCAGAGCGGTTCCTGCATGATGTCCTTCCCCCGCGGGGCACTTGCTCCCGGAACCCCGGCGTACGAGCCCTTCGCGGCGCAGAGTGACGTCCGCACGGCCGGTGAGGAAGCCGCCCGGCAACTGGGCTGTACGTCGGGCAGCGGAGAGCAGGTGCTGGCGTGTCTGCGCGAGCAGGGCACGGATCGCCTTGCGACCGCACAGTTGATGCAGTCCTTCAACCGGCCCGCCTTCGGAAATTCCCTGCTGCCCGAGGCACCGGACCAGGCCCTGAGGTCGGGACGCTTCCACCGCGTACCGGTCATCCTGGGCACCAACCACGACGAGATGCGGATGTTCGTCGGCCTGACGCTCGCCATGTTCCCGCTCCGCACCGAGGACGACTACCGTGCCCGTCTGGTGGACGCCTTCGGGAAGGCGGCCCCGGCCGTCGAGGCCCGGTATCCGGCATCCCAGCACCCCACGCCCGCGATCGCCTGGGCCGCGGTGCTGACCGACCGGTCGCTCACGTGCACCACACTGGAAGCCGGCCGGGCCATCGCCGCCCGTGCTCCCGGCCTCCCTCTCTACGGCTACGAGTTCAGCGATCCGGACGCCCCGGTGCTCGCCGGCCTGCCCACGAACCCGGACTTCTCCTACGGTGCGGCGCACGGCTTCGAGATGCCGTTCCTGTTCTCCTCCCTCCCCACCGAACGGCCCCTGACCGACGCACAGCGCGCCTTGGCGGACCGGATGGTGGACTACTGGACGCGCTTCGCGCGCACCGGCGACCCGAACTCCTCCGGCGCACCGCGCTGGTCCCCGCTCCGACCGGGGTCCCAGGCTGCATGGCCGGTGCAGTCCCTGGCTCCCGGACCAGGCGCAGTCCGTCCCGTCGACGCCTACTCCGCACACCACTGCGCACTCTGGAACAGCCTGGAGCGGTGAGGGGTCCCCGCGCGTGCCTCCCGGGAGCCGAGGGGGGGGCGGCCTGCGCCGCCCAGTCCTGCCGGTGTTCGGGGCCGGACCGGCCGCGGGACCCGGGGCGACCACGGGACACAGGCAACAACGGGCCTTCAGCGGAGGACGGGGAGTCCCCGATCCGTCGATCGGGGACTCCCCCTACGTCCGGGGTGCCGGTCGTACGAGTGGCACCGGCGGCTACAGACCGCCGGTGAACAGAACCTGGTCCGGGCTCGACTTGCTGAGCTTGTGCAGCGTGTCCGTGGTGGCCTCCTCGTCCAGCCACTCGAAGAGCTCTTCCGGAGTCGCGGCGGGGTGTGCCTGCTTGTAGAGGGAGACGGCTCCGGTCACGTGCGGGGCGGCCATGGAGGTGCCGTCCAGGGCGATCGAGCCGCCGCCGAGCTTCCCCGAGACGACGGCCTCGCCGGGCGCGTACAGCTCCACGCACGTGCCCCAGTTTACTCAACGCGCGGGTTGATGCCGCGAGCTGTCCGAGAATTCACGAACTCACGCGCTTCGGCGCGGGCACAGCTCCAGGCGGCGGAGACGGAGTTCGGCAGGGAGCTGTGCGCCCGCCCCCAGTCCTTCCAGAACCAGCACGACCAAGCCGTGCGCGAGCACCCTGGTCCGGCTACCAGCCGTTCGCAGCCCGTGGCTGCGCGAGATCCTTGCGAACCTCACGCAGTACACGTCCACCGGCCTTTTCTAGGGGCTGTCCCAGAATTCCGGAACACCCGCTTCGACCTGCGGAACGCCAGTCGCGGCGGGGTGCTGGCGACCGCCTTACCGGCTCGCACCGCGGCCTACTCGGGGCGGACCTCCGCGGCCTGCATGCCCTTCTGGCCCCGCTCGGCCACGAAACTGACGGTCTGGCCTTCCTTGAGGCTCTTGAAGCCGTCACTCTCGATCGCCTTGAAATGGACGAACAGGTCGTCGCCCCCACCCTGCGGGGTGATGAACCCGAAGCCCTTCTCCTCGTTGAACCACTTCACCGTGCCGGTCTGCCGATTGCTCACGTGGCTTCCGTCCTCGCTTCATGATGCTGATCAACCGATGGAGATCACTCCCCCGCCGCCATGAGGGGTAACCCTGACCCGCACCAGCCCTGGACCGCCCCGCCGGGAACGAGAGCGAGCAAGTCAGGCCCTGGCATACGCCGAATACGGAATCGAGCGGGTCAACTCCAATCCCAACTCCCCACTCCCCCACACGGAAGAGGCGCCCACCGCGTACGGTGAGCGCCTTCCCGGGTCAGTCCGAGAGAACCACACTCGAAACGTCGTCGTTGAGGTCGATGTCCCTGCGCGCCGGGCCACCGTCATGTCCGGCCAGATCGTGCAGGTCGGACGACGCCTTGCCGGGGTACATCTTGTAGTAATCGCTGGTCCGCACGAAGACGCCGTGGTCGCTCGCCCACCCGCTGGTGCTCGATACGGCCAGGGCGGAGCGGGAGCTCGGCCATCAGCCCGTGCACGACTATGCCGGATCGCTGCCTGACACCGTGGCGTGGCTGATGGAGGCGACCGGGAGCTGGGACTGGCGGAAGGTCTTTCCTCGTCTCGCGGCACGCTGGGGGAGGTCGGCCTTCGACTACGCGGCCGAGGACCGGGCAGTGGCGGCCGGGCATGTGAGCGGGATGCCGCTCATAGCAGTCGACCGGGAACGGCGGAACTGAGAGGTCATTCGGTTTCCGGACAATCTGGTGGGGGCGCGGAGGAATGGCCGGGCTGAATGGGCGTTGTTGCCACGAGCTGTGTGTTGGTGACCGGGTTGAGGCCCTCCCGTTGCCATCTGCGCCGATGGCCCGGTCTATCGACAAGGCCCTCGTCCCGGGGTCGACGCAAGCCTGTATCAGGCCCTGCCCGACCTGGGCCGGTATCCACGTCCGGGCACGGGCCGTCATTGGCAGTGACCTTCCTTTCGCCAACGATGGTGCTGCCGGTGGATACCTGCCGAGAAGCGGTGGGGTCGGCGAGATGAAGGGATTCCGTCATGAACGAGGAGATCCACCACATCGAAGAGGTCGAGGCAGAGGAGCTTCCCGAGCTCGCCCTGATGGTCGACGTCCCGGAGTAGCAGTCGGCGCGCGATCTTGTGCGGGTGCGGCGGGCCGGTTGGCCCGCCGCACCCGCACGTCTCAACCTCCCTGTTCAGAAAGGAGTACGGCATGCAGGTGGAGCCGGACGCCCGGCAGGCCGCCGCTGACCGGGGTGCACTGACCCGCCGCATGGGCCTGGTGCTCGAACGGGCCGAGCTGCCGCTGCCCCCGGCGCAGGCGCTGCACCGGCCCGCCGTCGTCGAAGTGGTCCACACGGTGCAGCGGGATCTGCGGTCGGGTCCTCTCGGCGCGGACCGGATACGGGAACTGCAGACACGCCTGGCCGTGGGCCCCGCGCCGATGTGCGCGCCCGTGGATCCGCAGGACCACCTCAGCCGCAGCCTGGCTCGTGCCCTGCGCTCCGTGCCGGTACGGGCCGACGTCCGAGGGCGACCCGCCGGCTCGGAGGTCGCCGGCTGGCAGGCCGGCGAGCGAAGGGTGCTGGAGGAGGCGCTGGCCCTGCTGGAGGAGGTCTGGCCGCAGGGCGCCGCGGAGATGCGGGAGACGGTGGTCGAGGTCGCCCTGCTGGACGGCCACGCCATCGAGGGATTCACCGACTTCACCGTCCACGGAGCCGTCCTCGTCAATCGGACCCGGCTGAGGGAAGGCGCGAACGGACTGCCGGGGCCGGTGCGTTGCGCCGAGGCTCTGGTCCACGAGGGCGCGCACACCCGGTGCAACGCGGCCGCCTCGCTGGAGCCGTTCCTGCTGCCCGACCCGGGAGCCACCGCCGGCGGCGGGGCGCGCCCGGGCGGATCGGGCGGACTGCTGGTGGCCACACCGTTGCGGTCCGATCTCCGCCCGTTGAGCGGGCTCTTCCAACAGGCCGTCGTGCTGGCTCGCAGCGTGCTGTTCTACCGGCGGCTTACCGTGGCGGGTGCGGCGGCGTCCCAGCGGCACGCGAAGCTCGCGGAGGGCGGTGCGATGGCCGTCCGCACCCTGGACGCGCACGCGGACAGCCTCACCCGGCGCGGCCGGCGGGTACTGGAGGAGTGTGCGAGCGTGCTGGGAGGGCGCGGGTGAACGCCTGGACGCCGCAGGTCTTCGCTCCGTATCCCGGCCACCCGGACGTCCTGCTGGCGCGCGTCGCCGCCCGTTCGGCCGCCTTCGAGGGGACCAGTGCGGCTGACGGGGACCGTGTGATCGTCGGCAGTGCCGCCGGGCACGACCGGGAGCAGGTCATGCGCGGTGCGCGGGGGGAACTCCTGGAGCGGATCGGGAACGTGATGGCCGGTCGGGCGGCCGAGGCGGGCGGCGAGGTCGTGGCGACACCCGCCGAGCTGCGGGGCATGGCGCGGGCCGTCATAGTGCCATCGGTCAGGTCCGACAGTCGGCGCTTGTGGGTGCGTGGACGTACGGTTGCCGGCAGGCCGGTGTATGTCGCGGCGGGCAGCGTCTTCCTTCAGCACCGTCCACCGCCCGGCTGCGCGGCGTTGCCTTCGGCCGGCTCCACCGGACTCGCCTCGCACACCGACCGCCGGTCCGCTGCCCGCCATGCCGCCTGGGAAGTCCTGGAGCGGGATCTGATCCGGCGCAGCTGGTACGGGCTCTCCAGTCTGCCTCCCCGGGCACTGGCCGCGGCCCCCGCCGGGCCGCTCGGCGATCTCTTCGAGGCCCAAGGGCTGGTGGCCACCGCGTTCGCTGTGCCCGCACCGCCCGGCGCCGAGTGCGTGGTCGTGTGCCTGCACCGGCCGGACGGCACGGAACAGACGTTCGGGGCGCGCTGCGGGCCACCGGACACGGTCGAGTCGCTCGTCGAGAAGGCAGTGTACGAAGCCCTCATGGTGCGGTGGAGCATGAGCAGCGTCGTGGCCCGCGCCACCTGGGAGCGGTGGCGGGGCGATGGCCCTCCGAGAACCGCTGTGCAGCACGCTCTGTGGGCGTACCACCGGCAGGACAGTCTGAACCTGTGGAAGGTGGCCGGGGCCACCAGTGTGGCCACACGCCCCGCCCCAGAGGCTGCGCCGGTTGATCCCTTCGACGTTCTGGCCGGGCACACAGGCCGCGATGTGGTCCTCGTGGAGACTGACGGAGGCCCGGCCCGCGACGCCGGAGTGAGCGTGGTGCGCGTCGTGGCGCCTGGAGCACTGCCGCTGCCGCCAGGCCCTCCGACTGCGGGTTTCGAACCCGCCTCAAGTCACGCCCACCCCCACCCCCACCCCTTCGGATAGGAGCCCCATGGTGCCGAAGCCCTCCCGGCCCGACTACGCCACCGAGTTCGCGGACGACTACGACCGGTTCTTCGGCAAGCCCGGAATCAGCGGCACCACGGTGGACGCACTCGCCGCACTCGCCGGGGCCGGACCCGTACTGGAACTGGGCATCGGCACCGGAAGGATCGCCCTGCCGCTGCGCGCCCGCGGCATCGACGTGCACGGCATCGACGGCTCCGAAGCCATGATCGGCCGGCTCCGTGCCAAACCCGCGGGGGCCGAGGTCCCCGTCACCCTCGGGGACTTCTCCCAGGTCCCGATCACCGGGAGTTTCAGCCTCGTGTACCTGGCGGCGGGGACCTTCTTCGAACTGCGGGACCAGGAGAGCCAGGCCCGGTGTTTCGTGAACGTGGCCCGCCGGCTCTCCCTGGGTGGCCTCTTCGTCTTCGACTCCCACGTCCCGGAGGCACTCGCCCGGGCCGCCGGCGGATCGGAAGTCGTCTCCGAGGACGAGGACCACCTCGTGCTGTGCCATCGGCGCCTCGACCCCTCCGCCCAGCGCTACCGCTCCCACTACGTCATCCACGAGGATGGCCGCACCCGCCACCTGCGGGTCGAGTTCCGCTACGCGGGCCACGGCGAACTGGACCTGATGGCAGGACAGGCCGGTCTCCGTCTGCGCGAGCGCTGGGGCGGCTGGGCGGGCGGGCCCTTCACCAAGGACAGCGCCTACCACGTCTCCCTCTATGAACGGCCCTGACCGCCCCGCTTCACCGCACGGATGGAGCATCACATGAGCCGCCCTGACGGCCCGCTGCCGTTTCCCTTCCCGCACACCGACGGCCTCGCCCCACTCCCCGAGCTGGCCGACCTGCGGCGCGACAGACCCGTCGTCAGGGTCCGGCTACCCAGTGGCAGTACCGCCTGGCTGGTCACACGGAACGCCGACGTGCGCAAGGTACTGGCCGACCCGCGGTTCAGCCGCACCCGTGCCCCCCGAGAACAGAAGGCCCAAAGCGGTCCTGCCACCGCGCCACCGACCGCGGGGCGCCGCGCCACGGTCCTGCCCGACTCGATCCTCGCCAGCGATCCGCCCGACCACTCTCGCCTGCGCAGACTGATCTCTCCGGCCCTGACAGTCCGCCGAACCGAAGCCATGCGCCAGGACATCACCGCTCTCACCCACGAGCTCCTCGCCGCCATGGAACCGGCCAAGCGTCCCGCGGACCTCGTCACCCACTTCACGCGCCCACTGCCCCTGGCCGTGATCTGCGACCTCCTCGGCACACCGCGGGTGGACGCCGACCGGCTCGACGCCTGGGACGAAGTGATGCGCAGCGTCACGGCCACGAACGCGGAAGTGAGCGCGGCCGTCGAGGAGATGACCGACTATCTCGCCCGCCTGGTTGCCGCCAAACGATCCCACCCCGGCAACGACATGCTCAGCGTGCTCATCGCGGCCCGCGACGAGGGCGACCGACTCAGCGAGGGCGAACTCATCTCCTTCTGCGTGGTCCTCCTCGCCGGTGGCTACGGCACCACCGCGGACCGGCTGGCCGGACTGGTCCACCTCCTGCTCGAACAACCCGACCGGTACATGCTCCTGCGCGATGAACCCGACCGGATCCCGAACGCGGTCGAAGAACTCCTTCGCTACGCGCAAGCGAGCATGGGGGCGAACATCCGCGTGGCAACCGAGGACGTCGCCCTGGGCGGGATCACCGTCGCCCAGGGCGACGCCGTCCTCGCACTCACTTCCTCCGCCAACCACGACGAGAGCGTGTACCGCGCGCCCGACCTCCTCGACCTCACCCGCGCCGCCCCCTCTCACCTCGCCTTCGGCCACGGCGCCCACTTCTGCGTCGGCGCACAGCTCGCCCGCGTCCAGCTCCAGGAATCCCTCAGGGCCCTCACCCGCCTACGACCGGGCCTGCGCGCCGCCGGCCCCGCCCAGTGGAAGACCGGCCGGACCTCACGCGCCCCCCGCACACTGCCCGTCACCTGGTGACACTCACCGCCGGGCCGCGACGGCGTGGAGCACCCGGGCCTGATCACCCAAAACCCCCAGTGGCTGACGCTCATGTCTCGCAGCCGGCGGGCGGCCTCAACGGCGAGCAGCGCCTGGCCGACCTCGGCATCGGCTGGGCCCGGTGACACCCGGCCGGAGCGATTCGGGTGCGCACTGGCTGTTGCCGGAGATCGTTCTCCAGGGGTGACCACATACAAGTCAGCCACGACGTTCGTACTCACGGCCGGTGCGGCGGCGGCACTGGCCGCAGCCGCCGCGCCGGCTTCCGCCGGAGCATCGGTGACATCCTGTCGCCGGCCTTCGGAACCAACTGCGCCAACCACAAGCCCCCTTCCCACGCTGCCGGTGCCACCGGCACCGGCACCGGCACCGGCGGCGGCGGCGGCGGCGGCGACGACGACGACGACGACAACGAGATTCAGAACGGTCTGGTGAACGTGGACGACGTCGCCATCCGCATCCTCGGCAGCGGCTCCAACACGGACATTGGCTGACCAACACCCGATCGGTGATCCGGCCGCAGACCTGGCGGGTCATCCACCGGACCGTGCCCTGGTCGCCGGTCCCGGTAGGCCTGGGTACGGCAGGCGTCACCACAGTACTGCCGCCGGGCCGCCGCTTCCGGGCGGCGGCCCGGCACGGCGGGAGGCACAGAGCCGACGTCGGGCCACACCCCCCGGATCCCCCGGCCGGGTATCACCCGGCTTCCGACACCGCCGCGGCGGCTCTCTCTGCGGCGTGGGCGGCCCACACCCCCCTCCACGCCTGCCGGTCGTCCTCGGGTACGAGGGCGGCGGACGGCCCGCCCGGCCCGGCGGGAGGGTAGACCGGAGGCGAGGGCACCAGGGGGATGCGGGCGACCCTACGCACCCGGCCACCCCTCCGAACACCGAGGATCCGGGGCCGGCCGGGCGGGTGTCAGTGTCGGATGCGAGGCTTTGGCCCGCACCTTAGGGCCCCCAAAGGAGCAGGCCGTGCCGGGACTACACCCCTGACCACCCGCCTGTCCTGGGTGTGTGCCTCTGACCAATCCGACACCGGGGAGCGTTTCGTCCGATGCCTGTACAACCCACACGATCCAAGAGCATTCCCACACCCGCATCGGGCATACATGCCTTGCCGTTCACACCTTCTCTCGTCAAAACGATGTTCAGGGACGTGACCTCCATGCACGTTTCTCGGCCGGCCGCGTGCGCGGCCGCGTCGGTGGTGCGGACAGTGCTGACCGAGATCGTCGACGGATGCCGGAGGGCGGCAGCTGAACAGGCGCGGACGAAGCTGCTTCCTGCGGACCTCGTCTCATCGCTCTACCGCAACGTCGAACTCACGGTGGGGGACAAGTGGTACGACCACAGCCCGACGTTCAAGGGCCTGAACGGTGTCACCTACGACGCCGAGGGTGTCATCGTGCGTGCCCCCAGGCCCAGCCAGTCGCGCAAGCCGAGTGCCATGGTCGGCGCGCACAGGTTCGAGGCCGAGACCAAGAAACTGCTGCGAAGCCAGGGGGTCAGGGCCGTCCCGGCGCTGGTCCGCGACCTGGACGGACTCGCGAGCAACTTCCTGACCGACCTCGCCCGCGACGCGGTGATGGTCGTCCGTGAAGGCGGGGTCAAACGGTGCGGCACGGTCGCCCTCGTCCTGCCAGGAGAGCCGACCCCACCCCCGTTCCTCAAGGAATCCGTCCCGACTCTGTACTCCCGCACGGGGGATGCACGGACCGTCGACAGGGACGACATCCTGGCCGCCACCACGATCCAGTTGTTCGGAGATATCCGACAGCAAGCTCTCACCGAGGCGCACGAGGCAACACGGAGCACGTCGGCCGTCTGACCGGCAGCCCCCAAGCCATCCACTGCCAGATCACGTCCCACCCCGCCCCTGGAACTGCTGGCTTCTGGTCGTCCACCGCGGCTGGGGCAGCAGGGCGGCCGGCTCCGACGCCGCCGACGTCGAAGCACTCCTCGCCGCCGAACAGGCCGCGGCCACCGCACCCGACACCCCCTGAGGCACCGGCAGCCGATCGCACCCGGCGCCCGTCACTCGCGCGGAACCTCCCACCTCAATGGAAGTCATCGATAGTGGTCGGCCCGCCGGTTTCGAGCTGGTCCTTGCCGATGTGGTCGTGGTCCCAGACCTCGACCTTCCAGTACTGGTTGGCACTGCTACGGCCGGTGGGCGCAATCTCCTGGGTCGCGGCAGCCGTCGCGGCCGAGGCCGTGCTGGACGTCACGATGGCGTAGGCACGGGCGAGCGCCTCCAACCCTGTGGCTTCCTGGCCCCCGGCTCCTCCGGCCAGACGGTCGGCCTGGGCACCGATCGCCACCAGAAGCCTGTCCCGGGAATCGGCGGCGGCCGGCGGCTGCGCCACCCTGATCACCGCCGGAATCTGATGCACCGCAGTCTCCTCCACGGCGGGGATGGTCGCTTCGGTTTCGCCGCTGCTCATGTGGAGCTCCTCGTCATCGGCTGTACGTCACGCGTCACGCTAGATCACCACCGGCTCCCGCGAGAGCAAGTCGCCGGAGCAGAAAGCCTCTTGGCGGGCCCCGGCGGCGTGCTGGTGGGCGCGGACGATGGTGGAGTCGACCGCGACAACCAGTCGAGGTCGCCTTCAGCGTCGGCCTGGGCGAGAAGTCGCCCCTCGCTGGAGCAGCCGACCCAAGGTCTCACTCATTGCCCGCGCGGTGGCGCTCCATCGCGGGCGGACCCGCCGGAACCCCGTGATGCGAACATTCAGCGTCATCCACCAGGAGGTGGCCGCACACCGCCCCCGCGCGAGCGGTCATCCCCACGCCTGGCCCGGCGGGCGGCCGGCAGTGTCGGCGAACCTCACCGCGGTCGGCGGGGCAGTGGAGACTCTCGGGATCAGGATCCGAAGAGCCGCAGGACCCGCGGAGCGTCCGGGAGGTCCTCGGGGGTCGGGGCCGTGCCCTCGAGGGGCATCAGATGGTCGTTGCCGCACGCCCCGGGCTGCTGGTGGTCGACCTCCCAGTCCCGGTCGGCGTCCAAGGCGGTCGAGCTGGTGGCGTAGAGAGGTTGACGGCAGGCCCGGCACCAGTAGAACGACCGCTGGCTCACCTCGCCTCCCGGACGGCGCTACGGGCCGGCTCGCCAGGCGGGGGCCCGTACGTCGAGCGGGCAACGACGGTCAGCCGGCAGGGAGCCGCCATCAGGAAGCGGAATCTCTCATTCACACCGGCTGAAACGATCCGGCGCCACCCACGTCACCCTCACTCCCGCTCCGCGAGGATTCTGTCCGCGGCCAGATGAGGACACGACCCGGTATGCCACGTCACCGACAAACGACCTCCGGCCATGCACAACGTGCGCGCTGCGCCGTCCTCCTCGGTGGCCCGACAGAATCCGCAGGGAAGCGACCGTACGAGAGCGTCCGCCATGAGTCTGCGCTTCCCGCCGGTCGGCATCCGAATCGAGGCCACTGAAGCAGACGAGGCGCCACCCGGTCCTCGTCACACCGAATTTCACATCCGGGGCCACCACTTCCACGACCGGACGCCGGTCGGGAACGGGAGGGCGCGGTCCGCACACCGCCCCGGACCTCGGTGGGGGCGGGGCGGCCGTCGATCGTTGGAGGTGAGCAGGTCCCCTGCTGCGTCACGACGGACGCCCCGACTGCCCGCACGGATACCCCGAGCAGCCCGAGACACCCCCGACCGGCCATTTCGCGCCACCCCCGAAGGCCAAACCGGCCGGAACGCGTCATGGGGGGGGGGGGGGGGGGGGGGGGGGGGGGGGGGGGGGGGGGGGGGGGGGGGGGGGGGGGGGGGGGGGGGG
>NZ_JANFAK020000103.1 GCF_024721315.2 Streptomyces sp. Isolate_45
CGGCCGCAACGGCCCCGCCGGCCCCCGCGGCGAAGCCGGCCCGCGCGGCCCGAAGGGCGACCAGGGCCCGTCGGGCGGCCCGCAGGGCCCCAAGGGTGACCGCGGCGAGAAGGGCGACCAGGGCAACCGCGGCCCGACCGGCACCGCCGGCCCGAAGGGCGACCGAGGCCCGTCCGGCCCGCAGGGCCCCAAGGGCGACCGCGGCCCGAAGGGCGAAAAGGGTGACACCGGAAAGCCCGGCGCCTGCAAGAAGTGCGAGAACGGCCACGGCGGCCACGACAAGCACGACGACCACGGCAAGAAGACCCCGAAGGCCCGCATCGTCTCGCCCGGCAAGGGCCTCGGCATCCGCTCCGGCCCCGGCACCCGGTACGCCGAGAAGGGCAAGGTCCTGACCGGCGCGGTCGTCGCCCTCCAGTGCAAAGTCAACGGCCAGAACGTAGAAGGCAATTCGATCTGGTACAAACTCGCCGACGGCACCGGCTGGATCGCCGCACGCTACGCCCAGAACCTCAACAAGGTCCCCTTCTGCTGACCGACCCCACTCCGCCCGAACATGACGAAGGCCCCGCAGCCAGGAGCTGCGGGGCCTTCTCCTTCATGGACGACCAGAAGCGGAGGAAGTGGACACCCCCGACAGATACGTACCAATTTACGGTACCGCCCTCGTACCGTAAACTTGTACAACCGAGAAGGAGTGACCATGTCCATAAGCGCCAGCGAAGCACGGGCCAGCCTCTTCCCCCTCATCGAACGCGTCAACACCGACCACCACCCGGTGCGGATCACGTCGCGCGGCGGCGACGCCGTCCTCATGTCCGCCGACGACTACGACTCCTGGCAGGAGACCGTCTACCTGCTGCGCTCCCCGGCCAACGCCCAGCGGCTGATGGAGGCCGTCGCCCGCGACCGGGAGGGCGCGCCCACGACGGTCAAATCCCTCGATGAGCTCAGGGAGTTGGCCGGGGGCGAGGAGTGAGGAGCGTCCACTTCGACTCCGATGCCTGGGAGGACTTCCTCTTTCGGCTCGCCTCCGACCGAAAAATGGCTCGCAGGATCACCCGTCTGATCGGGGAAATCCAACGCGACCCGTTCACCGGCATCGGCAAGCCCGAGCCCCTGAAGGGCGAGCTGTCCGGCTACTGGTCCCGCCGCATCGACGACGAGCACCGCCTCGTGTATCGGGCGGACGAGAAGGAAGTGAAGATCCTCAAGGCCCGGTATCACTACTGACCCCGCCTCGGACATGACGAAGGCCCCGCAGCCAGGAGCTGCGGGGCCTTCGTCAACATGGGGTGGTGGAGATGGCGGGAATCGAACCCGCGTCCAACGGTGCAGAAGTAGGGCTTCTCCGAGCGCATTCCGCTGCGCTTTTCTCGGCCCCGGAGATCACACGGACAAGTCTCCGACGGGCTCAGTCACTGTTTGATTTCCCTCTATCCCCCGTGACCGGAGTTAGAGGTTTAGATCCCTAATTGACGCCAGGATCCGGACCGGGACCACTTCCGGGCTGACGCTCCTCACAGAGGCTTCAGCTCACTGTTATTAGGCAGCGAGGGTGAAGCGGGAGTTATCGCTCTTGGAGTTGGCGATTATTTTTTGCGACATATGGTTAACGAGATCATTGCCGCTTTCTCGGCTCGCTTCCCCTACATCGACAGCCGCTGTCGAAACCGATCATCCCCATGTTTCACGCTGTTCAGTTATCGAGGTCCAGCAGGTGCTCTCCATGCGTCCCGCTCGACCGGCGCCACCCGCAAGCGCGTGGTGCTGACGCCATCGTACGCGAAGCGGACCTCCGCGTGCCAGGACATTAGAGCTGACCGCGCTCCTTGCGCTTGACGGCCGAGATCACCCGGTTCGTCTCGCGCGTGTCCTGCTTCTCGCGCAGCGACTGCCGCTTGTCGTACTCCTTCTTGCCCTTCGCCAGCGCGATCTCGATCTTCGCCCGGCCGTCCTTGAAGTACAGGGCGAGCGGCACGATCGTGTTGCCGGTCTCCCCCGTCTTCGAGTCCAGCTTGTCGATCTCCTCGCGGTGCAGGAGGAGCTTGCGCTTGCGCCGTGCGCTGTGGTTGGTCCAGGTGCCCTGGCTGTACTCCGGCACGTGCACGTTGTAGAGCCAGGCCTCGCCGCTCTCCACCGACACGAAGCCGTCCACCAGCGAGGCACGGCCCTGACGCAGGGACTTGACCTCGGTACCCGTGAGCACGAGACCGCACTCGTAGGTGTCGATGATCGTGTAGTCGTGCCGCGCCTTCTTGTTCTGGGCGATCATCTTGCGCCCTGTTTCCTTAGCCATAGTGCGGTCATTTTCGCACTACGGACCCACCCCGAGGCCACCCAATACCTTGCGCGCCCGTTCCTCGGCCCCCTCGCGGGCCGCCAGGTCCGGGGTGATCCCGCCGCCGTCGAGACTGCGACCCGCCGGCGTGCGGTACGTGCCGACGGTCAGCTCGGCCACCGAGCCGTCCGGGAGCTCGGTGGGCATCTGCACCGAGCCCTTGCCGAAGGTGCGGGTGCCGACCGTCACCGCGCGGCCCCGGTCCTGGAGGGCGCCGGTGACCAGCTCGGCCGCGCTCATCGTGCCGCCGTCGACGAGGGCCACCAGGGGCCGCCCGGTGTCCCCGCCCGGGGCGGCGTACAGGGCGCGCTCGGAGCCCCGTACGTCGTACGTCGCCACCAGCCCGCCGTCCAGGAACGCGGAGGCCGCGGTCACCGCCTCGGCGACCAGCCCGCCCGGGTTGCCGCGCAGGTCCAGCAGTACGCCGGCGCCGGGCGGGGCCTCGCGCACCGCCGTCCTCACCCGCTCCCCCGAGCCGCGGGTGAAGGAGTCGACCTTGATGACGGTGACCCCGTCCGCGAGGCGGCGTACGGTCACCGGCTCGGCGCGCAGTTGCTCCCGGCGGACGGTCTCGGTCAGGTCCACGCCGTCCCGGCTGAGGTGCAGCACCACCGGGGTGCCGGCCTCGCCGCGCAGCAGGGCCACCACGTCGACCACGGCGAGGCCGGAGACGCCCTGCCCGTCCACGCTCAGCAGCCGGTCCCCGGCGCGCAGGCCGGCCCGGGCGGCGGGGCCGGCGGGTTGGACCCGGTCGACCCGGATCCAGCCCTCCCGGGTGCGTTCGACCCAGAGCCCGACTCCGGTCCAGTGACCGTCGAGGTCGTCGGCGAAGGCCGCGTACTCGCCCCGGTCGTAGACGGTGCCCCAGCGGTCCCCGCTGCGGCTGACGACCTCCTGGGCGGCCTTCTTGCCGGACTTGCCCTCGGCGACGGCCTCGGCGGCGGCGCGGGCGACGGCCTCGCGGTCGGCGGTACCGGTCGCCCGGGGCGCGTCGGGGGCAAAGGGCGCGGGGGCCGGGGCCGGATCGGGAGCGGCTGCCTGCGCGGGAACGCTCGTACGGGCGAGGGTTCCGGCGTCCGCGGCGTCCCAGCGGCCGGTGCTCGCGGCGGCTACGACGGAGGTCAGGAACACCAACGTCAAGACGGCCCCGCGACGCAGGTCGCGGGGCCGGGGACAGTGAGCGGGCAGACCCGGCATGGCGCCGAGTCTAGGACAAGCCCCGCTGCGGCACGGCGGGTTGGGCGTACCTCACAGGGGGCGCTCGTCACACCTTCAGGTACTTGCGCAACGCGATGAAGGCGGCCAGGGAGGGCATCAGCAGCCCGATGACCAGCACCAGCGGCAACTTGGTGAGGACGGCGTCCCAGCCGATGAAGTTGATCAGTTCGAGCTTGTCGCGGAGCGCGGCGCCGTGGTCGATCACGAAGTACTGGCCGGCGCCCAGCATCAGACAGGCCAGGGCGGCGCCGATGAGGCCCGCGACGGCCGCCTCCATGATGAACGGGACCTGGATGTAGAAGCTGGAGGCGCCGACGAGCCGCATGATGCCCGTCTCCCGCCTTCGGCTGAAGGCCGAGACGCGCACGGTGTTGACGATCAGCAGCAGCGCCACGACCAGCATGATCAACATGATGCCGAGGGCGGCCCAGTTGAGGTAGCCGAGCAGCTTGAAGAGGTTGTCGAGCTGCGAGCTCTGGTCGGCGACCGATTGGACGCCGTCGCGGCCCGTGAAGGCGGAGGTGATGACCTCGTACTTCTCCGGGTTCTTCAGCTTGACGCGGAAGGAGTCGGGCATCTGGTCCGGGGTGACGACCGAGGCCAGTGCCGTGTGCCCGAAGCGTTCCTTGTAGTGCTTGTAGGCCTCGTCCGAGGACTCGTACATGACGGTCTGGACGAGCTCCATCTTCTTCAGCTCCGCCTCGATCCCCTGCCGCTGGTCGGGGGTCACGGCCCCCTTGGAGCAGGCACGGGGCGAGCCGACCGCGTCGGACGCGCCACCGGCGGCGGGCGGGCCGGCGGCCGCGCTCCCGGCGGCCTCCAGCGCGTCGTTCTTGGTGCAGAGGTAGACCGTGACGTTGACCTTGTCGTACCAGTACCCCTTCATGGCGCTCACCTGGTCGCGCATGAGCAGGGAGCCGCCGAACAGGGCCAGCGACAGGGCCACGGAGATGATGACCGCGAAGGTCATGGTGAGATTGCGGCGGAGGCCGACGCCGATCTCCGACATGACGAACTGGGCGCGCATGACGTCTCAAGGGCCTTTCAGTGCTGGTAGCCGTATACGCCGCGCGACTGGTCGCGCACGAGTCGGCCCTGTTCGAGTTCGATGACGCGCTTGCGCATCTGGTCCACGATCTGCTGGTCGTGCGTCGCCATGATGACGGTGGTGCCGGTCCGGTTGATCCGGTCCAACAGTTTCATGATCCCGACGGAGGTCTGCGGGTCGAGGTTGCCCGTCGGCTCGTCCGCGATCAACAGGGCGGGACGGTTGACGAAGGCGCGGGCGATGGCCACGCGCTGCTGTTCGCCGCCGGACAGTTCGCCGGGCATCCGGCTCTCCTTGCCGCCCAGACCGACGAGGTCCAGTACCTGCGGGACGGACTTGCGGATCTCGCCCCGCGGTTTGCCGATCACCTCCTGCGCGAAGGCGACGTTCTCGGCGACCGTCTTGTTGGGCAGCAGCCGGAAGTCCTGGAACACGGTCCCCAGCTGGCGCCGCATGTGCGGGACCTTCCAGTTGGAGAGCTTGGCGAGGTCCTTGCCCAGGACGTGCACCTGGCCGTGACTGGCCCGTTCCTCGCGCAGGACGAGGCGCAGGAAGGTGGACTTGCCGGAGCCGGAGGAGCCGACCAGGAAGACGAACTCGCCCTTGGCGATGTCCAGGGAGACATCTCTGAGTGCGGGCCGGTTCTGCTTCGGGTAGGACTTGGAGACGTTGTCGAATCGGATCACGGGTGCACCACGGGGTCGTCGCCGGGAGTAGGTGTGCGTGACCATACGCGAACGGAGGGTGGGTGTGGACCCGCCAACCGCAGTTGCCCGAATAATCCCCGGGTGCCCGCGCAGCCCGATCGTGATTGCCCGGACGGGCCGCGCCGAATGCCGTCGGAGCCGGCACAGTGGTAGGGGGAACGGACTCGGTCCCCGTGCCGTTGTACGAGGGGACGAGAGGAGGAGCGCATGACATATGACCGGCTCGTGTGCGCGAACTGCGCCGCGCCCGTCAACCAGGGCCGGTGCCCGGTGTGCCGGGCGAACCGGAAGCACCTCCAGCAGGAGGGGCCCTTCACCGGGCTGAACCCGGTGACACTCATCGCGCTTCTGGTGGTGCTGGTGGCGGCGCTGGCCCTGGCGGCGCAGACCGCCTGACCCGCGGGCACGTCCCGATCACACGGAATGGGGAAGGGCCCGGACACCCAAGGTGTCCGGGCCCTTCCTCGCGTCGTGGCTCCTCGCGCGGCGAGGTCCGTTACGCGGACTGCTCCTGCTGCTTGCGCCAGCGGATCCCGGCCTCCAGGAAGCCGTCGATCTCGCCGTCGAGGACCGCCTGCGGGTTGCCGACCTCGAACTCCGTCCGCAGGTCCTTGACCATCTGGTACGGGTGCAGGACGTAGGACCGCATCTGGTTGCCCCAGGAGCTGCCGCCGTCCTTGAGGGCGTCCATCTTGTCCTTCTCCTCCTGGCGGCGCCGCTCCAGCAGCTTGGCCTGGAGCACGTTCATCGCGCTGGCCTTGTTCTGGATCTGCGAGCGCTCGTTCTGGCAGGAGACGACGATGCCGGTCGGCAGGTGCGTGATGCGCACCGCCGAGTCGGTGGTGTTGACGCCCTGACCGCCGGGGCCCGAGGCGCGGTAGACGTCCACGCGCAGCTCGGCCTCGTCGATCTCGACGTGGTCGCTGGTCTCGACGACCGGCAGCACCTCGACGCCCGCGAAGGAGGTCTGGCGACGGCCCTGGTTGTCGAAGGGCGAGATCCGGACGAGCCGGTGGGTGCCCTGTTCGACGGAGAGGGTGCCGTAGGCGTAGGGGGCCTTGACGACGAAGGTGGTCGACTTGATGCCGGCCTCTTCCGCGTACGAGGTCTCGTACACCTCGGTCGCGTAGCCGTGGCGCTCGGCCCAGCGCAGGTACATGCGCTGGAGCCGCTCGGCGAAGTCGGAGGCGTCGACGCCGCCGGCCTCGGCACGGATGTTGACCAGGGCCTCGCGCTCGGCGTACTCGCCGGAGAGCAGGGTCCGGACCTCCATCTCGTCCAGTGCCTTGCGCACCGAGATCAGCTCGGTCTCGGCCTCGGCGAGGGTGTCCGCGTCGTCCATTTCCTGGGCGAGCTCGAACAACACCGCGAGGTCGTCGATGCGCCCGCGCAGGTTCTCGGTCTTGCGGACCTCGGCCTGGAGGTGCGAAAGCTTGCTCGTGATCTTCTGGGCGGCTTCCGGGTCGTCCCACAGGGACGGCGCGGCGGCCTGCTCCTCAAGCACGGCGATATCTGCCCTCAGCTTGTCGAGGTCCAGGACGGCCTCGATCGACCCCATGGTCGAGGAGAGGGACTTCAGCTCTTCGGATACATCGACAACTGCCACGGGCCCAGCCTAGCCGGTCCCCGGACGGCACTCTCCGGTCAGGCCGGATCGGCACGTACGGACAGGGGTGGGTACAGGCGTACGCTCACCGTATGACTGTCCCTCTCGTGAAGCGCCGCCATGTGGACCACATGCGTGTCACGACGACGAGCTGTCTGCCGACGGACCTCGCACGAGCCTGATCCACCCCGATCCGACTTCGGTCCTGTACGCGGCGGCCACGCGGCCCCGGCGCCATCCCTGCCGGCCGGCCGTTCCCTCCGTTGCCCCTCCATCTCCGGGGCGCAGGACCCCGTGACATCCGAAACGGAGCCGTCATGCCGTCCGCGCATCCCTCCTCCTCCCCGGCCTCCTCCTCACCGGCGCCTTCCTCACCGGCTCCTTCCTCGCTTGCCGTGATCGACCTCTCCCGGGCCGACGACCCCGCGGAGCGGGGCGACTTCCTGAAGCAGCTGCACGCGGCCGCCCGGGACACCGGTTTCCTGTACCTGACCGGCCACGGGATCAGTGAGTCCGAAACCGCCCGGATCCTGGAGCTGACCAGGGCCTTCTTCGCCCTTCCGGAAGCCGACAGGCTGGCCGTGAGCAATCTGAACTCACCGCACTTCCGGGGCTACACCCGCATAGGGCACGAGCTGACGGGCGGCACCTCCGACTGGCGCGACCAGCTGGACGTCGGCGCGGAACGGCCCGCGCCCCGGGTGGGGCCGGGGGATCCCTCGTACCTGTGGCTGGAGGGCCCCAACCAGTGGCCGGCGGCCCTGCCCGAGCTGCGGGACGTGGTGCTCTCGTGGCAGTCCCGGCTGGCGGCCGTGGCACACCGGCTGCTCCGGGAGCTGCTGGCCTCGATCGGCGCGGCCCCCGACTTCTTCGACGCCGTCTTCGCGGACCGACCCCACCTGCACACGAAGTTGATCCGCTACCCCGGATCGGCCCCGTCGGGCGCCGACCAGGGCGTCGGCGCGCACAAGGACTACGGATTCCTGACCCTGCTCCTCCAGGACGGGGTGGGCGGGCTCCAGGTGGTGCGCGACGGCGGCTACGTCGACATCCCGCCGATGCCGGGGGCCTTCGTGGTCAACCTGGGCGAGCTGCTGGAGATCGCGACGGAGGGCTACCTGGTGGCGACCGACCACCGGGTGGTCAGCCCGCCGGGCGCGGTGGAGCGGTTCTCGGTGCCGTTCTTCTACAACCCGCGGCTGGACGCGGTGGTGGAGACGGTCCCCGGGGAGTACCTGCGCACGGCCCCGGGCGTGGCGCACGACGCGTCGAACCCGCTGCACGCGGAGTACGGTCGCAACGAGCTGAAGGGCTGGGTGCGCGCCCACCCGACGGTGGCCCGCCGCTGGCACCCGGAGCTGATCAACGCCTGACGGCGCCCGGACCCGGCCGCGAGCCCCGGCGCGGGCCGTGACCGGCGCCGGCCGCGGCCTACGGTCGGGCCGGGGCCGAGCGTTTGCCGTCCTGCGGCGGCGGGGTGCCCTCGTCGCCGCCGGACACGGCGAGCCAGCTGCCCAACCCCACGGCGGCGACCAGCGCCACCGCCGAGGCGGACATCACCAGCCTCCGCTTGCGCGCGGCCTCGGCACGGTGCCGGGCGGACCCGGGCCGGTGTCCGCCCGCGGGACGCGGGACGCGGGCGGTGCCCAGCGCCCCGCCCGCCAGCTCGTCCGGGCCGGGCACGCGCATGGAGGTGTGGGTGTCGCGGTTGGAGTCCGTGGCGGAGCCGGGGACCAGCGGGACCACGCCGCGCCGCCGGACCGGATCGGCCGGCAGGTCCTCGGCCTCCGGTTCCTCCGGCTCGGCGTCGTCCGGTTCGTCCACGTCCAGCGGCGGCATCCCGGCCAGCATCGGCAGCATGTCCCGCAGCCGGACCGACAGCTCCGAGGCGCGCAGCCGGGACGCGGGGGCCTTCGCCAGGCACTGGACCATCAGCTGCCACAGCTCGTCGGGGATCCCAGGCAGCGGGACCACGGTCTCCGTGACGTGCCGGCGCAGGACCGCGCCCGGGTGCCCGCCGCCGAAGGGCGTGAAGCCGGCCAGCAGCTCGTACAGCACCGTGGCCAGGGCGTATATGTCGACGGCCGCCCGCGGGGGCAGGCCCTCCACGATCTCGGGGGCCAGGTAGTCGGGGGTGCCGATGATCCGGGTGGTCGGGGTCGAGGCCCGTGTCCCGGGCGCCCCGGCGGCCCGCCGCGGGGAGTCGATGAGCTTGGCCACGCCGAAGTCGGTGAGCAGCGCGGGGTGCGCGCCGCCCGGACCGAGCGGGCCCTGCATGTCGAGCAGGACGTTCTCGGGCTTGACGTCCCGGTGGACGACGCCCGCCGCGTGCGCGGCGGCCAGCGCGTCCGCGACGTCCGCGACGATGGCCACGGCCGCCTCGGGGGCGAGGCGGCGCTCGCGGTCGAGGCGCGTGCGCAGGTCCGTACCTCGGACGAGGTCCATGACGAGGGCGAGGTCGTTGCCGTCGACGACGAGGTCGCGGACGGAGACGACGTGCGGGTGTTCCAGGCCGAGCAGCGCGCTGCGCTCCTGTACGAACCGCCCGACGAGTTCCTGGTCGGACGCGAGGTCCTCGCGCAGCAGTTTGACGGCGACGGGCCCGTCCGGCCCCTCGCCCAGCCACACCGTGCCCGCGCTGCCGCGCCCCAGGATCTGGTGCGCGGTGTACCGGCTGCCGATCTTCCGTGCCACGACTGCTCCCTCAGCGGCTGGCGTACGCACCAAAGCTACGCGGCCGAATGGGGGTTGGGCGCTCCGGATCGCGGCGACCTTGACTTCTGGGGGCGAAATCACGTCCCGGATGTCGACAAATCCACGAACTCGGCGTTCCGGACGCCGTGGACGGCCGTCCGCCGGGCCGCCCGGAGCGGACCCGGCGGCCGGGCGGAGGGCCCGTACGGACGACTCGTACGGGCGACTCGTACGGGCCGACGGACGGCTCGTACGGATCGGCGTCAGGGGGTGCCGGAGCCGCCGCCCGCGCCGCCACCGACGGAGGTGACCCAGTCGACCGTGTCGGAGCCCCAGGTCCACACCTGGTCCCACCATCCGCGGCCGGTGCCGACCCACTCCTGGAGCGGGGTGAGTTCCCAGACCAGCCAGCCCGCCACGAAGAACAGCAGGATCATGACGAGGCAGCCCTTGAGGCAGCCGAGGCCGGGGATCCGCACCGGGTTGGCGCTGCGGCGGCGCGGCTCACGCGGTTCGCGCGGGGGTCGCGGCGCCCGCTGCTGCGGCGGCGGGGACTGCGGCGGCTGCCGGTACTGCGGCTGCTGCTGCGGCTGCTGGTACTGCTGCGGCGGCGGCTGCGGCTGGTACTGCTGGGGCTGGTGCTGCGGCTGCTGGTACTGGGGCTGCTGCTGGTACTGCTGCGGCGGCTGCGACTGCTGCTGGTAGTGCTGCGGCGGCGGGGCCTGGCGGTACTGGGGAGGCTGCTGCGGCTGCTGCGGCGGGCGGGGCTGGTGCTGCGGGGGCGGCGGGGCCTGGCGCTGCGGGCGCCGGCGCAGCGGGTCCTCGCTCGGGTCGAGCCGGTGCATCTGCGTCTGCTCGTTGCGGTCGCGGACGGCCCGCATCTGCGACTGCCACGGGTGCGGGGCGTCCGGCTGCTGGACGGGCGGCATGACCGAGGTCGCGTCGGCGGGAGCCGGCCCGGTGCTGGGCAGCACGGTGGTGGCGTCGGCCCCGCCGATGGGCGGCATCACGCTGGTCATGGCGTTCGGGTCGTACGCGCCCTGCGGGCCGGCCGGGGTGTGCGCCGGACCGACGGCCCCTGGCGTCGCCGGGACCGGGGCGGGCGAGGGGTCGGGGGCGAGCAGCGCGCCGACCCCGAGGGCCGCCTCGACCTCGCCCGGCGAGGAGTGCACGCCGATGCCGGAGGCGACCACGCGCAGCCCGCGCGCCAGGCTCTGGGCGCTGGGGCGCTCGTCGGGCTCCTTGCGCAGGCAGCGCTCGATGACGATCCAGACCGGCTCGGGCAGGGTCGGGGGCCGCTGCGGCTCCTCGCTCAGGTGCCGGTGGAGCACTTCGAGCGCGGTGCCGCCCGCGAACGGCGGGCGGCCGGTGACCAGCTCGTAGAGGAGGATGCCGGCGCCGTAGATGTCGACCGCGGAGGTCTGCGGGCGCCCCTCGGCGGATTCGGGTGCCACGTAGGCGGGGGTGCCGACGAACTCGTGGGTGCGGGTCAGGCCCGGGGAGTCGGCGAGGCGCGCGATGCCGAAGTCGGTGAGCATCGGCTTCATCTGGCCGTTGCTCTCGTCGAGCAGCACGTTGGCGGGTTTGAGGTCGCGGTGGACGACGCCGTCGGCGTGGCTGGCGGCGAGCGCGTCCGCGATCTGCGCGGTCAGCAGGCTCGCGGCGACCGGGCTGAAGGGGCCGTTCGCGCGGAGGTACTTGTGCAGGTCGGGACCGTCGATCAGGTCCATGACCAGCGCCAGCAGGTCGCCCTCGACGACGAGGTCGCGGGTGCGCACGATGTTGGGGTGGGTCAGGCGCAGCAGGACGGAGCGTTCGCGCAGGAAGCGCATGACGATGTCCGCGTCCTGGGCCAGCTCCTCCTTGAGGACCTTGATCGCCACGGTCTCGCCGGGCTGCCCGGCGACGGCTGCCTCCGCACCGGCGGTCTCCCGCTGGCGGGCACGCCAGACAGTGCCCGTGGCGCCGCGTCCGAGCGGCTCCTCGAGCAGGTACTTGCTGCCGACTGGCCGCACGTCTCGCGCTCCCCTGCTGTCGTCTGTTCCGTTGTTCGGGTCTTCCGGTTCTCGGGTCGTACCGGAGTTCCTCGGCTGATTCCGCTGGATGGGTTTCGGCCCCCCAACTCTAGGGGGTGTCCCCGGGGAAGACGCGGGGCGACGGAGGTTGGTTGCCGCACATATGTACGAAGGGTGAGATTTACCGGGTATGCCGGGGGCGTTTTCGCTCGGATTTCATCCGACGGCCTGTCCGGATTTGTTCGGTCCCGGCGCCCCCGCCGACCGATCAAGATCATTTGTTGCCGGGTGTCGGGCGTGTTGTGTGTGACAGGTGCGAGGATGCACCCGTACGGAACGGCCGGGACGGGAGCCCCGCCCTTCCGGCGTACCTGACCGGACGACGCGTCCGCGCCGGGTGGGGGTGGTCGGGCAGGCATGTCCCACCGGTTCCCTGCCGGGCGCACGCACCGCGCACTGCGCTCCGCGCAGAAGGGACCGCTGACGGCGATGCAGATCCGGCTGACCGTCCTTGGGTCGCGCAGCGGCCACCAGACCGCCACCGCGCCGGCCAGTGGTGACGTACTCGTCACCGCGCCCGCCGGTACCCCGCTGGCCGCCGTGGCCTCCGGGCTCGCCGCGACCGCCGGGGGGCCCGACACCGGCGGCACCGTGGTGCTGTACGCCGGTTCGCAGCGGCTCGACCCGCAGCGGGCCGTCCTGGGCGAGCCCCCGCTGGTCGACGGGGCCGTGCTGGCCCTGCACACCCCGCTGCCGAACGCCGACGTGCTGCCCGACGAGGGCCCCGGCGCCGCGCAGCTCCACGTGGTGGCCGGCCCCGACGCGGGCGGGGTGCACCTGCTGCACCCCGGAGCGGTCCGGATCGGCCGCTCGGCGGACGCCGACGTGCCGCTGGACGACCCGGACGTGTCACGGCTGCACTGCGCGGTGACCGTCATGGCCGACGGACGGGTCGCCGTGGCCGACCTCGGCTCGACGAACGGCACCACGCTCGACGGGACGCCCGTCGGGGCACGGCCGGTCGCGCTGCCCCCGGGGGCCCTGCTGCGGATCGGCGAGTCGACGTTGCGCTTGACCCGCGGGGGCCCGGTCCCCCTCGCCCTGGTCCCGGACCTGGAGGGCCACCTGTCCCTGACGCGCCCCACCGACGGGCGCGAAGCGGAACCGGCCCCGGTCCCGACCCCCGACCCCGGTACGAGCGCCGCCCTCCGGGGCCCGGCCCCGTACGCGGCCGGCGACCCCGGCGCCGACCCCGCCGGCGCCGACCCGTACACCGGGGCGACCCCCGAGGCCGCCGCCCCGCCCGGCGGCGCCAGGCCGCGCCGCGGGATCGGGGCCTGGGCCCGCAAGTGGGTCCGGGGCGAGGAGGTCGAGCCGGAGGGCGCGGTCGAGCCGGAGGCCCCCGTCGCCGCGGCTCCCGACCCCGACGAGCCGGCGTCGCTGCTGCTGGCCGCGCTCGGGCCGACCGGCCGGCTCTGGTCGCGGGAGGCCGGTCACCCCGGGTTCCTGGAGATCGGGCTGGGCGCCGGAAGCCGGGTCGCGCTGCTCGGCGTCGGCTCGCTCGGCATCGCCGGCCCGCGGGCCCGGCTGACCGGGGTGGCCCGCTCGGTGGTCGCCCAGCTGGCCGCGCTGCACGCGCCCGGACAGCTGGAGATCGTCCTCATCGCGGCCGACCGCTCCCGGCCCGTCCAGGAACGCCTGCGCGACTGGGGGTGGCTGGGTTGGCTGCCCCACGTACGCCCCGCGCACGGACAGGACTGCCGGCTGCTGCTGGCGTACGACCGCGACCAGGCCGCGGCCAGGGCCGGTGAGCTGACCCGGCGGCTGGATGACAGCCCCCTCGGCACCACCTGGGCCGGCGCGGACCCGGCCGCCGTGCGGGAGGCCGCCCGCGGCTACGACGGACCGCGCACGGTCGTCGTCCTCGACGGAGATCCCGGCTCGGGCGCCCTGCGCGAGGTGACCTCCCGGCTGGCCTCCCACGGGCCCGCCGCCGGAATCCACGTCGTGGCCCTCGCGGAGGCTCCGGCGGCGACGCCCGCCTCCCCGGTGGTCGCCACGTACGAGAGCGCCTGCGCGGCCGCGCCCGCCTTCCGTCACTGCGCCACGGCCGCCCTGCTCAGCGGGGACGTCGCCACCGCCGTACGGACCTTCGCGGTCAGCGGCGGCAGACCGGTCGCGCCGGGCGGCACCGCCGTCGCCGACGCCGTCTCCGCCGCCTGGGCGGAGCGCTTCGGCCGGGCCCTGGCCCCGCTGCGCGCGGACGCGTCGGCCGGGGACGACGGGTACCGGCCGGCCGCCGCCAACCTGCCCGCGACCTCGCGGCTCCTGGACGAGCTGGGGCTGGCCCGGGCCACCCCGGCCTCCCTGATGGCACGTTGGGCCGCCGCGACCGAGCAGGGCCAGGGCGTGGGCGGCCTCGCGGAGATCGTCCTCGGCACCGGGAAGCGCGGGCCGGTCGGCGCGGAGCTGGCCCACGAGGGCCCGCACCTCCTCGTCGAGGGACCGGTCGGCAGCGGTCGTACGGAGCTGCTCCGCTCCCTCGCCGCCTCGCTGGCGGCGGCGGCCCGCCCCGACCGTCTCGCGCTGCTCCTCCTCGACGGCGCCGGCGGTGAGCGCGGCGACGGCCTCCTGCCCTGTACGGAGCTCCCGCACGTATCGGCGCACCTGGTGGCGTCCGACCCGGTGCGCATGCGGGAGTTCGCGCAGGCCCTCGGCGCCGAACTGAAGCGCCGCCACGAGCTGTTGGACGGAGTGCCCTTCGCGGAGTGGCACGCCCACCGGGCCCTGTCCGACCACATGGTGTCCCCGCGCCGGCCCGCGCCCGGCGAGCAGCACGGCGACCTGGATCCGCCGCGCAGCGGCACCCTGCGGTTGCGGGCCTCGACCCCGCGCACCGACCCCGCCTCCGGTCCCAGTCCGCTGCCCCGGCTGGTGGTCCTGGTCGACGACTTCGACGCGCTGGTGGCGCCCGCCCTGGGCAGTACGGGCCGGCCGGCGGCCGGTTCGGTGGTGCGGGCGCTGGAGGCGGTGGCCCGCGAGGGAACCCGGCTCGGGGTGCACCTGATCGCGGCCACGGCCCGCCCGGAGCGTACGGCCGACTCCGAGCCGGCCCGGTTGGCGACGCTGCGGGTCGAGCTGGACTCCCCGGACCAGCCGGGCCCCGGGCGCGGTGTGCTCCGGTACGCCGACGGCCGCCAGGTGCCCTTCCAGGGCGGCCGGGTCACGGGCCGGATCCCGCGGACGGCGACGCTGAGGCCGACGGTCGTGCCGGTGGAGTGGGACCGGATGGGTGACCCGCCGGCCCGTCGGCCGGTGCGGGAGCTGGGCAACGGCCCGACCGACCTCGCGCTCCTGGCCAGCGCCCTCGACCGGGCTTCCCACCTGGTGTCGGCGGTGCCCGTGCTCTTCCCGCCCGCCCCCTGACGTCGGGCTCGGCCTCCACGGTGCCCCCGCGACGCGGTATTGCGGGGGTGCGCGGGGCGGCGTAGACCTTGTGGCACGGGACACACCACCAAGGCCACACGGCATCGGGGGCGACACCATGCGACAACGGCGACAACGGCAGGGACAGCGGGGACAGCGAAGTACGGGCCGGACGGCGGCCCTTGTACCGGGCGGGGCGTGGACGGCCCTGGCGGCGGCGGGGGCGTTGGCCCTCTCCGGTTGCGCGGACGGGAAGGACCCGGAGCCCGGCCCCCCGCAGGGGGAGCGGCCCTCGGCCTCCCAGGTGCGGTTACCGCAGTTGCCCGGGGAGAAGCTGGAGGTCGCGGCGGTGTGGACGGGCCCGGAGCAGGCCAACTTCACCAAGGTGCTGAAGGAGTTCGAGAAGCGGACGGGGGCGAGCGTCACGTTCGTCCCGGCGCAGGACCCGATCGTCACGTTCCTCGGTACGAAGGTGGCGGGCGGCGCCCCGCCGGACGTGGCGCTGCTCCCTCAGGTCGGGGCGTTGCGGGCGGCGGTGCAGAACAAGTGGGCGCAGCCGGTGGGTCCGGAGGCGAAGGCCCAGTTGGACGCGAACTACTCGGCGGGCTGGAAGGACCTCGGCGCGGTCGACGGCACCCAGTACGGCGTGTACTACAAGGCGGCCAACAAGTCGCTGATCTGGTACAACGCGAAGGCCTTCGAGGCGGCGGGGGTGACGCCCCCGAAGACCTGGAAGGAGCTCATCGCGGCGGCCGACACGCTCTCGGCGTCCGGTACTCCGGCGGTGTCGGTGGCGGGGGCGGACGGTTGGACGCTGACGGACTGGTTCGAGAACGTCTACCTCTCCCAGTCGGGTCCGCAGAAGTACGACCAGTTGGCCAAGCACGAGCTGAAGTGGACGGACGACAGCGTCAAGCAGGCGCTGACGACGCTCGGCGAGTTGTTCGGGCGCAAGGACTTCCTGGCGGGCGGCCAGAGCGGGGCCCTGGCGACGGAGTTCCCGAAGTCGGTGACGCAGACGTTCACCGGTGGTGACCGGCCGGCGGCGGCGATGGTCTTCGAGGGTGACTTCGTGGCGGTGAACATCGCGCAGACCGAGGCGAAGGTGGGTGAGGACGCCCTCGTGTTCCCGTTCCCGGCGGTGGGCGCGAAGCCTCCGGTGGTGTCGGGCGGTGACGTGGCGGTGGCCCTGAAACCGTCGAAGGGCGCGCAGGCGCTGCTGACGTTCCTGGCGTCGCCGGACGCGGCGGAGATCCAGGCCCGCGAGGGTGGTTTCGTGTCCCCGAACAAGGCCGTGGACCCGGCCGCCTATCCGAACGACATCCAGCGCGGGATCGCGAAGTCGCTGATCGCGGCGGGCGACGACTTCCGCTTCGACATGTCGGACCAGGCTCCGGCGGCGTTCGGCGGTACGCCGGGGTCGGGCGAGTGGAAGGCGCTCCAGGACTTCCTGGCGAACCCGGCGGACGTGGCGGGGGCGCAGGCGAAACTGGAGGCTGAAGCGGCCAAGGCCTACGGGGGCTGACCCGTGGCGGCCACAGCCTCACGGAGGTCGGACGCGCAGGAGTCGACTCCTCGGGAGCCGGCTCCGCGGAAGTCCGCTTCGCGGTCGGCCGAGGACCGGCGCCGCCGGCTGATCGCGGCGGCGTTCCTCCTGCCGGCCCTCGTCCTGCTGGGTGCGCTCGTCGTGCACCCCATCGGCTACTCCGTGTACCGCAGCTTCTTCGACCGCACCGGCGACGCGTTCGTCGGCGGCGCCAACTACCGGGAGATCCTCGGCGACGACACGATCCGTACGGCCCTGAGGAACACCGCGGTGTGGGTGGTGCTGGCTCCGACGACGGCGACCGCGCTCGGCCTGATCTTCGCGGTGCTGACCGAACGGGTGCGCTGGGGAACGGCGTTCAAGCTGATCGTCTTCATGCCGATGGCGATCTCCATGCTGGCGGCGGGCATCATCTTCCGGCTGGTCTACGACCACGACCCGGGCAAGGGCGTCGCCAACGCCGTCTGGGTGGGGGTGCACGACACCTTCGCGGAGTCCTCGGCCTTCCCCCGGGCCCGGCCGGGCCGGGACTCGCCGCTGGAGCCCGCCGCGGGCGGCGCGTTCGTGACGCGCGAGCCGGTACGGGCGGGCGTGCCGGCGCTGCTCCCGCTGGTCGGGGTGGCTCCGGAGGACCTGCCCGAGGGGACCGACACGGCCCTGGCGGCCGGGACGGATCCGGGGAAGGTCACCGGCACGGTCTGGCAGGACTTCACCCGGGGCGGGGGCGGTACGACGAACGGCGTGGACGCCACGGAGTCGGCCTTCGCCGGGATGCGGGTCGAGGCGGTGAAGGACGGCAAGGTGGTGGAGTCGGCGACGACCCGCGCCGACGGGACGTTCTCGATGTCCGCGAAGGCGGACGGGGCGCGGCTGCGGCTGCCCGCCGGGAACTTCCGGGAGGCGTACGCGGGGGTCCAGTGGCTGGGCCCGGCATTGGTGACCCCGGCGGTGATCGGTGCGTACGTCTGGATGTGGGCCGGTTTCGCGATGGTGCTGATCGGGGCCGGGTTGGCCTCGGTGCCGCGGGAGCTGCTGGAGGCGGCGCGGGTGGACGGGGCGAGCGAGTGGCAGGTGTTCCGCCGGATCACGGTGCCGTTGCTGGGGCCGGTCCTGGCGGTCGTGCTGGTCACGCTCGTCATCAACGTCATGAAGGTGTTCGACCTGGTCTTCGTGATCGCTCCGGGCGCGGTCCAGGACGACGCGAACGTGCTCGCGCTCCAGCTGTACCGGACGTCGTTCGGCACGGATGCCGATCCGGGGCTGGGCAGCGCCATCGCCGTACTGCTGCTGGTGCTGGTGGTACCGGTGATGCTGGTGAACATCCGCAGGCTGCGGAAGGAGGGATCGCGATGAGCGGCGCCGCGGGCAGGCGGACCACGTCGGCGGGCCGGGCGGTCGCCGCGCGGGTGGCGTCGGGGGCGGTGCGGGTGTTCCTGGTCCTCGTCGCCCTGTTCTGGCTGGTGCCCGCGCTCGGGCTGCTGCTGTCCTCGTTCCTGGCTCCCGACGATCTGAACCGGGGCGGCTGGTGGCAGGTGCTGACCGCGCCGTCGCGGCTGACGGCGTCGAACTACGGGCGGCTGCTGGAGAACGACACGATCACCGGTTCGCTGCTGAACACGGTCGCGATCGCCGTCCCGGCGACGCTGCTGGTCCTGGTGTTGGGGGCGTTCGCCGGATACGCCTTCGCCTGGCTGGAGTTTCCCGGCCGGGACTGGCTGTTCCTGCTCGTCGTCGGGCTGTTGGTGGTCCCGGTGCAGGTCGCGCTGATCCCGGTGTCCGAACTCTTCGGTTCCATCGGCCTGTTCGAGACGACGGCGGGCGTGGTGCTGTTCCACACGGCCTTCGGACTGCCCTTCGCGGTGTTCCTGCTGCGGAACTTCTTCGCGGAGATCCCGCGCGAGCTGCTGGAGGCGGCGCGCCTCGACGGCGCCGGCGAACTGCGGCTGTTCACCCGGGTGGTGCTGCCGCTCGGCGGTCCGGCGCTCGCCTCGCTCGGCATCTTCCAGTTCTTGTGGGTGTGGAACGACATGCTGGTGGCGCTGGTCTTCGCCGATTCCGCGCACCCGCCGGTGACGGTGGCGCTCCAGCAGCAGGTGCGGCAGTTCGGGAACAACATCGACGTCCTGGCCCCCGGGGCGTTCCTGTCGATGGTGGTGCCGCTCGTCGTCTTCTTCGCGTTCCAACGGCAGTTCGTGACGGGGGTGATGGCCGGCGCGGTCAAGTGACCCGCTCGTGATCACGGGGTTGACGTGGGACGTTGACGCCGGGTACCCCGTATGGCGCACGCGGCGTAACCCGATCACCACGCCCGGGGTTCCTGGGCCATATGCCCGCGCCGACCCCTGGATGTGCCGTGCCCCGGTTCAGCGTCATCGTGCCCGCGTACAAGGTTCAGGCGTACCTCCAGGAGAGTCTGGATTCGGTCCTGTCCCAGTCGTACCCGGATCTGGAGCTGATCGCGGTCGACGACGCCTCCCCGGACGCCTGCGGTTCGATCATCGACGAGTACGCGGCCCGTGACCCCCGCGTCACGGCCGTGCACCTGGCGCACAACCTGGGCCTGGGCCCGGCCCGCAACGCGGGCCTGGCCCGGGCCGGCGGCGATTACCTGATCTTCCTCGACGGTGACGACACCCTCGCGCCGGGCGCCCTCCAGGCCGTCACCGACCGGCTCAAGGCCACCGGCTCCCCGGACGTCCTCGTCTACGACTACGCGCGCACCTTCTGGACCGGCGAAGTGGTGCGCGACCGGCTCGCGCACCGGCTGAGCGAGGAGGGGCCGGCCAGCTTCCGGCTCGCGGACCGCCCGGCCCTGCTCGGCATGCTGATGGTGGTGTGGAACAAGGCGTACCGCCGCGAGTACGTGGAGCGCGAGGGCCTCACCTTCCCGCCCGGTTTCTACGAGGACACCCCCTGGACCTATCCGGCGCTGCTGGCCGCCGAGTCCGTGGCCGTCCTCGACCGGGTCTGCGTCCACTACCGCCAGCGCCGCACCGGGTCGATCCTCACCACGTCGAGCCGCCGCCACCTCGACATCCTCGACCAGTACGAGCGGGTCTTCGCCTTCCTCGGCACCCGCCCCGAGCTGGAGCGTTGGCGCCCCGCCGTGCACCGGCGGATGGCCGAGCACTTCTGCGCCCTGTACGCCGACCCGCGCCGCCTCCCGCGCGCCGGGCGCGCCGAGTTCTTCGCCCGGGCCTCGACCCTGCTGCGCCGCCACCGGCCCCCGGTCGGCCCGGCCGGCCGGTCGCCGTCCCCGACCCGTACCGACCGGCTGCGGCACACCCTGATGCGGCTCGGGGTCCGGCGCGCCTACCGGGTGCTGTCGACGGCGCGCCGGGCCGCCCTGGCCGCCGGCGGCGGGGCGCTGGTCCTGGGGCGGGGCCTGCGCGAGACGCTGCTGCGGCTGCACTACCGGATCCAGCGGCTGTTGCCGCTGCGCCCGGAGCTGGCGGTCTTCTCCGCGTACTGGCACGGCGGTTACGCCTGCAACCCGGCGGCGATCGAGGCGAAGCTGCGCGAACTGGCCCCGCGGATGCGGACGGCGTGGATCTGCGAACCGGAGCACGCGGCGACGCTGCCCGCGACGACCACGGCGCTGCGGCCCGGTTCCGCCGCGTACTGGACGGCCCTCGCCCGCGCCACCTACCTGACCACGAACGTCAACTTCGACCGCGCGCTGGTCAAGCGGCCCGGCCAGATCCTGGTGCAGACCCAGCACGGCACCCCGCTCAAGCGGGTCGGCCTGGACCTCCAGGACCGGCCGGCGGCGACCCCGACGACGGACTTCGCGGGGCTGCTGCGCGGCGCCGACCAGTGGGACTACCTGCTCTCCGCGAACCGGCACTCCACCCTCGTCTGGGAGCGGGCCCTGCCGTCCTCGTACACCACGCTGGAGTACGGCTACCCGCGCAACGACGCCTTCCACCGGGCCACCCGCTCCGAGGTCCTCGAACTGCGCGAGCGCCTGGGCATCGCGCCGGGTTCCACCGCGATCCTGTACGCCCCCACGCACCGGGACTACCGGCGCAGCCGCCCCGACCACCTGGACTTCGAGCGGGTGCTGCGCGATCTGGGTCCGCGCTTCACCCTGCTGACCCGCACGCACCTCACGTACGCGGGCACCACCCCGACGTGGGAGCCGCACCCGCGGCTGATCGACGTCTCCGCGCACCCCTCGGTCGAGGAGCTGTGCCTCGCCTCGGACGCGCTCGTCACCGACTACTCGTCCCTGATGTTCGACTACGCGACCCTGGACCGGCCGATCGTGATCCACGCGGACGACTGGGAGGCGTACGAGGCCGCCCGCGGCACCTACTTCGACCTGCGGGCGTGCCCGCCGGGGGCGGTGGCCCGCACCGAGGACGAGCTCGTGGACATCTTCGCGACCGGCCACTGGCAGGGCTCCCGCTCGGCCCAGCTGCGGGCGTCGTTCCGCGCGCGGTTCTGTTCCTACGACGACGGCCACGCGGCCGAGCGCGTCGTGCGCCGGGTCTTCCTGGGGCAGGCCGTCCCGGTCCCGGCGATCGTCCCGCTGGAGGAGCGGCGGCCCGCGCCCGCGGCGCCGGCCCCCGCGCCGGAGCCGTCGCCGGCGCACCTCGGCTCGGGCGGCTTCGGCTTCTGAGCGGGCCCGCGGGCCCGGCCGGGCTCCGCGCTCGCCACCGCGGCCCCTGCCGTCCGGTCCCCCGGGCGGGGCCGCGTACGGGTCAGACGGCCCGCAGGCCGGCGACCACCGAGCGGGCCAGCTCGTCCAGGTAGCCCGCCGACACCTCGTCCCGTACGACCACCTGGCGCCAGTACAGCGGGCCGATCGCCAGGTCCAGGGCCCGGTCGGGGCTCGCCGTCTCCGACAGTTCGCCGCGCGCGACCGCCTCGGCGACGATCCCCTCGGCGAGCCTGCGCTGGCCGTCGAGGATCGCTCCGCGTACCGCGTCCGCGATCTCGGGGTTGCGCGCGGCCTCGACCAGCAGGTCGGGGATGACCGCCGAGGCGACCGGGTGGCGCAGCACGTGTGACATCACCTCCAGCAGGGCCCGTACGTCCCCGTGGAGCGAGCCGGTGGCCGGTACCGGAAGGCCGTCGGCGGCGAAGGCCCCGACGAGGTCCAGGACCAGGTGGAGCTTCGACTTCCAGCGGCGGTAGACCGCGGTCTTGCCGACCCCGGCGCGCCGGGCGATGCCCTCGATCGACATGCGGGCGAAGCCCACGGCGGCCAGTTCCTCGACCACGGCCGCCCGGATCGCCTCGGTGACGTCCTCGCGCAGGACGGCGGCCCCGGCGGGGGCGCGGCGGGCGGGGCTGGCGGCGGGCTCGGAAGTCATGGACCGAGCATAGCCGCGCACGCCGCCACCCACGCGTCACGACGATACGGTTGCGTTCCGACGTCGATCGGCCTAACCTCCACGTAGCGACGATACGGACCCGTTCCGTCGTCGCCCGACGCCACGCCCCCGTCGAAAGCGACTCCCGTGACCGCGACCCCCGTGACCACCGTGACCGCCCCGGCGGAGCACGCCCCACCGCCCACCCCGGCCGAACTCGCCGCGGCCCACGGCCTCACCGTCAGCGGCGCCCGCCCCTCCCTCCCCCGGTACGTCGCCCAGCTCTGGGACCGCCGCCACTTCGTGACGGCGTACGCCACCGCCCGCATGCACGCCACGTACAGCACGGCCAAGCTCGGGCAGGTCTGGCACCTGGTGACCCCGCTGCTCAACGCGGCCGTCTACTACTTCATCTTCGGCATCGTGATGCGGGCCGGGCACGCCGTGCCCGACTACGTGCCGTTCCTGATCACCGGCGTGTTCGTGTGGGACTTCATCGGCAGTTCCATCAACGCCGGGACCCGCGCCGTCCACGGCAACCTCGGTCTGGTGCGCGCCCTGCACTTCCCGCGCGCCAGCCTGCCCCTGTCCTCCGTCGTCCAGCTCTTCCAGCAGCTGCTCGTCACCATGGGCGCGCTGGTCGTGCTGCTCCTGGCCTTCGGCCAGACCCCCGCCTGGTCCTGGCTCCTCGCCGCCCCGACGCTCCTCCTGATGGCGGTCTTCTGCGCCGGCTGCGCCATGGTGATGGCCCGCATCGGCAGCAAGAACCCGGACGTCAGCCAGCTGATGCCGTTCGTCCTGCGGACCTGGATGTACTCCTCGGGCGTCATGTGGTCGATCGACAGCTTCCTGAAGGCCGACGACCTGCCTCACTGGGTGCTGCTGCTGCTCAAGGCCAACCCGGCGGCCGTGTACATCGACCTGATGCGCTTCGCCCTGATCGACAGCTTCGGGACCGGCTCCCTGCCCCACCACGTCTGGCCGATCGCCATCGGCTGGGCCCTGCTCGCCGGTGTCGGCGGGTTCGTCTACTTCTGGAAGGCAGAGGAGGAGTACGGCCGTGGCTGACACCCCGACCCGCACCGCACCCGCGCGCACCGCCCCGCCGGCCCCCGGCGGCCGCGTCCCGACCGTCATCGCCGACGATGTCCACGTCGTCTACAAGGTCCAGGGATCCGGCGCCCGCAAGGGCGGGGCCACCGCCGCCCTCAGCCGGATCTTCTCCCGCGGCCCGACCCCCGGCGTCCGCGAGGTGCACGCCGTCAAGGGCGTCAGCTTCACCGCGTACAAGGGCGAGGCCATCGGCCTCATCGGCTCCAACGGCTCGGGCAAGTCCACCCTCCTGAAGGCCATCGCCGGACTCCAGCCGGTGGCCTCGGGCACCGTGTACTCACACGGACAGCCCTCGCTCCTCGGCGTGAACGCCGCCCTGATGAACGACCTGACCGGCGAACGCAACGTGGTCCTGGGCGGCCTCGCGATGGGCATGTCCCGGGAGCAGGTGCGCGAGCGCTACCAGGACATCGTCGACTTCTCCGGCATCAACGAGAAGGGCGACTTCATCTCGCTGCCCATGCGCACCTACTCCTCCGGCATGGGCGCCCGGCTGCGCTTCTCCATCGCCGCCGCCAAGGACCACGACGTCCTGATGATCGACGAGGCCCTCGCCACCGGGGACGCCGCCTTCCAGCGCCGCAGCCAGGCCCGCATCGAGGAACTCCGCGAGCGCGCCGGCACCGTCTTCCTCGTCAGCCACGGCATCGGCACGGTCCGCGAGACCTGCGACCGGGCGATCTGGCTGGAATCGGGCGTGCTGCGCATGGACGGCCCGTCCGCCGAGGTCTGCGACGCCTACGAGGCGTTCACCCGCGGCTAGGCAACGGGGAAGGCCCCGGTTCCCGGACGTCGTCCGGGAACCGGGGCCTTCGCCCGCTCGGGGTGTCAGCTGTGCGCGCGCAGCAGGCTGCGCATCGTCCGCATCGCCACCGACAGGTTCGCCAGGTCGAAGTCGTCCGACCCCTGGATCTCCTCCAGCGTGGAACGGGCCCGCCCGATGATCGCGGCGTTCTTGTCCTCCCACGCCTTGAAGCGCTCCTCGGGGGTCGAGGAGCCGTTGCCCACCGCGAGGACGTCGGCGGTCAGCGCGGCGTGCGCGGCGAACAGGTCCTCGCGGATGGAGGCCCGTGCCATCGACTGCCAGCGGTCGGCCCGCGGCAGTTCGATGATCCGGTCCATCAGCTGGGTGATGTCCAGCCGGTCGGCGAGGTCGTAGTAGACCTCGGCGACGTCCAGCGGGTCCACGCCCGTGCGGTCCGCGATGGCGACGATGTCCAGCGTCGGGAAGGCCGAGGAGAACCCGGCGACCTTGGCCGCGAGCTCCTCCGGCACGCCCTCACCGGTCAGTTCGTCCATGATCGACCGGTACCAGTCCAGGTCGGCGCCGCGCACCAGCTTCGGCAGCTCGGCCCAGACCTCGGAGACCCGGTGGCCGAAGGCCTCGATGGTCTCGGTGATCTGGAGCGGCTGCGGCCGGTTGTTCAGCAGCCAGCGCGTACCGCGCTCGACCAGGCGCCGCGAGTGCAGCCGCACCCGGGTCTGGACACTGGCGTCGACCTTGTTGTCCAAGGCCTCGACGGCGTCCCACACGTCGGCCAGGCCGAAGATCTCGCGGGCCGCGAGCTGCGCCCGGACGATCTCCTCCAGCGAGGCGCCCGTCTCCTCGCGCAGACGGTGCAGGAAGGTCGAACCACCGGTGTTGACGGTGTCGTTGACCAGGAGGGTCGTGATGATCTCCCGGCGCAGGGCGTGGCCCTCGATCTGCTCGGGGAACTTCGCCCGCAGCGCGCCCGGGAAGTAGGCGTGCAGCAGCCGGCGCAGGTACGGGTCGTCCGGCAGCCCGGTGGCGATGAGCTCGTCCGCCACCGTGATCTTGGTGTAGGCGAACAGGACGGCCAACTCCGGCTGGGTCAGGCCCTTGCCGTTGCCCAGGAGCTCGCGGATCTGCCGGTCGGTGGGCAGGAACTCCAGCCCCCGGTTGAGCAGTCCGTCGCGCTCCAGGCGGCGCATGAACCGCTGCTGGGCGTGCAGCAGGCTCGGGGCCTGCGAGGCGCCGTTGGCCAGCGCCACGTTCTGCGCGTAGTTGTTGCGCAGCACCAGGTGGCCGACCTCGTCGGTCATCTCGGCGAGGAGCGCGTTGCGCTGCTTGACGGTGAGGTCGCCGTCGGCGACGACCGCGTTGAGCAGGATCTTGATGTTCACCTCGTGGTCGGAGGTGTCCACGCCCGCGCTGTTGTCGATGGCGTCGGTGTTGACCTTGCCGCCCTCGCCACCGGCTCCGGTGCGGGCGAACTCGATCCGGCCGAGCTGGGTCAGACCCAGGTTGCCGCCCTCGCCGATGACCTTGGCCCGGACGTCGGAGCCGTTGACGCGGATGGCGTCGTTGGCCTTGTCGCCGACGTCGGCGTGCGTTTCGGCCGTCGACTTGACGTAGGTGCCGATGCCGCCGTTCCACAGCAGGTCCACCGGGGACTGCAGGATGGTCTGCATGAGCTCGGCCGGGGTCATCTTGGTGACGCCCGCCTCGATGCCGAGGGCCTCGCGGACCTGCGCGTTGATCGGGATGGCCTTCGCGCTGCGCGGGTGGATGCCGCCGCCCGCCGAGAGCAGCGCGGTGTCGTAGTCGGCCCACGAGGAACGCGGCAGGTCGAACAGGCGCCGGCGCTCGGCGTAGGAGGTGGCCGCGTCCGGGTTCGGGTCGATGAAGATGTGCCGGTGGTCGAACGCCGCGACGAGGCGGATGTGCTCGGAGAGCAGCATGCCGTTGCCGAAGACGTCGCCGGACATGTCGCCGACGCCGACGACGGTGAAGTCCTCGGTCTGGGTGTCGTGACCGAGCTCGCGGAAGTGCCGCTTGACGGACTCCCAGGCGCCGCGGGCGGTGATGCCCATGCCCTTGTGGTCGTAGCCGGCCGAGCCGCCGGAGGCGAAGGCGTCGCCCAGCCAGAAGCCGTAGGCCTCGGCGACCCCGTTGGCGATGTCGGAGAAGGTGGCGGTGCCCTTGTCGGCGGCGACGACGAGGTAGGTGTCGTCCTCGTCGTGGCGGACCACGCCGGTCGGGGGCACGACCTCGCCCGAGACCATGTTGTCGGTGATGTCGAGCAGCGCCGAGATGAAGATCTTGTACGAGGCGATGCCCTCGGCGAGCCAGGCGTCGCGGTCCACCGACGGGTCGGGCAGGTTCTTCGCGACGAAGCCGCCCTTGGCGCCGACCGGGACGATGACGGTGTTCTTCACCATCTGCGCCTTGACCAGGCCGAGGATCTCCGTACGGAAGTCCTCGCGGCGGTCGGACCAGCGCAGCCCGCCCCGGGCGACCTTGCCGAAGCGCAGGTGGACGCCCTCGACGCGCGGGGAGTACACCCAGATCTCGAAGGCCGGGCGGGGGGCCGGCAGGTCCGGGATGGCCTGCGGGTCGAACTTCACCGACACGTAGGAGTGCTGCTCGCCGGTGCTGGTCAGCTGGAAGAAGTTCGTGCGCAGCGTCGCCTTGATGAGGGTGAGGAAGGCGCGCAGGATGCGGTCCTCGTCGAGCGAGGCGACCTGGTCCAGGGCCCCGTCGAGTTCCTCCAGCATGGCGTCGACGAGTTCGCTGCCTGCGGCCTGGCGGACCGGCGACATCCGCGCCTCGAAGAGCGAGACCAGCAGCCGGGTGGTGTGGACGTTGTTGCGGAGGGTGTCCTCCATGTAGTCCTGGCTGAAGGTGGAGCCAGCCTGGCGCAGGTACTTGGCGTACGCGCGCAGCACCACGGCCTGCCGCCAGGTGAGCCCGGCGCCGAGGACGAGGGTGTTGAAGTTGTCGTTCTCCGCGTCGCCCTTCCAGACCGCCGCGAAGGCGTCCTGGAAGCGTTCGCGGGCGTCGTCACCGAGGTAGGAGTCGTCGTTGCCGGTCGACAACGGCATGCGCAGGCCGAAGTCGTAGATCCAGGCGCTGACCCGGTCGGTGCGGCGCAGCTCGTACGGCCGCTCGTCGGTGACCTCGACGCCGAGGCGCTGGAGGACGGGCAGGACGGCGGACAGGGAGACCTGCTCGCCGGTCCGGTAGATCTTGAAGCGGCGCTCGCCGGGACCCGCGCCGACGGGCTCGTACAGCGAGAGCGCGAACTCGCGGTCGCTGGCGGAGAGCCGTTCCAGGTGGCACAGGTCGGCCACGGCCGCGCGCGGCGAGTGGTCGGCCTTGTAGCCCTCGGGGAAGGAGGTCCCGTACTTGCGCAGCAGCTCGGCGGCGCGCTCCTCGCCCAGCTCCGCGACGAGGGCCTCGCCGAAGCCGTCGGCCCAGGACCGGGCGGCCTCGACGAGCCGGGCCTCGATGCGCTCGACGTCGCCGTCGGTGAGGACGGGCAGTTCCTTGCCCTGCGGGACGCGGACGACGAAGTGGATGCGGGAGAGGATCGACTCGGTGTTCCAGGCGGTGAAGTCGACGCTGATGCCGTCGAGCTCCTCCTTCAGAATGTCGATCAGGCGCAGCCGCACGCCGGTGGTGTACCGGTCGCGCGGCAGGTAGACCAGCGCGGAGTAGTAGCGGCCGTACTCGTCCTGGCGCAGGTACAGCCGCAGTCGGCGGCGTTCCTGGAGGTACAGGACGGAGGTGGCGATGGACCGGAGCTGGTCGACGGGGGTCTGGAACAGCTCGTCGCGCGGGTAGGTCTCCAGGATCTGGAGCAGGTCGCGGCCGTCGTGGCTGCTCGGCGCGAAGCCCGCGCCGTCCAGCACCTCGGTGACCTTGCGGCGGATCACCGGGACGCGGCGCACCGACTCGGTGTACGCGGCCGAGGAGAACAGGCCGAGGAAGCGGCGCTCGCCGACGACGTTGCCGTCGGCGTCGAACTTCTTGACGCCGACGTAGTCGAGGTACGAGGGGCGGTGCACGGTGGAGCGGCTGTTGGCCTTGGTCAGCACCAGCAGGCGGTGCTCGCGGGCCTTGGCGCGGGCGTCGGCGGGCAGCCGGTTGAAGGACGGCGAGACGGGGTGGCCGTCATCCTTGCCGCTGTGGTGCGGGTCGGAGCGCAGGATGCCGAGTCCGGTGCCGGGGACGGCCGAGAGGGCGTCGCCGTCGACCAGGTTGTACTCGCGGTAGCCGAGGAAGGTGAAGTGGTCGTCGGCGAGCCAGCGCAGCAGCTCGCGGGCCTCTTCGAGCTCGTACTCGCGCAGGTCCGGGGCGGTCGGCTCGGCGGGCAGCTCGTCGGCGATGCGCAGCGCGGCGTCGCGCATCTTCTCCCAGTCCTCGACGGACTCGCGGACGTCGGACAGGACGCGCAGCAGGTCGACGGTGATCTGCTTGAGGTCGGCCTTGTCGGTCTCGCGGTCGATCTCGACGTGGATCCAGGACTCCACGAGGGAGTCGTGGGGGCGCGCGGTGCGGGGACCGTGGGCGTCGCAGTCGGGGCCGAGGATCTCGATGAGCTTGCCGGTGACGTCACGGCGCACGACGACCTGCGGGTGGATCACGACGTGGATGCCGCGGCCCTGGCGGGACAGCTCGTTGGTGACGGAGTCGACCAGGAACGGCATGTCGTCGGTGACGACCTCCACGACGGAGTGGCTGGAGGTCCAGCCGTTCTCCTCGACGGTGGGGGTGTGCACGCGCACGTTCGCGGTGCCCTGCGGGCGCTTCTCGGCCAGCCGGTAGTGCGAGAGCGCTGCCCCGAACACGTCGACCGGGTCCCGGTCCAACAGGTCCTCGGGTGCGGTGTGCAGGTAGTAGCGCTGGAGGTAGGAAAGCGTGGTTCCCCGGTCGGGGCGCTTCCCTTGCTCGGACCCAGTCGGAAGTAGCCCCCCGGCCGGGCTGTTCTCAGCTACCCGTGCCGCCCGCGCGAGCAGCTCGGCCTTTGCTTCGTCCAGCTTGGTCTGCATGTCCTCTGGCTCCTGTCGCGCGCCATTGCGTGACGTAGGTGGTGAAGGAAGGAATGACAAGGCGCCGCCACGAGGCGGGATGTCCGTCAGGGATCGTTGCCGACGCTATGTCGTCGAATGGGCCGACCGGGAGGGATTCGGCCAAGATCGGCTCGGTGTCCCGGCAGCGGAGACCAGCGAAGGCCCGGGCACGGTCGTGCGCCGGGCGCGGGCCGGGGGCTTCAGTGCCCCCGATGACTATCGCGCTGATCACGGGTACCAGGCTATCCCGATCCACCCCCGGCACGTCATGAGCTGTATGTGTACAAATCCGGGGGTGGAACTTTGACACTCTGGACAGCGACCCGGAGGCCCTGTTCGTGCCGGGTGGCTATCCGGCCTGTTCGCGAGCTGCGGCGACGGCTTCGGCCAGGGTGTCCACGACGAGCACTCCGGCCGATTCCAGACTTGCGCGGCTGTGCGAACCGCCGGTGTAGAGCACCGCGCGGGCGCCCACGTGGGCCGCGGCGAGCGCGTCGTCCACGGCGTCCCCGATGAGGACCGTACGGGCGGCACTCACTCCGGCCGCCTCCATGGCCGCCAAATGGCGTACGAGATGTCCCGCCTTGGTCGTGTGCGAGGGCCCTGTGCGCCCGTCGACGCGGAGGAAGTGCCGGTCGATGCCGTGCGTCCGGACGAGGGGCACCAGCTTCTCGTGGGGCGCCAGGGACAGCAGGGACTGGGTCAGTCCGTCTTCCTGCCAACCCCGCAGCAGCTCCAGCGCGCCCTCGGCCAGCCCGGCGCCGTCGGCGGCCGCCCAGTAGTGCCGGTGGAAGGCCTCGTCCATGACGAGCCACTCGGCGTCGGTGGGCAGCCTTCCCATGAGGCGCTCGTAGAACTTCGGGACGGGGACGACGTACAGGTCGCGGTACCGCTCCAGGGTGATCGGGGCGAAGCCCAACTCGGCGAAGGAGGCGTTGGTCGCGGCTATGACGGCGTCGATGTCGTGCAGCAGCGTGCCGTTCCAGTCCCACACGATGTGGGGGTTCGTCCCGGTCACTTCAGCAGCCCCGGGATCTCCTGGACGCCGAACCACAGCAGCTCGTGGTCCTCAGCGGCGTCCACGACGGAGCGGGCGGCGCCGTCCCCGCCCTCGGCGGCCTCCACGGCCGCCGCGGCGGCCGTGACGTCCTCGTCGGCGTCGTCGGCGTCCAGGTGGACGGCGGCGGCCACGGCGAGGCGTACGGGGGCGGCCAGGACCACCCGACCGAGGGCGGCCTCGTCGGTCCCGGGGTCGGCGGTGGCGGCCTTGTCGTCGACGTCGAGGGCGACGACGACACGCCTGCGGGGTGCGCCCGCGTCGGCGGAGAGCAGCCGCAGCGAGGCGACGGCGGCCCGGTTCAGGGCCGCGTACTCCAGTTCCTCGATGTCGTCGGACACGTACCACTCCCGCAGCTCCGGGGTCACGGCGTAGGCGCGGAGCGGGGCGGGCCCCAGCTCGCCCGCCTTGTGCGCCTCGGCGAGACCGGGGAGTGTCAGGGGGACGTACACGCGCATGGCCGGCTGCTTTCGGTAGTCGGGAACGCCCTCAGGATACGACCGCCCGCCCGGTTCCCGACGGTGCGTCCGCCGGAGTGACGGGCCCGTACCCTTTCGGGCCCGCCCGACCGCCCCCGGGCGCGTCCACCGGCGTCCCCCCGGGCGGGCCCGGGTGCGCGGCGGCGGGGCCGCGGCCACCCGGATAAGTGAACCGGGCCCGCCGCCCGCCCGGCGCCGCCCGCCGGTTGCGGAGCGTGTTCGGCGGCCGTAGAAATCCCCCACCGAGTTACCGCCCGGTACGACCGCCGGGCCCGGCCCGCACGGGGGAGACGCCATGGACACCACCACGCGCAGCACGGCCGGCGGCGAGGGGAGCCGCAGCAGGCCCGCCTCCGGCCCGCCCTCCGGCCGGACCCGCCCCGCCGGGCGGCGCGA
>NZ_JANFAK020000104.1 GCF_024721315.2 Streptomyces sp. Isolate_45
CCGATGCTCCGAAGCTTCCGGCGGACGCCCCGAAGCTGCCTGTCGCGGCTCCGCAGGTCCCGGCTGATGCGCCCAAGGTTCCGGCCGATGCTCCGAAGCTTCCGGCGGACGCCCCGAAGCTGCCTGTCGCGGCTCCGCAGGTCCCGGCTGATGCGCCCAAGCTTCCGGCCGATGCTCCGAAGCTGCCCGCCGATGCTCCGAAGCTTCCGGTGGACGCCCCGAAGCTGCCCGCCGTCGCCCCGAAGCTGCCCGCCGACGCGCCGCAGGTCCCGGCCGACGTCGCCAAGCCGCCCGTCGCCGCGCCCAAGGTGCCCGCTGTGCCGGCTCGGGCCTTCGCCGGGCCGCTCGACGTGATCACGGCGGCGATCGACAAGCTTGAGGAGTCCGTCGACGGGCTCCTCAAGACGGCCGGTCCCTGCGGCTGTTCGACCGACGCCAAGGCCAAGGCCACCGATGTCCTGACCAGCCTGGTCGCCGCGCTCGTCGCGCTCCTCACCGGCCTCGGTCTGCCCGGCCTCCCCCCGCTCCCGGTCCCGGTTCCGGTTCCCTAGGACCTGTCGTCGAACTCCCGGCCGCGGGGCCCGGCCCGCGCGCTCCGGACCTCCGCGACGCCGCCCTCCGGGCGCCCTGAGCCGCCCTGCGGAGCCGGATCAAAGCGCTCCCCGGGCGGCCAGGGCCGCCTCCAGCAGCGCCACGTCCGCGGCGTCCTTCGGGCGCCGGGGGCGGCCCGGTATCCACACCGGGGTCATCCGCTTGATCTCGATCTGCGCCGCCGGGGAGATCACCGGGCACTCCAGCCCGCCCAGCCGCCCCGGCTCCGCCTCCTCCAGCATCCCGGCGGGCCACGGCGATCCCGCCCAAGGGCCGCCCGCCACCACGACCCGGCCGTCGGCGTCCCGGTCGACCAGCGCGAAGCTGATCTCCTCGCCGTCGCGTACGAGGTCCAGCTGCTGGGCATCCGCCCGCAGGACCTCGTACCCGCGGGCGACGAGCGGTCCGGTCAGCCGGCCGGCGTCCCGTGACCGGGCGAACCAGTCGACGTCCTCGTGCCCGCGGGTGATCCGGCCGAGCCAGAAGTCCATGGCCCAGCCGCCCCGGAGCCAGACCTCCACGCCGAGTCCGCGGACCTCGGCGATCATCGTCAACTGGCGTCGCGCACGGGGGTCGTTCATGTGATCACCGTACGACCCCCGTGCCACCGAGCGACCGTGCGGACCCCCTTGACGGGGTTCCGCGGCGGGGAGACGTTCAGGGGTCTCGCATCCGAACGCTCGCAGCCGGGGGGCCGCCATGCCGCAGGAGTCCGTCCAGACCGTGGGGGAGCTACGGGCGCAGCTCGCGGCGTGCGGGGCGAGGTGGTCCGTCGGCGAGCACCTGGCGGACGCGGATCCCGTGCCGCGGCCCGCGCTCGGTCTGGAGCCAGGGGTGAACCTGACGCGGGCGGCGGAGGCCGGCCCCGTCGACCTGCGGGCACTCGTCGGGCACGCGAGCGGCAACCCGGACGTGACCCGGCGCAGGGCCGCGCACGGGCTGCTGCCGGGCGCTGCGGGGAGCGCCGGGCCTGGCGGCGGGCGGCCCGTCTCGGTGGACTGGCGCGGTCGTTGGGGGAGGCCGTGGCTGACCCGGGTGAAGGACCAGAACCCGTGCGGGTCCTGCTGGGTGTTCGGGGCGGCCGCGCTGGTGGAGTCGATGGCCCGGATCGAGCACGGGGTGTGGGCCGAGCGGTCCGAGGGGGACGTGCACGACGGGATGAAGTCCGCCTGCGGGCAGGGCGGCGACCCGGAGACCGCGCTGCACTGGATCCGGACGAACGGGGGCCTCGCGGACCCGGACTGCTGGCCGTACGGCACACCGCCCCCGGGGCTGCCCGCCGAGCGGCGGGAGGCGTGGCGGGCCGAGTACACGCCGAGCTGGGACCGGTCGGGGCGGACCGTGCGGATCAGCGAGCACGTCCGGCTCGGGGACGTCGAGCAGCAGAAGGTCTGGCTGGACGCGGTCGGGCCGCTGACGGCCTGCTTCGACGTGTACGACGACTTCTTCGGGCTCGGCGCCGGCGTCTACCACCGCACCAGCGACCGGCCGGCGGGCGGCCACTGCGTGCTGATCGTGGGCTACGACGACGCGGCGGGCTGCTGGCTGTTCCGGAACTCCTGGGGGCCGGCCCACCACGTCGGCGGCTACGGCCGGATCGCGTACGGCGAGTCCGGCATCGACGACTGGGCCAAGTGCGGCCTGTACGGCACGAACATCGACCCCTGGAGCAAGCGCCGGCTGCACACGGGCAACGTCTACGAGAGCGGCAACGGCCGGGCCCACCGCAACTTCGAGATGGCCGCGACCGCGGGCGGGGGCCGCCTGCGGCACTGGTGGCGCGAGGGCGACGCCCCGTACTCCTGGTCCCGGGCCGAGACGTACGCGCACGACGTCTCCGGCCAGCCGGCCTTCACCGGCACCACCTACAACCGGAACATGGAGTCCCTGCACGTCACGACGGGCGGCCGGCTGCGCCACTGGTACTTCGAGCAGGCCGTCCGGGTCTGGCGCGACGGCGGCGCCTTCGGGCCGGGCGACGCGGCCGTCGGCTCGACCCCGGCGTTCATCCAGAGCGACTACGGCAAGCCGGGGAACTTCGAGGTGGTCGTCCGTACCGCCGACGGCCGGCTGAACCACTGGTGGCGGATCAACGGCGCCCCCTGGACCTGGAACGACGGCGGCCGGTTCGCGCCCGGCACCGCCCACTACGGTCCGGCCCTGATCCAGACGCGGGGCCGCCGGCTGGACCTCGTCGCGGCCCGCGCCGACGGCCGGATGCAGTTGTGGTGGCGGGACGACGGACACGCCTTCGTCTGGCGGCCGGGCGAGGTGTTCGGCGGCGGCATCACCTCCGCGCCCTGCATGATCGAGGGCCAGCACGGGGCCGCGGACGAGGACACCGCCGGGAACTACGAGCTGTGCGCGGCCCGCGGCGACGGGCGGGTGGAGCACTGGTGGCGGGGGAACGCGGCCGGTACGGGATGGACCCGCGGCGCGGTCTTCGGGCACGACGTGCAGGCCGTCACCGGGATGCTCCAGGGCAGCTTCGGGTTCAACCTGGAGGCCGTCGTGCTGCGCACCGACCGGTTGCTCCAGCACTACTGGCGCGACGGCGCGGGCTGGCACGAGGGGCAGGTCATCGGCCCGGCCTGAGGACCCGGTGCTGGAGGGCCTCCAGCGGTCCCCGCTCGAAGCGGCGCAGCCACAGCCACGAGCCGGCGACCAGGGTCAGGGAGACGGCCGCCCACAGGCCCATCACCCACCAGGGGCCGGTGTCGGCGAAGCGGGTGGCGAGGCCGAGCCCGATGCCGTAGCAGAGCAGGACGCAGAGCGCGTTCTGGGCGACGTAGCAGGACAGGGCGGTGCGGCCGACCGAGCCGAGGGCGGTGACCAGCGGCTTCGGCAGCCACAGCCGGTCGAGGGCGATGCCGATGAGCCCGATGTAGCCGACGGCGACCAGCGGGGCGACGCCGTAGCGGCCGACGGCGAAGAAGTCGGCGCCGCCGAGGGTGGTCGCCACGGTCAGGGGCAGGCCGAGGCCCAGGCCCCAGCCGGCCATCCGGGCCCGGAGGCGGCGGCCGGCGTCGCCGGCGGTGAAGGCGCCGGCGCGGTGCAGGCGGACGCCGAGCAGGAAGAGGAACACCAGCAGCCCGAAGGAGAAGACGGGTTCGATGCGCAGGGCGGCGAAGTTCTCCACCCGGAACGCGACCTGGTCGAACCAGCTCCCCTCGGCGTAGAGGGCGACGACATCGGGGTCGGGTCCCCCGGACCCGGACGCGGACCCGGACGCGTCGGATCCGTCGTCCGATCCGCTCACCAGGGCGAGGGTCAGCAGCGACACCATGACCAGGTGCAGCGCCCCGGCCGTCCACATGGCCCGGCGCCGGACCTTCTCGGAGCGGGCGAGCAGCCAGGCGACGAGGAGGGCGGTGACCGCGTAGCCCATCAGCACGTCCCAGGCGAAGACGAGCAGGAAGTGGACGGTGCCCTCCACGAAGAGGAAGGCCGCCCGCCGCCAGTACCGGCCGGGCCACGGGTTGCCGCGACGGGCCGCGGAGTCGTACTGGATGGCCAGGCCGACGCCGAACAGGATCGTCAGCAGGGCCAGGAACTTGCCGTCGGCGAGGGCACGGAACACCGTCCCGGCGATGTTCGCGGCGGACGGGTCGGACAGCGGGTCGGTCGAGGTGAGGCCGCCCTGGAGGACGCCCCACTCGGAGCCGGGGGAGGTGAAGATCCAGACGTTGGTCATGAGCGTGCCGAGGATGGCGGCGCCGCGCAGGACGTCGAGGAGGGGCAGCCGCGCGGTCGCGCGCCGCGTCGGGGCGATCAGGGTGTCGGCCATGACTTCAGCGTCCCGGCGGGCGGGGCGTCGTACGTCCTGCCCGTGGACGAACGGTCGATACATCCTTCGATGCAGTGCGGGCGGGTCCCGTCCACATCCCGGACGGCCCCCCGGCTTGCACCTCTGTTGTATCTAAGCTGTGCCCATGCCATCCGACTCCCCCGCCGCGCCCACCGTGACCGCGGCCGACCGCGTCTACCGCCACGTCAAGCAGGGCGTGCTGGAGCGCCGCTACGAGGGCGGGGTGCTGCTCACCGAGGGCGAGGTCGCCGAGGCCGTCGGGGTGTCCCGCACCCCGGTCCGCGAGGCACTGCTGCGGCTGGAGACCGAGGGCCTGCTGAAGCTGTACCCGAAGAAGGGCGCGCTGGTGCTGCCGGTCTCCGCGCAGGAGATCGCCGACGTCATCGAAACCCGGCTGCTGGTCGAGGAGTTCACCGTACGCAGGGCCGTGCCCGCCCCGCCCGCCCTGCTGGAGCGGCTAGCCGCCCTGCTGGCCGAGCAGCGGCGGCAGGCCGCGGAGGGTGACATCGCCGCGGCGATGACCGCCGACCGGTGCTTCCACGCCGAGATCGTGCGCCACGCCGGGAACGCGATCCTCTCCCGCCTCTACGACCAGCTCCGCGACCGGCAGCTGCGGATGGGCGTCGCCCTGCTGCACGCCCACCCCGACCGGATGGACCGGACGCTGGCCGAGCACGCCGAGATCCTGGACGCGCTGCGCGCCGGGGACGCGGAGGCGGCCGCCGCGGCCGTACGCGGGCACATCGGGCGGGTCGAGGCGCTCGTGCGGGGGGCGGGCCGATGAGCGCCGCCGCCGCGGCGGGAAGTCCCGCCGGCCCCCTGCCGAAGGATCCGCCCGGCGGGCGGGAGGCCGTCCTCATCTGGTCGATCGGCGTCGCCGTCTACTTCGTCGCCGTCATCTTCCGGACCAGCCTCGGCGTCGCCGGACTCGACGCCGCCGACCGCTTCCAGGTCAACGCCTCCGCACTGGCCACCTTCTCGCTGCTCCAACTGCTGGTCTACGCGGGGATGCAGATACCCGTCGGCCTGATGGTGGACCGGCTCGGCACCAAGAAGGTGCTCACGCTGGGCGCCGTCCTGTTCACCGCCGGGCAGATCGGCTTCGCCCTGTCGCCGTCCTACGGCATGGCGTTGGCCGCCCGCGCCCTGCTGGGCTGCGGCGACGCGATGACCTTCATCTCCGTCCTGCGGCTCGGCACCCGCTGGTTCCCGGCCCGGCGGGCGCCGCTGATGGCCCAGCTGGCCGGGCTCGTGGGCATGGCCGGCAACCTCGTCTCCACCCTGGTCCTGGCGCCCGTCCTGCACGGCATCGGCTGGGTCCCCGCCTTCGCGGGCAGCGCCGTCGCCGGGCTGGTGGTGCTGGTCCCGCTCGTGCTGTTCCTGCGGGACCACCCCGAGGGGTACGGGAGCCCGGCCGCGGCGGGATCCGGGGCCGCCGGCGGGTTCGTACGCCGTCAGATCGCCGACTCCTGGCGGGAGCCCGGCACGCGGCTCGGGCTGTGGGTGCACTTCACGACCCAGTTCCCGGCGATGGTGTTCCTGCTGCTGTGGGGGATGCCCTTCCTCGTCGAGGCGCAGGGGTTGTCGCGGACCGCCGCGGGCGGGCTGCTCACCCTGATCGTGGCCTCGAACATGGCCTTCGGGCTGGTCTACGGGCAGGTCGTCGGCCGCCGGCAGGGAGCGCGGATCCCGCTGGCCCTCACCACCGTCGGCGTGACCGCCGTCCTGTGGGCCGCCGTCCTCGTCCACCCCGGGGACCGGGCCCCGATGTGGCTCCTGGTCACCCTGTGCGTGGTGCTCGGCACCTGCGGTCCGGCCTCGATGATCGGCTTCGACTTCGCCCGGCCCGCCAACCCGGCCGAGCGGCAGGGCACCGCGTCCGGCATCACCAACATGGGCGGCTTCCTCGCGTCGATGACCACCCTGCTCGCGGTGGGCGTCCTGCTCGACGCCACCGGGGACGACTACCGGATCGCCTTCTCCTCGGTCTTCGTCCTCCAGGTACTGGGAACCAGCCGGATCCTGCGGCTGCGGGGGCGCGCGCTCGCCCGGGAACGCTCCCGGGCCGCGGCCGCCGTCCCCTCCGCGCGGGCCGCCGTTCCCGCCGCGGACCCGGCCTCGCCACCGGCCGCGGCCGGGGTCTGAGGTACGGGGTCCGGGGCGCTACGGGGTGACGGCGAACGCGGCCAGGATGGCCCCGGCCAGCTCCTGATCGCCCTCCGCCTTGACCCGGTCCGCGACCGCGCGGGGCCGCACCCGGCCCGCGGCGAGGCGGACGTACGTCTCCCAGTCCAGGGTCAGCGTCACGGCCGGGCCCAGCGACGGGGACTTGTCCAGGGTGCCCCGACCCGCCGCGTCCACCCGTACGGTCCGCATGAACTCCAGCGGCCCGTGCACGTCGATGACCACCGCCGAGTTCGCCGGGGCGCCCGCGCCCTTGGCGACCGCCTTCGGCAGGCCGGCCAGCAGCATGTCCTGCGCCACGTACGCGCCGGGGGAGTCCCAGTTCCCCGGCACGCCCAGCGCGGCCCTCAGGTCCTGCTCGTGGATCCACACGTCGAAGGCGCGCAGCCGCAGCGCCTGCTCCAGCGTCACCTGCTCGCCGAGCGGCCCGCGCACCATCGTGGCCGGATCCCGCTTCTCGTTGCGCAGCTGGCGCGAGCGCCGGATGACGGTGTACTCCAGCTCCGAGGTCATCTCCGGGGCGGTGTGGTGGCGGCGGACGTCCACCTGGACTTCCATGTAGCGGGTGAACTCGTCCACCACGTGCCGCAGATCGCGCGGCAGGGTGTGGATCGGCCGGGGGTCTCCCAGCTGCTCGCACTCGATGCCGATGATGTGTGACACGACGTCACGGACGGACCAGCCGGGGCACGGCGTCGCCCGGTTCCAGTCGCGCTCGGGCAACGGGAGGACCAGCTCGGATATCGCCTCGATGGAATGCGTCCACGCGTCGGCATAGGGCTGAAGGCTGGGATGGACGGTCAACGGGACCCCTCGCGTGCTGTTCAGTGGCGCGTTGTGGACTATGCCCAAAAGTACGCTGCCGGTGAGCACCCCGGCAGTGCTTTCGTGTGACGATCGTAGGCCCGAGTCGACGGCTGACAAGCCAGGACGGTGGTACTGTGCGCGCTTCGCTGATCCAAATCGCGGTGAATGAAGGGGAGTCGGTCGCTTCCCGGCGGTCCCGCGTGGCCGAACTCGTACGGGATCAGAGCGATTCCGATCTCGTCGTGCTGCCCGAACTGTGGACCGTGGGCGCCTTCGCCTACGAGCAGTTCGAGACCGAGGCCGAACCGTTGGACGGCCCCACCTTCGAGGCCATGGCCGACGCGGCCCGGGACGCGGGCGTCTGGCTGCACGCCGGCTCGATCGTGGAGCGCGCGGGCGACGGCTCCCTCTACAACACGGCCCTCACCCTTTCCCCGACCGGTGAGCTCGCCGCGACCTACCGCAAGATCCACCGCTTCGGCTTCGACCAGGGCGAGGCCGTCCTGATGTCGGCCGGCGACTCCCTGACCACGGTGACCCTGCCGGAGCAGACCCTCGGCGTCGCCACCTGCTACGACCTGCGCTTCCCGGAACTGTTCCGGGGCCTGGTCGACGCCGGCGCGACGACGATGGTCGTGGCCGCGGGCTGGCCGGCCCGCCGCAGGTCCCACTGGACCCTGCTGAACCGGGCGCGGGCGGTGGAGGACCAGTCGTACGTCCTCGGCTGCGCGCTGGCCGGTACGCACGCGGGCGTCGAGCAGTCCGGGCACAGCCTGGTGGTCGACCCGTGGGGCGAGGTCCTGGCCGAGGCGGGGCCGGGCGAGGACGTCATCACGGTGGACCTGGACCCGAAGAAGGTCGCCGAGACCCGCGACCAGTTCCCGGCGCTGAAGGACCGAGCCCTGGGCCTGCGGACCCCGGGCGGCGCGCGGTGAGCGCGCGCGAGGGGCAGGAGGCGGAGGTCGCGGCCGCGCAGGAACCCCACGTACCGGCCCCCGGCGAGCGCGCGGCACGGGACGGGGTGTGCGCCGAGGCCACGGGCCTGGCCCACCACGAGGCGCACGAGGCCCTGGAGGCGGCCCGCGAGGCGGGCGCCGATCCGGCCGTGGTGGCGGAGTGGCAGCGCATCACCGAGCACCTGGAGGCCCACGGCGGGCCGTACACCCCGGAGTCCGACCCCTTCGCCCAGGGCCGCCGCGCGGCGCGCGCCCACCACGCGGAGGGGGCGCAGGCCCCGTAGGTCGGGCGGGGCGGCCCGACCGGCCGCCCCTTCCCCGCCCCCGACCGGGTCAGCCGACGACGGCCCGGGCGACGTCCCCGAGGGTGCTCCGGGCGTCCTCCCCGGCCACCTCCCGGGCGTCCTCGCCCTCCCGCTCGGTCATCCGGATCACGCACACGGCGACCGCGATCAGCAGGGCCGCGTCCGCGTCCTCCCGGATCACGTCGACGGCGTAGGTCTCGCGGATCCGGTACCACTGGCGCGAGACCAGCGCGAGCAGCTCGCCCGCGTACTCGATCTTGAACTCGCGCTCGGCGATCCGGCCGCTGACGTCGAGCTCCGTCCCCTCGACGAGCGTCACGCGGTGGTGGTGGCGCAGCAGCGAGAGCCGCTTGCGGCGGATGACCGCGAGCCGCTGGTCGTCGCGCTCCAGCGTCATCGCGTCGCGCAGCGAGAAGAACTTCTCCCGCAGGGTGATCAGGATCCGCCCGTCGGGGTCCTTCAGCTCCAGGGTGTCGCGCAGCCGCAGTGCCTTCCCGTCGACGAGGAAGGCCTGCCGGCCGTCCTCGTCCTCGATCCAGTAGTCGTCGCCGATCGCGAGCACTTTGTCCCGTACGAGGTATTTCATGCGGTCATCGGTGCCCGCGATAGGTTGCGGCCATGCCTCTCCTCTACGTGACCGACCTGGCGTACCCGGCCCGCGGCCGCCGCTACGGCGACGAGGACGTGTTCCTCACCTCCCGACTGCGCGAGCACTTCCCCCTCGCCCTGTGCCACCCGCTGGACGCGGCGGCCCTGATGGGCGGCTTCGACGCCGTCGTCGTCCGCAACAGCGGCCCCGTCCTGCACTACCAGCAGGCCTACGACGCCTTCCGGACGGCCGCCCTCGCCACCGGTACCCGCGTCTACAACCCGCTCGGCGGACGCGGCGACATGGCCGGCAAGCAGTACCTCCTGGACCTCACCGCCGCCGGCTTCCCGGTCATCCCGACCGTCGACGACCCCGCCGACCTGCACCTCCTGCCCGAGGTGCCCGTGTACGCGGTCAAACCCAAGCAGGGCGCCGACTCCATCGGCCTCACCTTCACCGCGCACCCGGCCGGCCCGGCGGGCGAGGTGCTGATCCAGCCGCGGATCGACTTCGCGTACGAGGTGTCCTTCTACTACGTCGACGACGCCTTCCAGTACGCCCTCCACGCCCCCGACCCGGCACGCCGCTGGGACCTCGTCCCCTACGCGCCCACGGACGAGGACCTGGCCTACGCGAGCCGCTTCATCGCCTGGAACACCCTCGCGCACGGCATCCAGCGCGTGGACGCCTGCCGGGCCCCCTCCGGGGAACTGCTCCTCGTCGAACTGGAGGACCTGAACCCGTACCTGTCCCTGGACCTGCTCCCGGAACCGGTCCGGGACGCGTTCGTGTCGGCCCTGGTCGGCTCCCTGAAGTCGTTCCTCGCGTCGCCCCCTCCCACCCGGTAGCCCCCGGCCCCACGGAGCTCTTCGCACGGCCGTGACGGGGGCTTCACGCCCGGATGGCAAGCTTGAAGGATGAACGATGCTGCCCCGGCGCCCACCCCCGCGCCCGCGCCCCGCCGACGTGCCCGTGTCCGTGCCCCCGAGCTGATCGGCAAGGGCGGCTGGCTGAACACCGGCGGCAAGGATCTGACCCTGGCCGACTTCCGAGGTCGCGTATTGATCCTGGATTTTTGGACCTTTTGCTGCATCAACTGCCTGCACGTCCTCGACGAGCTCCGTGAGCTGGAGGAGAAGCACCGGGACACCGTCGTCATCGTCGGCGTGCACTCGCCGAAGTTCGTCCACGAGGCCGACCACGCGGCCGTGGTCGACGCCGTCGAGCGGTACGAGGTCCACCACCCGGTGCTCGACGACCCGGAGCTCGCCACCTGGAAGCAGTACGCCGTGCGGGCCTGGCCCACGCTCGTCGTCATCGACCCCGAGGGGTACGTCGTCGCCCAGCACGCCGGTGAGGGCCATGCCCACGCCATCGAGCGGCTGGTCGAGGAGCTGGAGGCCGAGCACGAGGCCAAGGGGACGCTGCGGCGCGGCGACGGGCCCTACGTGGCGCCCGAGCCGGTCGCGACCGACCTGCGCTTCCCCGGCAAGGCCCTGCTCCTGCCGTCGGGGAACTTCCTGGTCTCCGACTCCACCCGGCACCAGCTGGTCGAGCTCTCCCCGGACGGGGAGACCGTCGTGCGCCGCGTCGGCAGCGGCTCGCGCGGCTTCACCGCCGAGAGCTTCAGCGAGCCGCAGGGCCTGACGCTGCTGCCCGACGGCCGGGTCGTCGTCGCCGACACCGTCAACCACGCGCTGCGCACCTTCGACCCGGTCACCGGGGCCGTCGAAACCGTCGCCGGTACGGGACGCCAGTGGTGGCAGGGCTCGCCGACCTCGGGCCCGGCCCTGGAGGTCGACCTGTCCTCGCCCTGGGACGTCGCCTGGTGGCAGGGCAAGGTGTGGATCGCCATGGCCGGCGTGCACCAGCTGTGGACCTGGGACCCGGAGACCGCCGCCGTCGCGGTGGCGGCCGGGACCACCAACGAGGGCCTCGTCGACGGTCCGGCCGCCGAGGCCTGGTTCGCCCAGCCGTCGGGGCTCGCGGCCGCCGGGGACCGGCTGTGGATCGCCGACTCCGAGACCAGCGCCCTGCGGTACGTCCAAGCCCCGGCGGACGGCTCGGCCGACGGGTACGCGATCGTCACCGCCGTCGGCAGCGGCCTGTTCGACTTCGGCCACCGCGACGGCGACGCCGCCCAGGCCCTGCTCCAGCACCCGCTCGGGGTCACCGCCCTGCCGGACGGCTCGGTCGCGGTCTGCGACACGTACAACCACGCGCTGCGCCGCTACGACCCCGCCACCGGGCAGGTCTCGACGCTCGCCACCGACCTGCGCGAGCCGAGCGACGCGGTCCTCGTCGACGACGACATCGTGGTCGTGGAGTCCGCCCGGCACCGGCTGACCCGGCTGCGCCTGCCCGAGGAGGCCGTACGCGTCGACGCGGTCGCCCACCGCACCCGGCGGGCCGCCACCGAGGTCGCCCCCGGCACGCTGCGCCTCGACGTGGTCTTCCAGGCCCCGGCCGGCCAGAAGCTCGACACCCGCTACGGTCCCTCGACCCGGCTCCTGGTCTCCTCGACCCCGCCGGAACTCCTCCTCGGGGGCGAGGGCCAGGGCACGGACCTGTTCCGCGAGCTGGAGCTGAACCCCGAGGTTCCCGAGGGCGTGCTGCACGTCTCGGCGATGGCCGCGTCCTGCGACGACGACCCGGCGAACGAGTACCCGGCCTGCCACGTCCACCAGCAGGACTGGGGCGTCCCCGTCCGCCTCGTCCCGGACGCCGCCACCCGCCTCCCCCTGGTCCTGGCGGGCCTGGACGCCGAGTAGAGCGGACCGGCACGGACGCGACGGAACCCCCGGAACCCCCGGAACCCCCCGGACAAACCGAAACCCCCGTGACCGCGACGCGCGGTCCGGGGGTTTCGGTCGACCGACCGGTCTGTCAGCCCTGCAGGAAGGACAGCAGGGCGTTCGCGAGGAGGTACGGGTCGTCGGCGCCGCAGAGTTCGCGGGCGCTGTGCATCGAGAGGATCGCCACGCCGATGTCGACGGTCTGGATGCCGTGACGGGCGGCGGTGATCGGGCCGATCGTCGTGCCGCACGGCATCGAGTTGTTGGAGACGAACGTCTGCCACGGCACGCCGGCCCGCTCGCAGGCGCCCGCGAACACCGCGCGGCCGCTGCCGTCCGTCGCGTACCGCTGGTTGACGTTGACCTTGAGGATCGGACCGCCGTTGGCGCGCGGGTGGTGCGAAGGGTCGTGCCGTTCGGCGTAGTTGGGGTGGACGGCGTGTCCGGTGTCGGAGGACAGGCAGATGGTGCCCGCGAAGGCGCGGGCCCGATCCTCGTAGGTGCCGCCGCGCGCGAAGACCGAACGTTCCAGCACGTTGCCCAGGAGCGGGCCGTCCGCGCCGGTGTCCGACTGGGAGCCGTTCTCCTCGTGGTCGAAGGCGGCCAGCACCGGGATGTGGTCGAGCTTGTCGGCCGTGGAGACGGCGGCGAGCGCCGCGACGCCCGCGTGCACCGACAGCAGGTTGTCCATCCGCGGTCCGGCGAGGAGTTCGCGGTCGCGGCCCAGGTAGGCGGGCGGCTCGATCGAGTGGACCATCAGGTCCCAACCGGCCACCGAGCCCTGCTCCAGGCCCTCTTCCTCTTCGAGGAAGGCGATCAGGTCGCCCTCGCGGGCGTCGCCCAGGCCCCAGATCGGCTGCATGTGCCGCTGCTTGTCCAGCTTCAGGCCGTCGGTGTTCACCGACCGGTCCAGGTGGACGGCGAGTTGGGGGACGCGCAGCAGCGCCCGGTCGATGTTGACGAGGCGTTCGGTGCCGTCGCGCAGCGTCAACCGACCTGCCAGGCCGAGGTCCCGGTCCAACCAGGTGTTGAGCAGGGTGCCGCCGTAGATCTCGACGGCGACCTGCCGCCAGCCCTGGGATCCGGTGTCCGGGACCGGCTTGACCCGCAGGTTGGGGGAGTCGGTGTGCGCGCCGACGATCCGGAAGGGAGTGTGCGCCGCCGCGCCCTCGGGGACGTACCAGGCGATGAGGGCGCCCCCGCGGAGTACGAACCTGCCACCCGTGCCCGAGTCCCAGGCATCCGATTCCGACAACTGCCTGAAGCCCGCCTTCTCCAGCCGCTCGGCCGAGTTGGCCACGGCGTGGTACGGCGACGGACTGGCCGTCAGGAAGGTCATCAGATCGTCGGTGTGTCCGCGGTCGAAGCGGGCGGGAGAGGTCATGTGGTTCACCTTAACGACGGTCGTGTTCGCCATTGGCCGGACTGCGGCGGATAGCGGAAAGGTCGAGGACCGCGGGGTGTGTGGCCCGAAGTCCCTTCGCGATCAGCCCGGCGGACGCTCGAATCTGCGCTGCAACTGCCTGCGCTCGCCCCGGCGGATGCGCGGGAGCATCTCGGGGGTCTGCGCGGGGCGCTGCGCGCGTCTTTTGCGCCCGGCGCAGAAGATACAGGCCTCGCCGGGAGGGGCGTCCGGGTCGATCGGTGCGCCGGGGTGTTCGGAGCATCCCGAGGCGTTGCGGGGCCGGGACAGTTCCCGGGCCACGATGAAGGCGCGGTGCAGGTCGTCCGCGATGCGCACGAAGTCGTCGTCGGCGGAGCCGAGGGTCAGGTGGAAGCGTTGCTCGTCGACGACGCGCAGGTAGTGGCGCAGGACGTCGAGGTCGTACGGGGGCTCGGGCACGGGGTAGCCGAGCCGGCGCTGTTCCCCGGTGGCGGGTCCGGCGGCGCGGGTGCCCTGGAGGCGGCGGCCGAGGCGGCGCCGGTCGTTGCAGATGAGGCAGCGGCCCCAGCCCTCCGGCGCCTCGGGGTCGAGCGCGCCGTTGGGGTGCTCGGGGCAGCCGGTGTAGCTCTTGGCGGGGGCGAGGCCGGCGGCCGTGCGGAAGGCCAGGTAGAGGGCGTCGGCCACGGGTTCGTACTCGGCGGGGTGGGCGCCGTCGTAGAGCTCCTTGACGCGGTCGCCGAGGGCGCCCACATTCGCCTGCAGCTCCTTGAGGGCATAGGGGCGCCCGGTGGGGACGGAATACCCCCTGCTGCTGTGCTGCTCCTGTGGGCTCATGTCTACGAGCGTGCCACGAACCGCCGACAAGAGTGGCCGGACCCCCGGCAGGGAGGTCCGGCCACTGTGCGCACGCGCGGGGCGTACGAGCCGATCGGCGGGGCGCGGTGCCTTAGAAGGCGGCCTCGTCGAGGTCCATCAGGGAGTTGTCGACGGCCTCGGCCAGGCGGCGCTGGACGGAGACGTTCGGCAGCACCTCGGCGGCGAAGAACTTCGCGGCGGCGATCTTGCCCGTGTAGAAGGGCACGTCCTTCGCGGAGGCGCCGGCGAGCTTCTCGGCGGCCACGGCCGCGCCCTTGAGCAGCAGGTATCCGACGACGACGTCGCCGGAGGCCATCAGCAGGCGGGTGGTGTTCTGGCCGACCTTGTAGATGTTCTTGACGTCCTCGCCGGTGGCGGTGAGGTCGACGATCATCTGGCCGACGATGCCTTCGAGGTCCACGGCGGCCTTGGCGAGGGCGTCGCGGGCGGGGGCGAGGTCGTCGCCGCCGACGGCCTCGGCGAGGAACTTCTTGATCGTCTCGGAGAGCACGTTCAGCGAGGCGCCCTGGTCGCGGACGATCTTCCGGAAGAAGAAGTCCTGACCCTGGATCGCCGTGGTGCCCTCGTAGAGGGTGTCGATCTTGGCGTCCCGGATGTACTGCTCGATCGGGTATTCCTGGAGGTAACCGGAACCACCGAAGGTCTGCAGCGACTGGGCGAGCTGCTCGTAGGACTTCTCCGAGCCGTAGCCCTTGACGATCGGCAGGAGCAGGTCGTTCAGGCCGATGTCGGCGGAGGCGTCCTCGCCGGCGGCCTGCTTGAACTGGATCTCGTCCTGCACGGAGGCCGTGTAGAGGACGAGGGCGCGCATGCCCTCGGCGTAGGCCTTCTGCGTCATGAGCGAGCGGCGTACGTCGGGGTGGTGCGTGATGGTGACCTTGGGCGCGGTCTTGTCCATGAAGTTGGCCAGGTCCGGGCCCTGCACGCGCTCCTTGGCGTACTCCAGCGCGTTGAGGTAGCCGGTGGAGAGCGTCGCGATGGCCTTCGTACCGACCATCATGCGGGCGAACTCGATGATCATGAACATCTGGCGGATGCCGTCGTGCTTGTCACCGATCAGCCAGCCCTTGGCGGGGTGCTGGTCGCCGAAGGTCATCTCGCACGTGTTGGAGGCCTTGAGGCCCATCTTGTGCTCGACGTTGGTGGCGTAGACGCCGTTGCGCTCGCCCAGCTCGCCGGTCTCCCAGTCGAAGTGGAACTTCGGGACGAGGAAGAGCGACAGGCCCTTGGTGCCGGGGCCGTGGCCCTCGGGGCGGGCGAGGACGTAGTGGAGGATGTTCTCCTCCATGTCGTGCTCACCGGAGGTGATGAAGCGCTTCACGCCCTCGATGTGCCAGGAGCCGTCGGCCTGCTCGACGGCCTTGGTGCGGCCGGCGCCGACGTCCGAACCGGCGTCCGGCTCGGTGAGGACCATCGTGGAGCCCCAGCGCTTCTCGACGGCGATCTCGGCGACCTTCTTCTGCGCCTCGTTGCCCTCCTCGAAGAGGATGCCGGCGAACGCCGGGCCGGAGGAGTACATCCACACGGCCGGGTTCGCGCCGAGGATCGTCTCCGCGAACGCCCAGATCAGGGAGCGGGGCGAGGTGGTGCCGCCGATCTCCTCGGGCAGGCCCAGGCGCCAGTACTCGGAGTCCATGAAGGCCTTGTAGCTCTTCTTGAAGGACGCCGGGACGGGCGCGGTGTTCGTGGTGGGGTCGAAGACCGGCGGGTTGCGGTCGGCGTCCTCGAAGGAGGCGGCCAGCTCGTTCTCGGAGAGCTTGGTCATCTCGCTGAGGATGGTCCTCGCGGTTTCGGTGTCCATCTCGCCGAACGGGCCGGTGCCGTACAGCTTGTCGCGTCCGAGCACCTCGAAGAGGTTGAACTCGATGTCGCGGAGATTCGACTTGTAGTGCCCCATGGCGACGGCTCCGTTAAGGCTCGGTGAGACGGGTTCCTCGTGCATACCACTCGGTAACAACATGATGCTACCCGTCGGTAATAAGGGCAACCCTTCTCCCACGACTGTGACCAGGGTCAAGCCGAGTCAAGCCGATTCCCGCACGGGGCCGGTGGAGCGCCGCCGGAGGCCGCCTGCCCGCCCCACCGGCCCCGTGCGGCGGCCTGAGGCCCGCGCACGGGCCTCAGGCGGCGGACTCCGGGGCCTGCGGCGCCTCCGGGAACGCCAGGCGGGGCGAGCCGCCCGCCCACCACACGCCGATCACGAACGCGGCCGTGGCCTCCACGTACGCGGCCCGGTCCAGCCCGCCCGCCGGCATCGGGCTCCAGCCCATCCCGGTGATCAGCTCGCCGACGTGCCCGGCGGCCTCCGCGTCGTCCGCGCAGAACGGCACCGCCGGCGGAGCCTCGCCGAAACCGTCCGCCGGCCGGTCCCACATGCTCGCGTGGGCCAGGTTGAAGGCCTTCACCACCCGCGCGCCGGGCGCCGCGGCCGCGATCAGGCCCGCCACGCTCCCGCCGGGCCCGGTGGTCAGCATCACCCCGCCGGGGCCCGGATCCAGCGCGTTCGTGCAATCCACGACCGTCCGCCCGGCCAACACCCCGGCGTGCTCCCGGGCCAGCTCCGGGGCCACCCCGGCCGGCACCGCGAGCAGCGCCACCTCCCCGTACCCGGCCGCCGCCGCGGGCGTCCCGTGGCCGGCCGCCCCGATCCGCCCGGCGAGCGCCCCGGCGGCCGCGCCGTCCCGACCGCCGACGAACACCTCGTGGCCGGCCCGCACCCAGGCCCCGCCCAGGGCCTCCGCCATCGCTCCCGTACCCATCACACCGATCCGCATCGCCGCGTACCCCTTCCGTTCCCGATCCTGCTTCCGGTGGTCGAAGCTACGGAGGCCGACGCGCACCGTCCGGTGTCCATCGGCGCGGGCAGGATGGCGGCATGGAGAAGCTCCCCGATCCGGCCGCGGGCCTGCCGGAGCTCGTGTACACGGCGGACTGCCGGGCGCGCGTCGCCTTCGAGGTACTGGCCAACCGGTGGGACAGCGTCGTGGTGTTCACGCTCGGCGCGACCGGCCCGATGCGGCCGCGCGCGCTGCTCGCGCGGATCGGCGGGATCGGCCCGAAGGTCCTCAACGAGGCCCTGCGGCGGCTGGAGCGCAACGGTCTGGTGGAACGCCGGCCGTACGCCGAGGCCCCGCCGCGCGTGGACTACGCCCTGACCGAGGCCGGTACGGCGCTGCTCACGCCGATGCGGGCGATGGGCGCCTGGGCCGCCCGGTACGCGGACGACGTCCTCGACGCCCAGGACCGGTACGCGGGGCGCGCCGACGGGGGTTAGGGGTGCGCCAGCTCCGCCCAGACGGTCTTGCCGCCGGTCGGCCCGGGGCGGACGCCCCAACGGACGGCGACCGCGTCGAGGACCGCGAGCCCCCGGCCGGACTCGTCCGTGTCGGCGGCCTCGCGCAGGACCGGCCACACGCGCGGATCGGGGTCGCCGACCTCGACGCGGGTGCGGCCGTCGGGGGTGCGGGTGACGGCGAGGGACACGGGGGTGCCCTCGCCGACATGCGCGATCACGTTGCCGACCAGCTCGCTCACGCACAGCTGGAGGTCGTGGCAGGGCGCGTCCACGTGCGCCCGCACGGCCCGCCGCAACGCGGCCACCTCCTCGGGCAGCGCGAGCAGCCCGGCGCGGAAGGGCCTCACCGCCCCACGGCCCGGTTCAGGACGGCGGTCAGCCGATGGGCGGTGGCCGGGTTGCAGTTGCCGAGGCTGATCAGGGGCGGGGTCCGGTAGCTGCCGGCGTAGGAGGGGAGGTGCAGGTCGAGGGAGGGCAGCGTGATCCCGTGCGCGGCGAGGGCCTCGCGGAGTGCGGTGAGGGCCTCGGCCGCGATGCGGTCGTTGGCGTGGTCGCTCATGGGGGACTTCCGTTCCGGTGCGGAGTGTGACGAAGCCCTCACAGGCTGGTGTGGTGCCGCGTACCGTGGGAAGGGTTTCGGGCTCCACGGTGCGAGGTGTGGAAGGCGGGCGATCGTGGCCGCGCGTAAGGACATTGACGGCTCGGCGAGCGTTCCGGCCTTTTACGGCAAGGAACTGCGCTGGCGCCGGGAGGCGGCGGGCCTCACCCTCCAGCAGACGGTGGAGGGCAGCTTCTACGGGGCCAGCTACCTGAGCGAGATCGAACGGGCGCAGCGGCGGATGCCGGAGGATCTGGCCCGGCACGTGGACCAGGTGCTGAAGGCCGATGGCTTCTTCTCGCGCCGCTGCGAGGACGTGCGCAATGCCCGGAGCATTGGCCATGCGAGGTATGCCGAGAGGGTTCTGGACGCTGAGAAGGTCGCGGAGACCATCGAGGAATGGAGCCCGACCGCGCTGCCCGGCCTGCTGCAGACGGAAGCGTACGTGCGGGCCCTCGCTGCGGCGGAACGCCCTCTGGAACCCCGGGAGGAGACCGATATCAAGGTCGATGCCCGACTCGCTCGGGCGGAGCTCTTCGACGGCGCACACGGGGTGCCGGAGTACTGGGTGATCCTGCACGAGTCGTTGCTGCGGCTGCCGATCCTTCCGCCCCTGTTGATGGCGAACCAACTCGACCATGTCGCGGCCCTGGTGCGGCGGAAGCGGATCGTTCCACAGATCGTCCCGTGGAACGCCGGAGCGCACCCCTTCATGGCGGCGGGAACCGTCCTCATCCTGACGTTCGGCGACGCCCCACCGCTGGTCTACACGGAGTCCCTGCACAGCGGTGTCACCATCGACGATCCGGCCCTCGTGAAGCGCTATCGAAGGTCGTACGATCTGCTCAGGGCCGTCGCGCTACCGCCTGAGGCGTCCCTTGCCATGATCGAGGCGGCCGCAGAGGACTACCGAAATGGCAAGCAGCCACTTTGACTTGAGTGCCGTGCGCTGGCGTACAAGCAGTTACACCAACAGCGACGGAGGTACCTGCGTCGAGGTCGCCGACGGCCTAGCCGGACTCGTCCCCGTCCGGGACTCCAAGCGTCCCACCGGCCCCGCCATGATCGTCACCGCCGCCGCCTGGACCCCCTTCGTGCGGGCGCTGGTGGACGGGGACCTCGTCGGCTGAGGCGCGTACCCCCGCTCCGCCCCCGGAGGGACTGGCCGGTACCCGCCGGTACGGGGGCGGGCGCTCGGTAGGGTGGGCCGCATGTACGGCTACGACCAGAATCCGGGCGCCCAGCAGCAGGGCTACGCGCAGCAGCCCCCGCCCCAGCAGGGCTACGCGCAGGCGCCGCTGTACCCGGAGCCGTCACCGCCCTCCCTCGCGGACGCGGTCAGGGCCTTCACCACGGGGTCGCTGTCCGCCGAGGACTTCCAGCAGATCTTCGCCACGTCGAAGGTCTACTGCCCGCGCGGCGAGACCCCCGGGTTCCTGGCGCTGCACAACACGCAGCAGCCGGTGATCCCGATGTTCACCACGCTCAAGGAACTGCGCCGGTACGCCGGCAAGGAGTCCAAGTACTTCGTGATCACCGGCGCCGAGGTCATCGACCTGCTGCCCACCGGCTACGGCTTCGTCCTCGACATGGAGGGCGACCACCGGATGGTGTTCGACGCGAAGGCGGTCGAGCAGATGGTCGACTTCGCCATGCGCCGCATGTACGGCTAGGCGACCGGCGCGGGCCGGCACACGCGGGGGCGGGCGGATGCTGAGGGTGCACTTCACGGCCGAGGACCTGTTCAACGTCACCTTCGCGGCCGAGCCGCTCCCGCTCGTCGAACTCGCGCTGGCGCTCGTCGCCTGGCAGCGCACCGACGAGCCCGCCGTCTTCGGCCGCTGGCGCGGCGGCGTCACCCGTGGGCTGCCCGGCCGGGCGCGTCCCCTGCTGGACCTGTTGCGCCCCGACGGGGACAACCCGCAGTTCGTCGAGCCGTACGCCGCCACCCTGGAGGAGGGCCTCGCGGCCGTACGGGACGCCGGGCCGCGGCTGACGCCGGGCGAGCTGCGCCGGGTGGCCGCGCGGGCCCCCGGGCCCGACTCCTGGTTGCGCGCCCTGTGGGGCCAGGATCGGGAGGCCTGGGACGTGCTGGACGGGGCCCTGCGGGCCGCCCACGAGAGCGTCCTCGCCCCGCACTGGTCCCGGATCCGGCAGTCCTTCCGGGCGGACGTCGCCTGGCGGACCCGGCTGCTGGCCACCCACGGCATCAAGGCCTGCCTCGCCAGCACCCACCCCCGGTCGGGCTGGTCCGGCACCGCCTTCGAGGTGGGGCTGCCGCCCGACTACGAGGTCCGCCTCGGCGGGCGCGGGCTGGTGCTGATGCCCTCGGTGTTCTGGACGGGCCGGCCGCTGCTCGCCGGGCGCCCCGACGGCTCGCACGTCCTGATGTACCCGGCGCTGACCCCCCTGCCGCTGGCCGCGCCCGGCCCGGCCGGGGGCGCGCTGGACGCCCTGCTCGGGCGGACCAGGGCGGCCGTCCTCCAACTGCTGGTGGAGCGGCGTACGACGAGCGAGGTGGCCCGGGACCTCGCGATCAGCCTGCCCTCGGTCTCCGAGCACACCCGCACGCTGCGCGCCGCCGGACTGATCACCACGGAACGCGACGGCAAGGCCGTCCTCCACTCGGCGACGGGCCTCGGCGTCGACCTGCTGCGCAGCGGGGCCTGAAGCCTTCGGGCACCGCCGAAAGGATCGCGGCACCGGGGCCCGACGCCGGAGCATCGGTGTCGGCGGAGGTCACCGGGTCTCCGCGACCGAGGCACGGGAGGTACGGATGTCACACACGTCGTTACGTCACAGGCTCGCGGCGACGACGGCGGCGGCCGTCATGACGCTGGGCGCGGCCGTCGTGTCGGCCGCCCCGGCGCAGGCGGGGACCGCCGGCACCACGGGAGCCACCACGTCCTGCCCGAGTGGCTACGCCTGCGTCTACTGGGGCACCACGGAATCCAGCGGCATCCGGGACAAGTGGAACAGGCGCGGGGTCTACAAGATCTACAACTACACGCAGCGCCACCTGGTCGTGAACAACCAGACCGGCGGCTGGAAGATCTGGTTCTCGCGGAACTCGAACGGTTCCTGGCCCGACTTCGCGGTCTACCCCGGGTACCCGTCGGTGGTCGACATGCTGCCGTTCAACTCGGTCTCGATCGAGCCGTAGGGCTCCTCTGCGGGGCCGCCCTTCGCCGGGTACGGGGGTCCCGGCGGTCGGCGGTCGGGACCCCGGCCGGGTGCGGCGCCGCCGTCAGGCGGTGCGGTACCCGGCGCGGCGGTGGGTCACGGCGGCGACGACGCACCAGGCGAGGGCGACCGCCACCAGGGCGGCCGCTCCCGCCGCCAGGACCGGCGGCTCCGGGCGGAAGCCGAGCGCCAGCCGGGTCCCGAGGAACAGGGGGACGAAGCCGACGCGGCCGGGCGCGTACACGGGGATGCGCGCGGCGGTGGCGCGCAGCAGCGTGGTGGCGACCAGTCCGGCGGCGGCGCACCATGCGAGGAGGACCCACGGGGAGCCCGGGGCGGCGCTGGGAATGCCGTACTCCGCCGGGCCCAGGCGGTAGGCGGCCGCGACCCAGCCGGCGGCCACCGCGCCGACGGTGATGCCCACCACCCACAGGGCGTGCCGCCACAGGGGTCCGGGCCTGCGGGTTTCCTCCGGATCGTCGTTCCCGGTGACGTCGTCGAAGGTGAAGAGGTTGCTCACGTCCGGTAGGACGCGGTGTCGGGCGCAAGGGTTGGCGCGGGACGGGAATTACCCCGGTGGGCTTTCGGTTGTGAGCGGGTGTGGCAGAAAGTTCGAGTTTCAACTAAACTCGACGCAGAAGGAGGTCCTGACCATGCCCGCAGTGACTGTTGAGAACCCGTTGACCCTTCCGCGCGTGGCCGAGCCGCAGACGGCCGCCGCCCGCAAGGTGCTGGCCGTGAGCACGGCTCCGACGGGATTCGAGGGCGAGGGGTTCCCGGTGCGCCGCGCGTTCGCAGGGATCAACTACGAACACCTCGACCCGTTCATCATGATGGACCAGATGGGCGAGGTGGAGTACCAGCCCGGGGAGCCGAAGGGCACCCCGTGGCACCCCCACCGCGGCTTCGAGACCGTCACCTACCTGATCGACGGAACCTTCGTCCACCAGGACAGCAACGGCGGCGGCGGAATCATCAACGGCGGTGACACGCAGTGGATGACCGCCGGGGCGGGCCTCCTGCACATCGAGGCCCCGCCGGAGGCCCTCGTCGTGTCGGGCGGCCTCTTCCACGGCCTCCAGCTGTGGGTCAACCTCCCGGCCTCCGACAAGATGATGCCCCCGCGCTACCAGGACATCGGCGGCGGCCAGGTCCAACTGCTGACCACCCCCGACGGCGGCTCCCTGCTCCGCGTCATCGCCGGTGAGCTGGACGGCCACCAGGGCCCGGGCATCACCCACACCCCGATCACGATGATCCACGCGACCGTCGCCCCGGGCGCGCAGATCACCCTGCCGTGGCGCGAGGACTTCAACGCCCTCGCGTACGTCCTGGCCGGGCGCGGTTCGGTCGGCCAGGAGCGGCGTCCCATCCGGAAGGGCCAGACGGCCGTCTTCGGCGAGGGCGGCTCCCTCACCATCCGGGCGGACGAGTCCCAGGACTCCAACGAGCCCGCGCTGGAGATCGTGCTGCTCGGCGGCCGCCCGATCCGGGAACCGATGGCGCACTACGGGCCGTTCGTCATGAACAGCCGGCAGGAACTCCAGCAGGCCTTCGACGACTTCCAGGCGGGCCGGCTCGGCCGGATCCCGACGACGGAGCGCACCGGCCTCGGCCACCGCGGCGCGGGCGAGGCCGACCAGGACTGACGGGGCGACCGGTCAGTCGCCCGCCACGGGCGCCGACTCCTGTCGGTCGGCGCCGAGCGTCTGGGTCGCGGCCAGTCGGGCGTACAGGCCGCCCTCCCGCAGGAGTTCGGCATGGGTGCCCGAGGCCCGCACCCGGCCGTCCTCCAGGACGAGGATCCGGCGGGCGCCCGTCACCGTGGACAGGCGATGGGCGATCACCAGGACGGTGGTGGTCCGCGCGATCCCCGCGATGACCTCGCGCAACTCGCTCTCGTTGAGCGCGTCGAGCTGCGAGGTGGCCTCGTCGAGCAGCAGCAGCCGGGGCCGTCGCAGCAACGCCCGGGCGATGGCGACGCGCTGGCGCTGTCCTCCGGACAGGGCCGTGCCGCGGTGGCCGACCTCCGTGTCCAGGCCCTCCGGCAGGCCGTCGACCAGCGCGGTCAGCCGTACCTGCTCCATGACGTGGCGGAGTTCGTCCGGGCTCGCGCCCGGGGCGGCGAGCATCAGGTTGTCGCGCAGGGTGCCCGCCAGGACCGGGGCGTCCTGCTCGACGTAGCCGATGGTCCGGCGCAACTCGGCCGGGTTCCAGTCGCGCAGGTCCCGTCCGTCGACGCTGATGCTGCCGCTGTCGATGTCGTAGAAGCGCTCCAGCAGGGCGAACAGCGTGCTCTTGCCGGTGCCGGAGGGCCCGACGACGGCGGTCAGCCCGCCGGGGCCGATCTCGAAGCCGGCGCCGTCCAGAACGGGCCGGCCGTCCTCGCGGTAGCGGAAGACGACGTCCCGGAACACGATCCCGGCACCGCCCTCGTGGGTGGTGTCGCCCTCGCGCGCCGTCCGTGCGGCGGGCAGCTCCGCCTCCCCTTCCTCGGGGGTGAGTTCCAGCACCTCGTGGATGCGTCGGACGGCCGCGGTGCCCACCTGGAGGCCGCTGATCCCGCTCGCCAACTGCGCGACCGGACCCACCAGGTAGAACAGGTACAGCAGGAAGCCGATCAACGAGGCGACGCTCATCGACCCGTTCGCGACGCGCGCCCCGCCCAGGCCCAGCACCGTCAGGAAGGCCAGCTGCACCACCAGCCCGCTGGAGGTCCCGGCCACCGCACCCCAACGGGCCGCCCGCAGGCCGGCCCGCCAGGCGTCCCGCGCCGAACCGTCCAGGACGGCGCTCTCCCGCTGCTCGGCGCCGCTCGCCTTGACCGTACGGATCGCTCCGAGCAGCCGTTCCAGCCCCGAACCCAGCTCGCCGAGGGCTTCCTGGGCCTCCTTGCTCGCCCGTGCGATGCGGGGCATCACCAGGGCCGTGCACCCGCCGATGGCGACGACGACACCGAGCACGGCGAGGAACAGGACGACGTCCAGCCAGGCCATCAGGACCAGCATGCCGATCAGCGTGACGGAGCCGATGAGCGTGTCGACGAGGTTGTTGGTCGCCGCCTCGCGCAGCAGGGTGGTGTCGGCCGTCACCCGGGAGATGAGATCGCCGGGCGGCCGCCGGTCCAGGTCCGCGACCCGCAGCCGGGGCAGCCGGGCGATCAGCCGCCTGCGGGCGCCCAACACCACGCTCTCGGCGGCCCGTTCCACCGCATACATGCCGAATGCGCTGGTCAGCGCCCCGCCCACGATCAGCAGGGCGAGGAGCAGCACCTGACGGGTGACCGACCCGTCGACGGCCAGCGCCTCGACGAACGACTTGGCCACCAGCGGTTGGGCGAGGCCGCTGACCCCGCCGAGCGCGCTCAGGGCCGCGCCGGCGATCAGGGCCTTGCGGTGCGGGCGCGCGTGGTCCAGCAGGGAGCGGGTCGCGCCGGCCTTCGTCGCGTCTCCCTTCGTCGCACCGCCCTTGGTCGCACCGGGCTGAGTCGCGTCGGGCTGTGTCCCGCCGGCCTGCGGCGTGCCCGCCGGCGTCGTACTGGCCTTCATCGTGGTGGCTTCCTTCGTTCCTTCGTCGGTCGGTGGGTCAGGACATCCGCAGGACGGTGAGGATCTCGGGCGCCCTCTCGAACAGCCGCCGGCCCATCGTCCGCAGCGTGACCAGGACGGCCAGCAGCCCGTACGCCGTCCCCAGCGGCAGCAGCACCCAGGAGGACGCGGAGCCGTCCAGGGCGATCGCGCCGACGACCACGGGGACGACGGCGACCACCCCGACGAGGGAGCCGAGGAAGTTCGCCAGGTGGTACCCGCCGCTCTGGCCCGGCGCGCTCACGCCCCACGGGTCCTCGGGGTACGGGTAGGGGTGGAACACGCTGATGACCATGCCCAGCGCGAACGTCACCCCGAGCAGCGCGAAGCCGACACCGAGCGCGGCGGCGAGCTGGTCGGTGCGCCCGGTGGCGAGGGCAACGCCGCAGCCCACGGCGGTCAGCCAGGGCACGATGAACACCAACTGCGGGAGCAGCCGGCCGACGAGTTCGGCGCGGGCCTGCGCCACCGTGCGCAGCGTGGCGACGTTGCTCCAGATCGCCGAGCCGTCGAGGGCGAACAGCACACCGGGCACGGTCAGTCCGAACACCCAGGCGCCGCCGACGGCGACGTACGGGGTCCGTGCGCCGACCGGCACCATCACGACGGGGAACAGCACCGCGTACGCCAGCGCCGCGATCATCGTCATGCGGTGCCTCGGCGACCGGGCGAAGGCGCTGAACTGGTGGTGGGCGACCAGCAGGGTCCGGCTGGAGGCGAGCAGCCGGGCCCGCCGGCCGGTGGTACGGGCGGCGCGGACCTCGCCGGCGCGGGCCGTCGAGGAATCCGTGGTGGTCATCAGGCGGGCCAGGGAGCCGTGCCACCACACCATCAGGAGGCCGATCAGGGCGGCGGTCCCGGCCAGTTCGAGCAGGGCGGTACCGGTCCTGCCGTCGGCGGCGGCCCGGACGGCGTCGGCCGGCCAGCCCGGCGGGGACCAGCGCAGGACCCGTACGACGACGGGCGGCAGGGCGAGTCCCGAGCCGGCGGTGGTCAGCAGCAGGTAGGCGGCGTACCCGCCGACGGCGGTCAGCAGGCCGCCGAGGGCGGCGGCGTCCTTGCCGCGTCGACCGGTCAACGCCCGCGCGAAGGCCGCCAGTACGGCCCGGGAGGCGACCACGCACAGCAGCAGTGCGAGCGGAACGGCGAGGACGGTGACGAGCGCGCCGGGCACGCTGTCGAAGGCGCCCTCGGCGGCGCCGACGACCGCTCCGGTGATGAGGACGAGGGTGCACAGCGGCCCCGGGCCGACGAGCGCGGAGGCGGTGGCCCCGGCGATCAGCCGGCGCGGCCGGACGGGCAGCACGGCGAGCCGCGTCGGATCGGAACTTTCGTCGCCGCCCGCGCCGAAGGACAGCGGCAGCGCCAGCCAGGCGACGGCCAGCCCGGCGAGGGCGAGCACGGCGAAGTCCGCCGATTCCGGTTCGCCCTGGGCCCGGGCCAGGCCCACGGCCACCCAGCAGGCGCCGGTCAGGCTGATGAGCGAGCCGGCGACGAAGCCCACGGCGCGGCCGGTGCTGCGGCGCAGACTGCTGCGCAGGAGGGCGAGTTTCAGCCCGACGAAGACCCCAACCATGCGAGGCTCCCCCCCTTCGCCTTCCCGGCGGGGGCGCCGACCAGTTCCATGAAGCGCTCGTTGAGGCCGCGGCCGGCCCGTACCTCGTCGAGCGTGCCGTCGGCGACCACGCTGCCCTTGGCCATGATGGCCACGTGCGTGCACAGGGCCGCCACGAGCTCCATGACGTGGCTGGAGAAGATCACCGTCGAGCCGGTCGCGGTGTACTGGCGCAGCACCTCGCGGATCGTCTCGGCCGACACCGGGTCGACGCTCTCGAAGGGCTCGTCGAGGAAGAGGACCGGCGGGTTGTGCAGCAGCGCGGCCGCCAGGCCGATCTTCTTGCGCATGCCCGTCGAATAGTCGACGACCAGCTTGTCGCCGGCCTCGGTGAGCCCGAGCACGTCGAGCAGTTCCTCGGCGCGCGCCTCGGTGTCGGCCGCGGGCAGCTCCCGCAGCCGACCCGTGTAGCGCAGCAGTTCCCGGCCCGACAGCCGCTCGAACAGGCGCAGGCCGTCGGGCAGAATGCCGATGCGGTGCTTGGCCTCGTACGGGTCCTGCCAGACGTCGTACCCGGCGACGCGGACGGTGCCCGCGTCGGGCCGCAGCAGACCGGTGATCATCGACAGGCTGGTGGTCTTGCCGGCGCCGTTGGGGCCGACCAGGCCGTAGAAGCTGCCCCGGGGGACGGTGAGGTCCACGCCGCCGACGGCCGGCTTGCCGTCGAACTCCTTGCGCAGTCCTCGTACTTCCACGGCCGCCGGGACCGTCTCGCCTTCGGGGGGGTGGTGCATGGTGCTGCCTTCCGGCCGGGGTGGGGGTGGGGGGACGGGAGGCCTGCCGGGGCCGCTCAGCGGGCGGGGAGGTCCGGCGAGGCCAGGTTCCGGTAGGGGGCGCCGGGGTCGATGCCGGCGCCGCCGAACGCGGCGTGGGCACCGGTACCGGCATCGGACGCGGCCCGTACGGCCGCCTCCGCCAACGCCGCCGCGCGGTGCTGGCCGAAGCTCAGGCCGCCCGCGCCGGGCCGGGGGTCGGCCGGCTCCCAGGCCACGGCCGCGGCAGGGCCGAGCCGGTGGGCGAAGACCGAGGTGTCCGGGGCGGTGCCGGGCAGGTCCCGGACCGCGTCGGCGACGGTGTGGCAGGCGCCCCAGGACTCGCCGCCCAGGTAGACGACGAGGGCGTCGCGGCGCGGGTAGTCGGCCGGACCGGACAGCACCTTGGCGTGGTAGCCGGCCCCGGCCGCCTCCAGGCGCTCCAGTACGGTGCCCCAGATCCGCGGGGCCCGTCCGGGATCGGTGAGGTGGACGTAGACCCGGAGCAGTTCGTCGCCGAAGCCCGGCTCGCGGGAGCCCATGGCGTAGAAGAACCCGGGCGAGAGCGCGGGCCGGACCGGGGAGGCCGGGCTGCTCACCCCGGTGCCGGGGACGAGCGGGCCGTCGGCGGTCAGCCGGTCCACGGGCACCCGGACGCGGACGCCGTCCCAGGACACGAGCGCCTCCCCGCCCGCCGGCTCCTGCGGGGCCCGGAGCAGGACACCGGTGCGGCGGACCTCGCGGTGGGGCACCGCCGCCGCCAGCTCGCGCTCGAAGCCGTGGTCGCGCGGGGCCATCCGGCGGGGCCGGGTGTCGGCCTCGGCGCGGCCCGTGTGGAACACCTCGTACAGGGCCGCCCCGAGCCGCTGCTGGAGTTCGCGGGTCGACTCGCCCTCGATGGTGCGGGGTCCGACGGTGGCGGTGAGCCCGTCGGCGGAGAGGTGGATCCGGGCCAGGGCGTCGGCGAGGGCGGGGGCCAGGGCGTCGGCGGGGGCCGGGGTGGCGGGGGCTGCGGCTGCGGCGGTGGTCACGAGGCGTCTCCGAGTCCGACGACGTGGGTGAAGCGGGCGGGGTCCAGCAGGGCCGTGCGGCCGATGCCCGCGGCGGCCCGCTCGATGCCGAGCAGCCGGTTGGAACGGGCGGCCCCGGCGAGGAGCCGGTCCAACAGGTGCCAGCCGGCGAAGGCGGTGGCCCGCTCGGCCAGGCCCGGATCGGCGTCCGGTCGCGCCGCGCGGTAGCCGCGCCAGAACTCCTGGACGACCGGCCGCAGGCGGGTGAGCTTCTCCGCGCCGCGGGCGAGCACGGTCTCGCGCGTCATCGACAGCCCGGCGAAGGCCGCGGTGTCGGCGTCACCGCGGGTGGTGACGATGTCGTGCACCGCGCGGTGCAGCCATTCACCGGCGAAGCCGCCCACGTCACGGGCCGGGTCGGCGAGGCGGAACTCCTCCCAGTCGGCCACGTGCAGCACGGCGTCCGCACCGGGCCGGCCGGTGATCAGGAACTGGTCCATCCGCAGGTCGCAGTGGGCGGGCACGCGCGGCGCCGCCCGTTCGTCGGCGAGCAGCCGGTGCACGGCACCGATCAGCGGGGCGTCGTTCTGCAGCAGCCGCCAGGTCTCCAACTCCGCGCCGCTGAGCTCCTCGAACACGGCGGCGGGCAGCGCCTCCAGCGGTTCCGGCGAGGGCAGCGCGGGGGCGCTCCGCTCCAGGGCGCCGAGCGGTCCGGCGGGGCGGGCGTGCAGCCGCCCCAGGGCGAGGCCGGCGCGGTGCGCGAGCTCCGGCGTGAACTCCTGGTCGGCCATCAGCTCGGCGCCGCTGCGGGCGTCCTGGAGGTAGTCGAAGGCGAGCAGCCCGGCGTCCGGGTCGCTGCCCAGCAGGGCGGGTCCGCGCAGGACGTCGGCGGGGGCGTCCGCGACCATCCGCTCGTAGGCGAGCGCGCGGCCCATCCGGGCCCGTACGTCCTCCGGCGGGCCGGTCAGTCGCTTGACGAAGACGGGGGCGCCGCCGGTCGTGCGGCCGGCCCAGGTGTCGTTGCGGCCGGGCAGCGCGGTGAGGTCGGTGCGGTCGAAGGGGCCCGTGCCGATGCGCCGCAACAGGGCGTCGACCTCGGGCACGCCGTCGAGGTCGACGGGGCGGAACCGCAGTTCGGTGCGGGGCGTGGTGGTGGTGCCGGTCACGGCGTCTCCTCGGCGGGGTCGGCGGGTTCGGCCGGGTCGGCGGGCCGGGTCGGGTCGGCGGGTTCGGCCGCCGGGCCGGCCGCCGGTGCGGCGAGCACTCCGGCATAGGCGGGCCGGGCGAACAGGCGGGCGCAGTCACGGGCCACCTCGGCGGCCGGCACCTCGTACAGGGCGGCGGGGAAGCCGACGAGTTCGGCGGTCCGGCGCCCGGTCGCCAGCCAGGCGCCCAGTTGGTCGGCGAGCGAGGACTGGGACTGCGGCATCAGGGCGAACTGGCCCGCGCAGTAACGGCGGGCGGCGTCCACCTCGGCCGCGGTGGGCGGCTCGACCGCGGTGCGGCGCAGCTCCTCACGGATCACCCCGGCCGCCTCGACGGCTCCGACGAGCGGCAGTTGGGCGTGGATCCGGACGAGCGGCCCCGTGCCCCCGTGGTCGCCGAAGCGGCCCGCGTACGAGGTGAAGCCGTACGGGGCCCGCGGCGTGCGCAGCCCCGCGAGCCGGGCCCCGGGCTGGCCGCCGCCGAGCACGGACACGGCGAGCCAGCGCGCGGCGAACGACCCGGCCGGGGCCGGTTCGGGGGTGGCCCACACCAGGTGGGCGGCGGTCGTGGGCAGGGCCGGGGGCAGGCTCAGCAGCGCGAGGCCCTCGGTGGCGGCGGGGAACGCCGGGTACGGGTGCGCCCCGGGCGGCGTGCCGGGGGCGGGGGCCGGCGGGCGCAGGGCGGCGCCGGCCGCCGCGACCCAGGCGTCGGGATCCAGGTCGCCGACGGCGGTGAGTTCGACGCCGCCCGCGTACGGAGGAACGGTGGCCGCTCCGGCGGGGCCCGGACCGGACCAGCCGGTCAGGAGCCTTTGCCGCAGGGCCTGTTCGACGAGCCAGGTCGGGTTGCTCACCCGACCGCCCATGCGGGCGCGGGCCCGCGGTTCCACGGCGGCGAGTTCCTCGGCCGCGGGCGGGGCGCCGAGCAGGTCGGCGAACAGCTTTGGGTCGGGGGCGGGCGCGGGCAGCCAGGCGTCGAGCAGGACGGCGCCGCCCTCCACGGTCGTGGACACCGACCCCTGCGCGGGGAAGCGGGCCGTCCAACGGTCGGCGAGGACCAGGGCGAGCCGCTCCCGGTCGACGGGCGCGGCGGCCGGCGGCGCGGGCAGCCGCAGCCGGAACTCGACGAGGGGCGCGCGGGTGTCCCGCACGGCGGCGAC
>NZ_JANFAK020000105.1 GCF_024721315.2 Streptomyces sp. Isolate_45
CCCGCGTGCCGCGCCTGCCGTGCGTGCCGGGGCCCGGCGGACGGCGCTTCCGGCGGTGCGGGTGCCGGTGCCGGTGGTGCCTGGCCGGGCTCGGCCGTGCGGCGCGGTCCTCGGGGGCGGGTGCCGGTCGGCGCGTCCCCGTGTTCGGCGGTCCACTCGGCCGCCTCCGCGTGGGCCACCGGGTCCAGCGGAAGTCCGGCGGCCAGGGCGAGCGCGGCCAACGGGCCCGCGTCGTAGGGGTCGCCGGGCAGTCGGCGCACCTCCGCGAACAGCTGGGGCCGGCCCGCCAGCCAGATCAGCGCCGCGGTCCGTGCCCACGGGCCGGCGGACGCGCCCGAGTCGGCCGGTGTGACGGGCTCGCGCGCGGGGTCGAGGATCCGGTGGCGCTGCTCCCGCCCGGCGAGCGCGGCGAGTTCCGCCTCCCCGCCGGGGCGTACGCCGATCAGCTGCTGCGGGGCGAGGTCGGGCCGCCGCGTGTAGGTGGTGAAGGTGAGCCATTGCCCCCGCTGGTGCGGCAGCACGCTGCACGCCAGCATGACCCAGCGGGCCACGTCCTGGCTGTCCCGCTCCACGAGCACGATCCGCGGGGCCTCGGGGTCCTTCCCGAGCCGCCGCACGTCGGCGAAGAACCCCGCTAGCCGGGCGCCCCGCGCCGCGACGAACGCGGCCAGCCCGGGGGCGTCGTGCCGGCCCGGGGCCGGCACCTTCGCGAGCGGTGGGGGCGGGCCGCCGGGAGGGGTCCGCGAGGCCCACTGCGGGGAGTTCCAGGCCGTGATCGGCAGGGCGCCCTGGGCCGCCCCGGACCCGGCCGCCCCGGGCAGGTGCACGGCGTGCGCGTGGAAGGGAAGGCCCTCCCCGGGGCCCGCCGGGCCGCTGCCGGTACCCGGGCCGGGCCCGCCCGTGCACGCCGCGCGGGCCAGCAGCCGGCTCCCGTCGGAGAGGACGCTCAGGCTCAGTGCCACCGGGAGCGCGGCCAGTTGCTCCTCCGTCGGGTGCGCCGGGGCGTCGTCGGGCGACTCGTAACCGATCAACCGCCCGGCCTCGCGGAGCAGCGCGGCGGGCACGCCGGGGGTGACGGAGGTGAAGCGCGGACCGGAACCCTCCGGTCCGGGCGCTGCCGAGGCGTAGTGGAGCTGCGCGAGGTTCATGCGTTCCCCTCCGACCGACCGGCCGCCCCGTCGGGTATCCACGCCCGCCCGCCCCGGGGCGCCGCCCGTCGGGCCGGCCCGTACCGGGGTCCCGCATCGGGACCGAACCGGCGCGTCGCCGTCGGCCTCCCGAACTCCCTCACATCCAAGGGCTGTTGCCCCGCCCCGTGTGCCCCGTAGCGTTCCACCGGTGCGGCGGGCGGGCGGTCGGAGGGTGTGTCGGGCCGGGCCAGGGCGTGCCCGCACTCGGTCCCCGCCATACGTCTGCGCCCCCCGTGCGGTGTGTGAAGGTCATTCCAGCAGATGCGGGGGCCGTGCGGGAGCCATTTCCCGGGGCTTTCCGTTCGCCCGCTGTACGGCCCGACGTCAGACGGGGATCTCCGTCCGGTACCCCGGGGCCGCTGTCCTTGGGGCGCCCCTCGACTCCCCCCTCCTCACCTCCAGAGGTCGTCACCCATGGCTGAACTCAACCGACGCAGGTTCCTCCAGATCGCCGGCGGGACCGCCGCCGTCGCGATGCTGAACGAGAGCATCGCGCGCGCCGCCGCGATCCCGGCCGCGCAGGGCGGAACCGGGACCATCCAGGACATCGAGCACGTCGTCGTCCTCATGCAGGAGAACCGGTCCTTCGACCACTACTTCGGGGCCATGAAGGGCGTCCGCGGCTTCGGGGACCCGCGTCCCGTGCTCCAGGACAACGGGAAGTCGGTCTTCCACCAGTCGAACGGGACGAAGGACATCCTGCCCTTCCACCCGCAGATCGAGGACCTCGGGATGCAGTTCCTGGAGGGCCTGAACCACGACTGGGCCGGTGGCCACCAGGCCTACAACAACGGCAAGTACGACAAGTGGATCCCGGCGAAGACGGCCACGACCATGTCGTACATGACGCGGAACGACATCCCGTTCCACTACGCCCTCGCCGACGCGTTCACCGTCTGCGACGCCTACCACTGCTCGTTCATCGGCGCGACGGACCCCAACCGCTACTACCTGTGGACGGGGCACACGGGCAACGACGGCACCGGCGGCGGCCCGGTCCTCGGCAACCAGGAGCTGGGGTACGGCTGGAAGACCTACCCTGAGCGCCTGGAATCGGCCGGAGTGTCCTGGAAGGTCTACCAGGACATCGGCGACGGCCTGAACGCGGCGGGCCACTGGGGCTGGATCAACGACGCCTTCCGCGGCAACTACGGCGACAACTCGCTGCTGTACTTCAACACGTACCGCAACGCCCAGCCCGGCAGCCCCCTGTACGAGAAGGCGCGTACGGGTACGAACGCCGCCGCGGGCGAGGGCTACTTCGACCGGCTGCGCGCGGACGTGGTGAACGGCACCCTGCCGCAGGTCTCGTGGATCGCCGCACCCGAGGCGTTCAGCGAACACTCCAACTGGCCGACGAACTTCGGCGCCTGGTACATCTCGCAGGTGCTGGACGCGCTGACCGCGAACCCGGCCGTCTGGGCGAAGACCGCCCTCTTCATCACCTACGACGAGAACGACGGCTTCTTCGACCACGTCGTCCCGCCGTACCCGCCCACCTCCTCGGCGTGGGGCCTGTCCACGGCGGACGTCACCCGCGACCTGTACGCCGGCGGTGGCGGCTACGCGGCGGGCCCCTACGGCCTCGGCCCGCGCGTCCCGATGATCGTGGTCTCGCCCTGGAGCAAGGGCGGCTACGTCTGCTCCGAGACCTTCGACCACACCTCGGTGATCCGCTTCATGGAGAAGCGGTTCGGGGTGCAGGAGCCGAACATCTCGCCGTGGCGCCGGGCCGTGTGCGGTGACCTGACCTCGGCGTTCGACTTCACCCGGGCGGACTCCGCGCCCGCGGCGCTGCCCTCCACGGCCGGGTACGTACCGCCGGACAAGGACCGTCACCCGTCCTACCACCCGACCCCGCCGGCGACCGGCGCGCTGCCGAAGCAGGAGGCGGGAGGAAAGCCGACCCGGGCCCTGGGCTACAGCCCGTACGTGGACGGCAGGGCCACCGTCTCCACCGGCAAGTTCACGCTGACCTTCGCCTCCGGACCCTCGCTGGGCGCCCACTTCCACAGCACCTCGGGCAACCGGACCGACGGCCCTTGGCCCTACACGGTGGAGGCCGGCAAGACCCTGTCCGACACCTGGAGCACCAGCGCCTCCACCGGCAACCGGATCGACCTCACGGTGTGGGGTCCCAACGGTTTCCTGCGCACCTGGAAGGGCCCGGCGAAGAAGGCCGGCCCGGAGGTGACGGCCCGCCACGCGGGCGCGACCGGCAACCTGGCCCTGACCCTGACGAACGGGGGCACGGCCGCGGTGAACCTCACGGTCACCAACGCTTACGGCGGCGCCGCCCAGACCTTCAAGGTCAACGCGGGGGCGAGCGTCTCCCACACGGTGGACCTGCGCACCACGGGCCGCTGGTACGACGTGACGGTCGTCTCGGACGCCGACGCGACGTACCTGCGCCGGTTCGCCGGCCACGTGGAGACGGGCGCCCCCGGCGTCTCCGACCCGGCGATCAAGACCGTCTGACCCGCCGGACGGGGGCCCCGCCGGCGGGCGGGGCCCCCGTCCGGACGCCGGCGGTCGGGCGCGGCGGGGCGAACCGGCCATGCGGTGTGACGGCGGGCCGGATGGGCAGAGGTACCGCGTCGCTTTCTTCGCCCGTCACCGAAGGGGAACGCATGGCCATCGCCCACCGCAGGATCGGCACCGGACCCGTCCGCGTCATCGTGCTGCACGACTGGTTCGGCACCTCCGCGAACTGGGGCTCCGTACTGGACCACCTGGACCCGGACGGCTTCTCGTACGCCTTCCTCGACTACCGCGGCTACGGCGAGCGGCGGGACGTCCCCGGCCGCTACAGCCTGCCCGAGATCGCCGACGACGTCCTGGAACTGGCCGACCAGCTGGGCTGGGACACGTTCTCCCTGCTCGGGCACTCCATGGGCGCCAAGGCCGCCCAGCAGGTGCTCGTCCGGACTCCCGAGCGGATCGAGAAGCTGATCGGTACGGCCCCCGTCCCGGCCGGTCCATACGCCATGGACGACCGGACCCACGCCCTCTTCCACGGCGCCGCCGAGGACCCCGACAAGCGCCTCGCCATCCTCGACCTGGTCACCGGCCACCGGGCGAGCCGGTACTGGCTGGACCGGATGGTCGCCCACTCGCTCGCGGTCTCCCGCACCGAGGCCTTCGCCGGGTACCTCGCGAGCTGGCAGCCGCTCGACCTGTCCTCGGCGGTCAAGGGCAGCACGGTGCCGGTGCTGGTCCTGGTGGGGGAGTACGACCTGGCGCTGACCGCCGACGTGATGCGCGCCACGTGGCAGGCCTGGTACTCGAACTGCCGCGTCGTCACGGTCCCGGGCTCCGGCCACTACCCGCCGCACGAGACCCCGGTCGCCTTCGCCACCGACGTGGAGGCCTTCCTGCGCGGCTAGCCGGAACGCGAAAAAACCCGTGGGGTACGAGGAAACCTCGTACCCCACGGGATCGAAAAGGGTGAGTGACGGGACTTGAACCCGCGGCCACCTGGACCACAACCAGGTGCTCTACCAACTGAGCTACACCCACCACGAAGGGTGGTGGAACCACCCGTTCGATGTGCAAGCACAGCATAGCCGATCAGAGGGGTGGTCCCGCGACGCGTTATCCGGCGGGGAACCCCTCCTCGCGGCGGGCGGCCCGCTCCACCGCGGCCGCGGCGAAGGCGCGCACGATCGGGTGCGGCCGGGTGCCGTCGCCGGAGAGTTCCGGCTGGAACAGCGTCGCGAGGAAGAAGGGGTGCCCCGGCAGCTCGGCGACGCGGACCTGCCCGTCCTCGTCGTGCCCCGACAGCCGCAGCCCGCGCGCGGCGAGCGCGGGCAGGTGCCGCGGCGCCGGACCGTAGTCGCAGTGGTAGCGCTCCATCGTGCGCTCGGCGCCCAGCGCGGACTCGGCGAGCGAGCCGGGCTCGGCCCGGACGAGCCCCTCGTGCCCGACGAGGGAGCAGGCGAGCGGCGCGATCAGCGGGTCGCCGGCCCCGGGGTCGTTCTCGGCGTGCGCCGCGTCGGGCAGCCCGCAGACGTTGCGGGCGTACTCCAGCAGCGCGTGCTGGAAGCCGCCGCAGGTGCCGAGGAAGGGGATGCCCTCCTCCCGCGCCACCCGGATCGCGGCGAGTGCCCCGGCCTCGTCGGCGTACGGACTGCCGGGCAGCACCCACACCGCGTCGAACCGCGCCAGGGTGCCCGCGGCCGCCGCGGCCCCGGCGTCGGCGGTGGGGATCCAGTAGGCGTCGAGGACGATCCCGTCGCGCGCGGCCAGCGAATCCAGCAGGACGGGGACGCGGGCGTGGGAGGTGACGTGCGGGGAGCGGTCGCCGACGAGGGCGATCCGGGCGATCCGGGCGATCGGAGCGGTGTTCATGACGATCATCCTGGGACCCGGAGTCGTTCAGCACCAACGATTGTTCCTGCACCATCGATAAGCAACCCTGATGTCGATGGCAGGCTGTGCGACATGGACCCGCACCTGCTCCGCACCTTCGTCGCCGTGACCCGCCTCGCCTCCTTCTCGGCCGCCGCCCGCGAGCTGGGCTACACCCAGTCCGCCGTCTCCCAGCACATCGCCGCGCTGGAGGCCGACCTGCGCACCGAGCTGCTCACCCGCAGGCCCGTCGCGCCGACCCCGGCCGGGGAGCGGCTGCTGGAGCACGCCGGGCCGCTGCTGCTGCGCCTCGACGCGGCCCGCGCCGACGTCCTGAGGCTGGCCGCGGCGCCGCCCGGCCGGGTCACCCTCGCCGCCTCCCCGCTGGCCGTCGGGCCCGCGCTGCTCGCGGTCCTGCCCGCCACCGGGGTCACCCTGCGCGTGCTGCCCCCGGACGAGGTGCCCGCCGCCGTCGCCACCGGCGGCTGCGACCTCGGGCTCGTCGACGGCCTGGCCGCCCCGAGCGACCCGCTGCGGCTGCCCGACGTGGCCCCGCTCGCCGTCACCGGGATCGGCGAGGAGGAACTGGCCGTGCTGCTGCCCACCGGGCACCCGCTCGCCCGCCGGGCCGCCGTCCGGCTGGACGACCTCGCCGACGCGCGCTGGCTGGACGCCCCCGGGGTGGGCCGCCCGCTCACCGGCGCCCGGGGCTCCGTCCGCTACGAGGGCACCGACCTGCTCGCCCTCTGCGCCCTCGCCGCCGCCGGGCACGGCCTCGTCCTGCTGCCGCCGCGGATCGCCGGGGCCGCCGGGGCGGGGGTCTGCGTACCGCTGTCCGCGCCGCGCCTGGTGCACCGTACGGAACTGCTCGCGCCGAGGGGCGTGACGGGCGCGGCCGCCGCCCTCGCGGCCCGACTCACGGCGGGATCCCGGGACGGTCGCTGAGCGCGCCCACCGGCCGGCCCCGCACGAGAGGGCCACTGCCGCCGGCGGCCCCGTCAGGGCCCCAGGATCACCGCCGACTCGCCCGGGACGTGGATCCGCCCGTCCGGCCCCGGGTGCTCGGCCGGCTCCCAGGAGGCCAGGACCCGTACGCCGTTGCGGCCCAGCGCGATCGTCACCGGCTCCGGGGCGAGGTTCACCGCGACGCGGACCTCGCCCCGCCGGAACGTCAGCCAGCGGCGCTCCTCGTCGTGCGCGACGCGGACCGCCGCGAGGTCCGGGTCGCGCAGGTCCGGCTGGGTGCGGCGCAGCGCGACCAGGGTCCGGTACCAGGCCAGCAGCCGGGCGTTCGCGGCCCGTTCGGGTTCCGCCCAGTCCAGGCAGGACCGGTCCCGGGTCGCCGGGTCCTGCGGGTCGGGGATCTCCTCCGCCTTCCAGCCGTGCGCGGCGAACTCCCGCCGCCGCCCGCTCCGTACCGCCTCCGCGAGCTCCGGATCGGGGTGGTCGGTGAAGTACTGCCAGGGCGTGCCGGCCCCCCACTCCTCGCCCATGAACAGCATCGGGACGAACGGCCCGGTCAGCGCGACCGTCGCCGCGCAGGCCAGAAGGCCGGGGGAGAGCGAGGCGGAGAGCCGGTCGCCCAGCGCCCGGTTGCCGATCTGGTCGTGGGTCTGGGTGTAGCCGACGAACCGGTGCGCGGGGGTGCGCCGGCGGTCCACCAGGTGGCCGTGGGTCCGGCCCCGGAAGGAGGACCAGGTCCCGTCGTGGAAGAAGGCCCGGGTCAGGGTCTTGGCGAGGGCGCCGAGCGGAGCCTCGGCGAAATCGGCGTAGTAGCCCTGCGATTCGCCGGTCAGCGTGCAGTGCAGGGCGTGGTGGAAGTCGTCGTTCCACTGCCCGTGCAGGCCCAGCCCGCCCTGGGCGCGGGGGGCCGTGGTGCGCGGGTCGCACCGGTCGGACTCGGCGATCAGGAACAGCGGACGGGCGGTCTCCGCCGCGAGTTCGTCGACCGCCGCGCCGAGTTCCTCCAGGAACGTCAGGGCCCGCCCGTCGACCAGGGCGTGCACCGCGTCCAGCCGCAGTCCGTCGATCCGGTAGTCCCGCAGCCAGGCCAGCGCGCTGCCCAGGAGGTAGGCGCGGACCTCGTCGGAGCCCGGCGCGTCCAGGTTCACCGCCGAGCCCCACGGGGTGTGGTGGGTGTCGGTGAAGTACGGCCCGAAGGCGGGGAGGTGGTTGCCGGAGGGGCCCAGGTGGTTGTGGACCACGTCCAGGACCACGCCCAGCCCGGCCGCGTGCGCGGCCTCCACGAACCGGGCCAGCCCGGCCGGGCCGCCGTACGGCTCGTGCACGGCCCAGGGCGCCACCCCGTCGTACCCCCAGCCGTGTCGGCCGGGGAAGGAGCAGACCGGCATCAGCTCGACGTGCGTCACGCCCAGCGCGGTGAGGTGCCCCAGCCGGGCCGCGGCCGCGTCGAAGGTGCCCTCGGGGGTGAACGTCCCCACGTGCAGCTCGTACAGGACCGCGTCCTGGAGCGGGGTGCGGGGGGCCGGGCCCCGTGGGGTGAGCGGCTCGAAGTCCACGACCGCGGACAGGCCGTCGGGCCCGTCGGGCAGCCGCCGGCCGCGCGGGTCGGGACGGACCACCGGGTCGTCCCCCAGCAGGAACCCGTACCGGTCGCCGTCGGCGGCCGGGGCGTCCAGGATCCACCAGCCGGCGCGGCCGGGATCCGGGTCCGGTGTCATCTCGTGGGCGGTGTCGTTCAGTCGCATGGCGACCCGACCTGTCAGCGGTGCCCATACCTCGAACTGCACGGACGGTCCCCTCGTCTCCGGCGGTGTCCAGCATGCGTATCGTGCCCATCATTCCGGGCCTTCCGGAGGACTTCTGGACACTCCGCACCCGACGGGCCGACAATCACCCTGTGACATCGAGTTTCGAGTTCCCCTCCTTCCCCGCGCCGCGGCTCTCCGACGCCGAGCGCGACCGGGCGCTGGGCCAGCTCAGAGAGGGCGCGGCGCTCGGCAGGCTCTCGCACGACACCTTCCTGCGTCGGATGGAACTCGCGCTGACCGCCCGCCGCGCCGAGGACCTCGCGGTCCTCACCGCCGACCTCCAGACCCGTGAGGCGGCCGAAGCCCCCTGGAGCCGTCGGCTGTTCGGTTGGGTGGGCCGCGCGTCCGCCGTGTCCGTCGGGGTCCGCCGCGCCTGGCAGGTGGAACGGTTGCCCCGGCTGCTGTTGCCGCACCCGGGCGCCGGGCCGCTGCGGATCGGCCGCGACCCGGGCAACGGCCTGCGGCTCACCCACGACACCGTCTCGCGGGCGCACGCCGAGCTGAGCATGCGCGACGGCCAGTGGGTGATCAAGGACCTCGGCTCGACCAACGGCACCACCGTCAACGGCCGTCGGGTGTCCGGCTCCGCGGTGGTCCGGGACGGCGACCAGATCGGCTTCGGCCGGATGGACTTCCGCCTGTCCGCGACCTGACGCCCCCTCGGGACCCGACGGCACGGTGGGCGGCGGTGGGGCGCAGGATGACGGCATGGAAGAACCCACGCCCGCGGTGCGTCCGGCGCGCCCCGACGACCTGCCGCGTCTCGTCGAACTGATCCACGAACACATCGCCTACGACCGCCTCGGCGCGAACGGCCTGCCCAAACGCCGCTACGGCTGGCCGGTTTAGCCGGCGCATGCCCCGGCGACGGCCCCCGGACCGGCCCCCGCCGACCGGGGCGGGGGCGGCGGGGCCGGACGGCCTACACCCGCTCGGCGCACGAGGCGTGCGCGAGCCGTTCGTACGTGGCCAGGACCGTCCGGCACTGGTGTTCCACCTGGGTGGCCACGGGGACCCGGCGGGCCTGGAAGCGGGCCGAGAACTCCTCGCACCAGCCGGTCACGAGCCGGTCCAGGGCCGGGGCGGCCGGGTGGCCCTGGCCGCGCAGGACCCGCAGGAGCATCGCGGCGGCGCGCAGCGACAGCCGCCGCCCGAAGGCGTCGATGCTGCCGATGGCGGCCGCCGTGGCATCGACGGGAGCGCCGGGCCCGGTCCACTCGGTGGTGATCCGGGGGATCAGGGCGAGCGTCCAGTCGACGGCGCGCAGGAGTGCGGCGGACGCGGGGTCGGCGCCCCCGACCGTGTCCCGCGGTCCGGCCACGCGCGCGGCGTCCTCGGTGAGCCGGGCCGCGAGCACGCGCAGGGCCCGCCGGGGGTCCGGGTGCGGGGCCGGATCGTCCACCAGGTCGGACGCCCACATGGGGACCTCGACGATCGCGGTGGTCCCGTGGTGGCGGTGGACGCGGTACCAGGTGCTGAGCCGGGTGTCCTCGGGGTGGAAGGCCCCGCCGGGGCCGGCCCCCGGCTCCGGCATCACGAAGATCCCCGGCCCGGGGGAGGGCCACCCGGCGGCGTCGGAGGCCCCCGTCTCGACCGGGATCCGGAGTTCGGCGGCCGACCTCCCGAACGGCTCGGCCAGCCCCGGTATGTCCCGGGTGAGCTGCACCCAGGACCCGCCGAGGTCCGTGCCGTGCAGGGAGACCTGGAGGACGGGGCGCAACTCGTCGATGAGGGCGGTCAGCGCGAGCGTCTCGGGCGGCAGTCGGTCCGGGGCGAGTAAGGACGGCGCCCACTCGGGCTGTTCGGGTCCGGGCGGCCGGAAGAAGTTCCGGTGGTAGTCGAGCAGGGAGTGGGGGCGGGGCGTGCGGTGCAGTTCCGCCCCGTCCGGGTCGGCGCAGAGCAGGAAGTGCCAGCCCGCCCCGGCGCCGAGGGCGGGGTCCCCGATGATCCGACGGGCGAGGGACATGGCCGTCGCCCCGCCGACGGGCTCGTTGGCGTGGGCCCCGGCGACGACGAGGACGTCGCGGTCGCTGTCCCCGGGGTCGACGGAGAGCAGCCAGAGGGGCGCCCCCGCCCGGGAGGTGCCGACCCTGCGGAGCCGGACCCGGGCGGGATGTTCGTCCGCCAGCGCGCGGGCGGCCAGGGCGAGTTCGTGAGGTGTGGGGTAGCGCGTTTCACGGAGGAGGGTCACATGGGATGCCATGCCCGCCACGCACGCCCCCTACTGCTCCCCGCTTCTCCGAATCCCCTCCGAAAACCCCTGGCCAACGCCTTGCGCGCCCCGTCCCGACCCGCCCCCGCCGGGCCGGGAACCGCCCTCCGCCCGCCCTGGGGCCTGTCGTCGTACTCCCGTCCGCCTCCGGGTGACGACGGGAGTACGACGACAGGCCCTACCCGGCGCCCCCGCCCGTCCCCGCGTCCGTGCGGATCAGCGCCAGCGCCGGGCGGCGGGCCAGGAGGCCGGCCAGGTCGACGACGCCCTCGTACGAGGTGTCCGGCGCGCCGGGGCCACATTCCGGGACCACCGCCCAGCGGCCCGGCGGCAGGGCCAGGGTGGTGCCCCGCCAGCCGCCCGCGCCGGCCAGCCGGTGCGAGAGGCGGGTGGCCACCGCGACGAGCCCGCCCGTACGGGTGAAGGCGACGCAGTGCTCCGCCGCCGGCCCCCGGGCCTCCAGCGGGGCGTACCCGGTGAACAGGGCGGGCCGGTCGCGGCGCAGCCGCAACAGGGCCGCGGTCAGGGCCAGCTTCTCCTGCGACACGCCGTCGGGGTCCGCGCCCGCGTCCAGCGCGGCCAGCTCCTGGCGGGCGAAGTGCGCCGGGCGCCGGTTGTCCGGGTCGACCAGGGCCCGGTACTCGCTCTCCGCGCCCTGGTACACCTCGGGCACCCCGGGCATCGTCAGGTGCAGCAGGGTCATGCCGAGCAGGCCCGCCCGGGCCGCGTCCGCCAGCTCGGCGGGGAGCCCGTCCGCGCCGTCCGGGACCGATGCCGGGACGCCCGCCTCGTACGCCTCGTCGGGATCGGTCCACGAGGTGCGCAGCCCCGCTTCCCGGGCTGCCTTCAGCAGGGCCGCCGCCAGCCGCTCCGCCCGCTCGGGCACGTCGCCGAGCCCCAGCGCGCTCTGCCGGGCGACCCAGGCGAGCTGGGGGTCGCCCGCGCGCGGCCCCGGCTCGGCCATCAGCTCCGGCGCCTGGGACAGCACCGCGATCCGGGCCCGGACGTCCGCGCTGCGCTTCGTGTCGTGCGTGGACAGCACGGTCCCCGAGGCGGGCCAGTCCCGCTCCAGGGCGGCGCAGTACGCGTGGAACTCCCCGAGCGGCACGGCGGGCGCGCTCGGCTCCCCGCCGACCTCGGTGGCCGACAGCAGCGGGGCCCAGCGGTAGAAGGCCCGGTCCTCCAGGGACTTGGCGCGCAGCGCCGCCGAGGTCTGGGCGAACCGGGCCGCGAAGGCCGGATCCCGCAGCAGGAGGTCCCGCACGCCGTCCACCGCCGGCCCGCCGGCCCGCCCGGCGGCCTCCGCCAGGGCCCGCGGGTCGGGCCCCGGCCCGTCGGGGTAGGGGCGGTAGACCGGGTAGGCGATGAGCAGTTCCCGTACGGCGGGGGCCGCGGCGGGGCCGGCCCGGTGCTCCAGGAGGGCCAGTTCGGCGGCCAGGTCCACGGTCAGGACCTCCCGCGACGCGGCCGCGGCGGTCTCCTCCCAGGAGGGCAGGCCGGTGGCGCGCCCGTACGCGCGGGCCAGCTCGGCCGCGCCGGCCGGATCGGTGAAGAGCCCGTCGATCCGGTGCAGCGCGTCGTACCCGGTGGTGCCCGCCACCGGCCAGGCCGACGGGAGCCGTTCGTCGCGGGCCAGGATCTTCTCCACCACCACCCAGCAGCCGTCGCCGGCGGCGGCCCGCAGCCGGCGCAGGTACTGCCCGGGGTCGGCCAGGCCGTCCACGTGGTCGATGCGCAGGCCCTGCACCACCCCGTCCCGCACCAGCTCCAGCACCTTCGCGTGGGTGGCGGCGAAGACGGCCGGGTCCTCGACACGGACCCCGATCAGGTCCGAAATGGTGAAGAAGCGCCGGTAGTTGAGGCCGGTCCGAGCCTCGCGCCACCACGCCGGCCGGTACCACTGGGCGGCCAGTAGCTCCGGCAGCGGCAATCCGGCCGTGCCCGCCCGCAGCGGGAACTCCTGCTCCCCGAGGCGCAGTACGTCCCCGCCGACCCGGACGTCGTAGGTGTCCGCGGGCTCGCCGAGCACCGGCAGCAGCAGTTGCCCGCCGCCCGCCGCCCAGTCGATGTCGAACCAGCGCGCGTACGGGGAGTGCGGCCCCTCCCGCAGCACCTCCCACAGCGCCCGGTTCAGCCTCAGCGGCGACGGCACCGCCATGTGGTTCGGCACGATGTCCAGGACCAGGCCGAGCCCGTGGGCGCGGGCCGTCGCGGCCAGGGCCCGCAGGCCCGGCTCGCCGCCGAGCTCCGCCCGGACCCGGGCGTGGTCGGTGACGTCGTACCCGTGCGAGGAGCCGGGCGCCGCCTCCAGGACGGGGGAGAGGTGCAGGTGCGACACGCCGAGCGCGGCGAGGTACGGTACGACCGCCCCGGCCGCCTCGAACGGGAACTCCGGGCACAGCTGGAGGCGGTAGGTCGACGCTGGAGTGACAGGTTTCGGAACATCAGATTCCGTTTGCTTGCTGTGCTGCGGCAGGCTCATGAGAACGTACGTACCCAGCCTGCCGGATTCCGTGCCATTACCCAATGCATCCGGGTGACTGCGTCGGGTTAGCGTTGATCAAGTGGTTGGAACCGTCAACACCTATCGAAACGTCATCGCCCTGACCGGGCCCCTACTCCCCCTCGTCTCGTTCTTCGCCCGACTGCCCGTCGCGATGTCCCAGTTCGGGAGCGTCCTGCTGGTCGCCCAGACCAGCGGCTCCCTCGCCACCGCCGGCATCGTCGGAGGCACCCTCTCCGCGGGCCAGGTGGTCTTCGGTCCCGTCCTCGGACGGCTCGCCGACCGCCACGGGCAGCGGCCCGTCGTCCTGACCGCGGCGGCCGTCAACGCCGTCGCCACCGCCGCCCTCGTCGCGGGGGCCCTCGGCGGCCTCGCGACCGTCCCGCTCGCCGCGATCGGCGCGGTCACGGGCGCCTCCGTACCGCTGATCGGACCGCTCGCCCGGACCCGCTCCGTCGCCCTCGCCCACCGGGCCAAGTCCGACGAGGGCGTCATCGGCGCCGTCCACTCCCTCGAAGGCACCCTCGACGAGGTCTCCTTCGTCCTCGGCCCGGCCCTCGTGGGACTCGCCGCGCTCGTCGCGCACCCCGCCGTCGCCCTCGCCGGCGCGGCCGGACTCGTCGTCGTCTTCGGCACCGCCTACGCCCTGCACCCGACCGCCGCCGTCACACCGAGGTCCCCCGCACGGCCGAAGGCGGAGTCGGGCGGCCGGAGCCGTCACCCCCGCGTCGTCCACGCCGTCCGCGGCTCCCTCGCGCTCCAGGGCGCCATGTTCGGCGCCTGTCAGGCCGGAATCGCCTCGCTGACCGCCCAGTTGGGCGTCCCGGGGCAGGCCGGGATCGTGTACGCCGCCATGGGCGTCGTCAGTGCCTTCGTCGGCCTCGCCCTGGGCGCGCTGCCCGCCCGCTTCGGGCTGCGGCTGCGCTGGCGGGTGGCCACCGCCGCCGCGCTCGTACTGTCGGTGCCACTGCTGTTCACCGACGCCCTGTGGCCGCTCTACGCGGTCGTCACCGTCCTCGGCGCCGCCTACGCCCCCCACCTGATCACCGCGTTCGCGCTCACCGAGCGGGTCGTCGAACCCGCCCGGCTCGCCGAGGCCATGGCCTACGCCGCGAGCTCGCTGGTCGCCGGGCAGGCAGCCGCCCTCGCCGTCTCCGGGCGGCTCGCCGAGTGGTACGGGCCGTCGGGGGCGTTCGCCGTGGCGGTCGGGGCGGCCGCCCTCTGTCTGACCCTGGCGCTCGTCACCCGCGTCCCGTCCGCCCGTACCCACGCCAAGCCCTTCATCCCGGCCCAGCGGAGCACCTCCCCGGCCGTCGGGGAGGGCAGCACCTCCTACGCCGGGCGCTGAAGCACCACCAGACACCGTCCTGTCAGCGCCACCCGGTCCCCGGCCGCGTACTGCGGCCCGGTGCCGGGTGGCAGCACGTCCGCCCGCGCCGTGTTCACCACCAGGTGCCAGCGCGCGCCGTGCCCGGCCGGGATCGTGAAGTCCTGATGCTCCGCGCCGGCGTTGAACATCAGCAGGAACGAGTCGTCGGTGATCCGCTCCCCGCGGGTGCCCGGCTCCGAGATCGCCTCCCCGTTGAGGAACACGGTCAGCGCCCGCGCGCTCTGCGCCTGCCAGTCCCGGGCCCGCATCTCCTCGCCGTGCGGGGTGAACCAGGCGATGTCGGAGAGCTCGTCGTGCGTGCCCTCGACCGGCCGGCCGTGGAAGAACCGGCGCCGCCGGAACACCGGGTGGTCACGGCGCAACCAGACCATCCGCCGGGTGAACTCCAGCAGGGCGGGCGGCTCCTTGCCCGGCTCCGGCCAGGCCACCCACGCGACCTCGTTGTCCTGGCAGTAGGCGTTGTTGTTGCCGCCCTGCGTCCGGGCGAACTCGTCGCCGTGGCTGAGCATCGGCACGCCCTGCGAAAGCATCAGGGTGGCGGTGAAGTTGCGCATCTGGCGCTCGCGGAGCTCCCGGACCTCGAGGTCCTCCGTCGGCCCCTCGACGCCGCAGTTCCACGAACGGTTGTGGGTCTCCCCGTCCCGATTGCCCTCCCGATTGTCCTCGTTGTGCTTCTCGTCGTAGGAGACGAGGTCGTGCAGGGTGAAACCGTCGTGGCAGGTCGTGAAGTTGATCGAGGCCAACGGCCTTCGGCCGTCGTCCTGGTAGAGGTCCGAGGAGCCCGTGAGTCGGCCCGCGAACTCCGCCAGCGTCCGCGGCTGCCCCCGCCACAAGTCCCGTACGGTGTCCCGGTACTTGCCGTTCCACTCGGTCCACAGCGGCGGGAAGTTGCCCACCTGGTAGCCGCCCTCGCCCAGGTCCCACGGCTCGGCGATCAACTTGACCTGGCTCACCACCGGGTCCTGCTGCACCAGGTCGAAGAACGAGGACAGCCGGTCCACCTCGTGGAACTGCCGCGCCAGCGTGGCCGCCAGGTCGAAGCGGAAGCCGTCCACGTGCATCTCGGTCACCCAGTACCGCAGCGAATCCATGATCAGCTGGAGCACGTGCGGGGACCGCATCAGCAGCGAGTTCCCGGTACCGGTGGTGTCCATGTAGTGCCGGGGATCCTCCCCGAGCCGGTAGTACGACGCGTTGTCCAGTCCTCGGAAGGACAACGTCGGACCGAGGTGGTTCCCCTCGGCCGTGTGGTTGTACACCACGTCCAGGATCACCTCGATCCCGGCCTCGTGCAGCGCCCGCACCGCCGACTTGAACTCCAGCACCTGCTGCCCGCGGTCACCCGAGGCGTAGCCGTTGTGCGGGGCGAAGAACCCGATGGTGTTGTAGCCCCAGTAGTTGCTCAGGCCGTCGTTCGCGAGCCGGTGGTCGTTGACGAACTGGTGCACCGGCATCAGCTCCAGCGCCGTGACGCCCAGCTTCGTCAGGTGCCCGATGATCGCGGGGTGCGCCAGCGCCCCGTAGGTGCCCCGCAGCTCCTCCGGGAGGTCCGGGTGCCGCATGGTCAGGCCCTTGACGTGCGCCTCGTACAGCACCGTGTGGTGGTACTCGTGGCGCGGCGGCCGGTCGTTGGCCCAGTCGAAGTACGGGTTCACCACGACCGAACTCATCGTGTGCGGGGCCGAGTCCAGGTCGTTGCGGGAGTCGGGGCGGCCGAAGTGGTAGCCGTACACCTCCTCGCCCCAGTCGACCTTCCCGCTGATGGCGCGCGCGTACGGGTCCAGCAGCAGCTTCGCCGCGTTGCAGCGCTGTCCCCGTTCGGGCTCGTACGGGCCGTGGACCCGGAAGCCGTAGCGCTGGCCCGGCATGATGCCGGGCAGGTAGGCGTGGCGGACGAAGGCGTCCGTCTCGCGCAGCTCGATGGCGGTCTCCGAGCCGTCGTCGGCCAGAAGGCACAGCTCGATGCGGCGCGCTGCCTCGGAGTAGACCGCGAAGTTGGTTCCGGCGCCGTCGTACGTGGCACCGAGGGGATACGCCTGTCCCGGCCAGACTTGCATGGATAACGACTCTTTCCTCGGGGTCGGAGGATGTCCCGGCTGATCCGGCGTGGACCACGTCACTGCCAGATCTTCCCCGAAAGAGGGTCTCCACGCGTGGACTTGGGATGCTCCTACCGGGTGACCCGGAGAGCTGATAGGCGGGTCAACGGACAGTCCGCGCATCACATAATGAGTCAACGGACGGCCGGAGCAAGGAGCATGGGGTCACCCGACGGCCGCTTCGGGCTGCATCGGACCGCGCGCGCGGAGTACCCTTCCGTGATCACTGGAGACGGGCGTCCAGACGCAGAAGGCGGTGCACGGGTGAGCTCGGGAGGTCTGGAGCTGCCCCCTGGTGACGGTGGTCACGAGGGTGGCCCGGCGGATGCCCCAGGAGGGGCCCCCGCGGGGGTGGCGGCCGGGGCGGTGTCGCTTGCCCCGCCGGAGGCCGGGAGCGTACGGGCCGGCGCCGAACTGGACTGGGGGGCCGACGCGTGGAGCGAGGTCCGCATCCGCGCCCAGCGCGCGGGACGCGCCTACATCTGGCTGAACCTGATCGAGCAGCGCCTGCGTTCGGTGGTCGGCGCGGTCCTGCGGCCCGTCTACGAACCGGTGCACGGCGGCGACGACTGGGTGGTCGCGGCCGCCGGGCCCGCCGGGCAGGAGTGGGTGCAGCGGGCCGTCGCCGTGCGCGAGGTCAGCCGCCGCAAGGGGTACCTCCTCGACCCGGCCGACGACAACGTACTGAGCTTCCTGACGTTGCCGCAGCTGCGGGAGCTGATGGTCCAGCACTGGCCCTGCTTCGAGCCCTACTTCGACGACCGGCGGGAGATCGAGCTGGCGCTCGACGAGCTGGAGGTCACCCGGAACGTGGTGTCCCGCAACCGGGCACTGTCGCGACCCGTGCTGGAGCAGGCCGAGCGCGCCTCGGCGCGGCTGCTGGAGGTCCTCGGCGCGGGCGCGGGCAGCCCGGCGGCGGACCGGCTGCCGATCGACGCGGTCGAGGACCTCGTCGGCGACCGGTACGCGGACGTCATCTCCGTCCACCCCGACCGGGTGCGGCTCCAGCGGCAGCTCCCGGCCGAGGACCTCTTCGGCGGCGCGCGGCGGCTGGACGCCATCGGCATAGGCCTGAACCTGCTGGTGCAGAACTTCTCCGGTCGAAGACTCGTCCGGCTCACCGAGGCGGGCTGCCGGGTCCGGCTGCTGTTCCTGAACCCGGCGAGCAGCGCCGTCAAACGCCGCGAGCGGGAGCTGGGACTGCGCAAGGGCGAGCTGAGCCGCTCGGTCGAGATGAACATCCTGCACGTGCGGCGGGTACGGGCGGGCCTGCGGGACCCCTCGCGCTTCGACATCCACGTCTTCGACGAGACCCCGCGCTTCACCGCCTACCTGGTGGAGGGCGAGACCTCGGGCATCGCGGTCGTCCAGTCGTACCTGCGCAGGGCCCGCGGCATGGAGGCCCCGGTGCTGGTGCTGCGCGGTGGTGGCCGCGGCGTACCGAAGGACGCCGACCACGGGCTCTTCACGACCTACCGCGAGGAGTTCGAATCGGTGTGGGAGGACTCCCGCCCGGTCTCGTGACCCGAGGGCCCGGAGGCCCCGGGTCGGATCGGGGCGCGGGCGGGACTCGCACCGGGTGCCGGGGGGCTCCCGGTCCGGGGGCGCACCGGTCACGCCGTACGGGCCCGGCACCCGGCCGTGCCCGGAGCGCGTCACCGCGCCCGCCGGCGCCTCGGCCGAACCCCGGCGGCGGCGGTGTCAGTGGGCCGTGTCAGGCTGAAACCCGTTGACCGGACAAACGGGGGAGGGCGCGTCATGGTGGCGTGGCACGGGGGAGCAGTGGTCGGTTTCGACCTGGGGACGACCGGTACGGAGCCGGGGGAGTCCGGGATCGTGACGGCCGCGGTGATCGAGGTGCGGGCGGGCGCGGCGCACGAGCGGCGCGGACCGGCGGCCCACGCCGGAACGAGGACCGTGTGATGAGCTGGATCAGCGGCCCGTTGGTGGCCTTCGACCTGGAGACCACGGGCACCGACGTCGAGACCGACCGCATCGTCACCGCGGCGGTCGTGCGTCTGGATCCGGACGGAGCCGTCGCGGAGGAACGGACCTGGTTGCTCGATCCGGGGGTGGCGATACCGGAACAGGCGTCGGCGATCCACGGCATCTCGACGGCGCACGCCCGCGAACACGGGGTGTCGGCCGCCTCCGCCATCGAGGAGATCGCGCGGGCCGTCGCCGAGGGGCTGCGTCTGGGGACGCCCCTGGTGGTGATGAACGCACGCTACGACCTGTCCCTGCTGGACCGCGAGTGCCGGCGGCACGGCGTCGAGTCGATCAGCGAGCGGCTGGGCAGTGTGCCTTCTCCCGTCATCGATCCGCTGGTGATCGACAAGCACTTCGACAAGTACCGGAAGGGCAAGCGGGCCCTCCACGCGCTGTGTGCCCACTACGGGGTGTCGCTCGATGACGCGCACGACGCGAGGGCCGATGCCGTGGCCGCCGCCCGAGTGGTGCGACGCGTGGGGGAGCGGCACCAGCCCGTCGGCCTGATGCCACTGGCGGATCTCCATGACCTCCAGGTGCGCGCGGCGGCCGAACAGTCGGTCTCCTTGCAGGCCTATCTGCGGCGCACCGCGGATCCGACGGCAGTCGTCGAGCAGGCCTGGCCGCTGATCCCCCGGAGGCGATGACCGCGCAGGTCAGCGCTCTTCGGGAGCGAGGGCCCGCAGGGCCTTCAGGGACAGCGCGACACGTTCGCGCACCAGGTCGACATCGAGGATCTCCACCGAGATCTCCTGGCCCACGGCGACGACGTCGCAGGGGTGATCGAAGCGGCGCCGGGACAGCTCGGGAATGTCGATCATCGCGGTGAAGCCGCCGATGTCCACGAAGGTCACGCCGGAGTCGGCGATCTCCGTGACCGTGCCGGTGCGGATCCGCCCACGGCGAAGGGTCTTCAAGAAGGCCCAGTTCCGGTCGCTGGGCGTCGGCTCGGTCCGCCACCGGGCGCGCAGGACGCCGTCGCTGTCGGGCAGGACCGCGGTGAACAGCGGGTGGCGTTCGTCGAGAATGATGGACAGGGCCGTGGCGGCACGGGCGCCCGCCACCCGGGCGGCCAGTTCCCCGTACTCGGACTCGTCGACCGTCGTGCTGGAGACGGCCCCGTTCTCGTCCTCCCATACGAACTCCACGGGACCCTCGTCGGGAAGCGAGGCGAGGACGGCGTCGACGTCGGTGGACAGGTCCGGCCATACGGTCAACATGGCGCGGGGGGCGAGCCGGGCGCGTACCGCATCGAGGGTGTCCTCGGTGAGGCGGTGCCAACGGGAGCCGTTGTGGAGGTACCCCTCCTCCAATATCGCAGCCTGCCGCACGGCGACGGACCGGCGCAGGCGGGCCCAGAAGTCGTCGTCGGCGGGCCGCTGCGCGCAGGGCTCGTCGAAGTCCGCGTCGTAGGGCGAGGCTTCCAGCCGCTCCGGGAAGAGGCCGAGGGCCCGGGTGCGGGCCGTGGCGCGCTCGCAGGGCTTGTCAGTGCTGACGTAGACGTCCTGGTCCCACCCGACGTGCACGGCGAACCTGTCCTCCACTTCCAGCCGGCACCAGGCACCGTTGGCGCGGAGCATGCGCCTGACCAGCTCCAGGCCGACGGGGACGGACACCCGCGCACCGTCGTGGTACCCGCTGAGGTCGGGTGGGAAGAGCCCGGCAAGGCCGTGTCCGTCGCTCGCCGGCTCCAGGCCGAAGCGGGCGTGGACGTAGGCGGCGATCTCCGGCTCTCGGATGACCAGATGGTCGATGCCGGTGTCCTCGGCGAAGGCGGCGACCGCCTGCAGATACGCGGCCTCGACCGGTCCGTGGTCGCCGGCCGAGTCCTCGGCGCCGACGTAGCGGCCGTGCTCGTCACGATCTGCGGGGTCGTACTCGGCGATCCGCTGGACGAAAGGCGGCACGTTGCTCCCCGGGGTCGTTGACGATGCTCGCCGACACGTGATCGACACGGCCCGGAGGCCAGGCCCTAGAACGGGTGCCAGCGGGTTTCCGTGTCCCCTTCGCGCAGCGAGGTGACGCGGCGGCGGAACTCGGCCAGCGCCTTCGGGTCGGCCGGCGCGTGCTGGGACACCCAGGCGCAGCTCGCCGTCTCGCGGGCGCCGCGCAGCACCCGGCAGCCCTCCCACTCCCGTACGTCCCACCCGTACGCGGACACGAACGCCTCGTAGGAGTCGGCGGGCAGCCCGTACCGGTCGCGGGCCAGGGCCATCACCACCAGGTCGTGCTCCCGCAGGTCGGTCGAGACGGTCTCCAGGTCCACCAGGACGGGTCCGTCGGGTCCCACGTGGACGTTCCGGGTCAGGGCGTCACCGTGGATCGGGCCGGGCGCCAAGTGGGGAGTGAGGGCGGCGACTTCGCCGGCGTAGGCGTCGCGGCGGGCCCGCAGGTACGCGGCGTCCTGCGGGTCGACGGAGTCGCCGGCCAGCCGCAGCCAGCGTTCGACGCCGCCCAGGAGCTCGCGAGGGGGCAGGGGGAACGGCGGTGCCGGCAGGGCGTGGAAGAGCCGCAGCAGCCCCGCCAGGTCCTCCGGTCCGGCAGGTCGGACCGCGTCCGGGAGCCGGTGCCACAGGGTCACGGGGTGTCCGGAGACGAGCCGGGGCTCCGCTTCGGCGGCGGTGACGGCCGGGATCCCGGCCTGCTCCAGCCAGTGGGCGACGGCCAGTTCGTGCGCGGCCCGTCCGACCAGCGCCGGATCCGCGCGGCCCACCTTCATCACCAGGTCCCCGGCGGTGAAGACCGCGTTCTCGCCCAGCGCCACCAGGGCGGCGCCGGTATCCAGGCCCACCGCCTCCAGTACGTTCCTGGCCTGCGCCTCGTCCATCTCGTTCTCCGGGTCCGGACCGTCGTGAATCCGCCCAGTCTCGCATCCCGCGCGAAGTCCCCGGACCCGTGGACCGACGCGTCCCCCCACACGTCGGCCCACGGCAAGGCCCTGCGCCGCAACGCGGTGCCAGGCCCGGAGGAGCGACCCCCGTTCGCTGAAATGAAGTTATCTAAATTTGGAGAACCGATCAAGTGGTCCACTCGTTAGAGTTGGTGCACCTGCCGAGCCAGCCCAGGAGAGCCCATGCCGGTTCGTCACGTCGACGGACACCTGCTCCGCAAAGTACGCCGCGCCGCCGACCTGACCCAGGGCGAGGTCGCGGACCGGGTCGGGGTCTCCGTCCCGGCCGTCGTCGGCTGGGAGAGCGGCAAGTCCCTGCCGGACGGCGAGAAGCTCCCGGCCCTGGCGCAGGCGCTCGGCGCGGACCTGGACGAGTTGTTCCCCCGTCTCCTGCCTCCGGACCTGGCCGACCTCCGCTGTGACGCCGGGTATTCCCAGTACCAGACGGCGGCCATCACCGGCACGCGCAGCGCCGGCCCGGTGGCCAACGCCGAACGGGGCAGACGGCGCCTCTCGGAGAAGTTCCTGCCGCTCCTCGCGCAGGCGTACGGCGTGAGCGTCGAGGCGCTGCTCGCCGCGGAGGAACGCTCCTTCGCCCCCGCGCCGCCGGACGCCGCCGGCGCTCCCGTCCGGGTGTCCCGGCCGGAGCCGGAGCCGGAGCCGGGTGCCGGGGCGGGGGAGCGACGGGCCGGTCTGCCCGGCACCCTGTCGGAGAAGCTCGCCCACCTCCTGGCGGAGACCTACACGGCGCCGCACCCCAGCGACGCCGTGATCGCGGCGCGCGGCAACGCGAAGGCCGGGAGCGCGGTGCTGAGCGAGGACCTCGTCCGCGGACTGCGGACGGGCGAGGTGGAGGCGGCCTCCGAGGAGGTCCTCGACGCGCTCGCCGCGGCGCTGGCCGTGCCGCCGCTCTTCTTCCGGAGCGACGACGCCGAGGTGCACCGGATCATCAGCGGCATGCGGTTGGTGCGCGGTGGCCTCGCGGGCATCGCGGCCCGCGGCGGGGACGACGGACTGCCCGCCGAACTGCTGGACTTCATCGGCGGCGTCGTCGACGGCATGCGCCCGAGGTGATGGTCCCGGTAGCCGGTCGGTCGGTGCGCTGACGGACCCGGTCGCCGGCCGGTCGGTGAGCTGACGGCCCCGCCGCCGGTCGGGCCCGTCGGCGGCGGTCCCGGCTATGCGATGGAGTCCTCCAGCACCTCTTCCGCGACCGCGGGATCGGCCTCGGCGTACGCCTCGCCGACGCGCAGCAGCCACGGCACCTCGTCCGTGAAGAAGTCCTCCCCGGCGGCGGGGAACTCGGCCGGTACGCCGGGCTCGCGGACCGGGTCCCGCATGTTCAGGCGCGCGGACAAAATCCAGTACGCCTGCGCGACGGCCTCCGCGTCCCGGCCCTCGTGCCCCTCGCTCTCGGCGAGTTCGAGCGACACCTGGTACAGGTCGTCCGGGGCCCGGCGCCGCATGGCGTGGATGACGTCGCGGATCTCCGTGACGTACCGGCCCAGCCGCACCTGGGGGGACGCGTCGTGCGCGAACAGGTCGCGCAGGGTGTTGAGGCGGTCGGCGAGCGGCCGCCCGGGCAGCAGTCGGCTCGGCGCGCGGCGCACCAGGTCCGGGGCGGTCAGCGCCAGGTCCCGCCACAGCGGGTGGAGTTCCGCCAGCATCCGGTACGCCCGCACCCGGTTGACGGCCGCCTGGCTGGCCGGGGCGATGACCCCCAGGGTCCAGCACAGGAAGGACGTGTACAGCAGCACGTCGGTGGCGGTCTCCTGAAGGTCGGCGACGGCCGCCGGGACCGGGTGGAAGGCGACGACGACGGCGTACGCGGCCCGGACCGCCGCGTACAGCGCGCCCGCCGCCATGCCGAACGCCATCACCGCGAGCCCGGTCCGCAGCGTCCGGCGGGCGGCCCCGCGGGCGGCGCCCGCCCACTGGTAGCCGCACAGGCCGATGACGGCCCCGCTGTAGCCGTAGAAGAGGGGCATGTAGACGGCCAGGCCCGCCTCCCCGGCGTGCCGGGCCATGAACTGCGAGCCCTCCGGTACCGGACCGCGGTCCAGGACCAGCAGGAAGACCGCCGCCATGACGGCGATGACCACCACGGCCCCGGTGACGGCGTGGCGCTGGACCGCCACCGTGACGCGCGCCCGCCGGGAGGACGATCCCTCGCCCGCGGCCCCGCGGTAGACGGCGGCGACGTAGCGCAGGAGTACGCACATGCCCGCCACGACGAAGCAGTGCTTGAGCAGCGTGGACAGGTCGTCCACCCCGAGGCCGTCGACCAGGTGGCGGCCCAGGTCGGTGCGCAGCAGCCAGGCGCAGGCGAGTACGGCGAAGGCCCCCCACAGGGAGCGTTCGCTCGTGCGGCCGCGCAGGGCGGAGGGGATCCGCCAGAGGGCCTGCACGAGGAGGAGCAGCACGATCGCGTAGGTCAAGACGTCAGACAAGTCCACTCCTGGCCGGTCGGGAGAAGGGGCGGGAGAGGGTGTCGTCGAGGCCGCGCAGGGTGCCGTCCTCGATCCGGTCGGAGGCGAAGGCCTCCTCGTGGAGCAGGTCGGCGATCATCTCGGCGCGCCGCTCCACGTGGGTGTCGTAGCGGTGGCGGGCCATGAACGGGCCCGCCTCGGTCAGGCGGGCCGTCAGTTCCGGTGAGAGTTCGGGCAGGAGGGCGGCGGCCTGACCGGGTTGTGTCGTCGGGTCGTCGCACCACAGGTGGGCGAGCTCGTGGAAGACGACCCGCTGCCGGTGGTATCCCGAGATGCTCTCCGGGATGAAGATCAGGTCCAGGAGCAGTCGCTCGTGGTGGACCCACAGCCCGCAGACGTCGCTCTGCCCGAGCAGGCTGTCCGGGGCGGTCACCAGCTCGATGCGGCGCCCGCGTTCCGCCTCGATGGCGGAGATCAGCGAGGCCGTGCTGAAGGGGTGGGGCAGCGGCATGGAGCGGACCGCGCGGCGGGCCTCCCTGCGGACGGCCCGGTTGCGGACCGGGGCGGGCGAGCTGTTCCCGGTCCGGTCCGATCGACGTCCGAACGTTCCTCGCGGCACCTCGCGGCACCTCCCCGCATTCTCCCCGGACGCCCCGGAACCGACCCCGCCGCCATCGGGCGGAAGTTCGAAATCCTAGGCCAGTGTGCGCGATCGGGCGCACTCGGGGACGGGTCGGTGGACGCGGGCGCTCCGGATTCGCCGTCGCCATACGGTTGCACGAGACGTCTCGTCTCGTTAAGCTCCTGCCATGACCTCAGCCAAGCCCGCACACATCGCCATGTTCTCCATCGCCGCCGCCGGCCACGTGAACCCGAGCATCGAAGTGATCCGGGAACTCGTCGCCCGGGGCCACCGCGTCAGCTACGCCATCCCCGCCCAGTACGCCGACAGGATCGCGGAAACCGGCGCCACCCCGGTGATCTGGAACTCCACCCTCCCCACCGAGGAGGAGCCCGAGGCCTGGGGCACCGAACTCATCGACAACATCGAGCCCTTCCTGAACGACGCCGTCCAGGCCCTGCCGCAGCTCGCCGCCGCCTTCGAGGGGGACGAACCCGATCTCGTCCTCCACGACATCACCTCCTACCCGGCGATCGTCCTCGCCCGCCGGTGGGGCGTCCCCTGCGTCTCCCTCTCCCCGAACCTGGTCGCCTGGACCGGCTACGAGGAGGAGGTCGCCGAGCCGATGACCGCCGCACTGCGCGCCACCGAACGCGGCCGGGCCTACTACGCCCGCTTCCGCTCCTGGCTCGACGAGAACGGCATCGCGGACGACCCCGACCCCTTCGTCGGCCGCCCCCGCCGCAGCATCGTCCTCATCCCGCGCGCCCTCCAGCCGCACGCCGACCGCGTCGACACCACCGTGCACACCTTCGTCGGGGCCTGCCAGGGCGACCGCAGCGCCACCCAGGGCACCTGGACCCGCCCGCCCGCCGCCGAGGGCAAGAAGGTCCTCCTGGTCTCGCTGGGCTCCACCTTCACCAAGCAGCCCGCGTTCTACCGGGCCTGCCTCGACGCGTTCGCCGAACTCCCCGACTGGCACGTCGTCCTGCAGATCGGCAAGTTCACCGACGAAGCCGAACTCGGCCCCGTCCCCGCCAACGCGGAGGTCCACCGCTGGGTCCCCCAGCTCGACATCCTCCGCCGGGCCGACGCCTTCATCACCCACGCCGGCGCCGGCGGCAGCCAGGAAGGCCTCGCCACCGGCACCCCGATGGTCGCCGTCCCCCAGGCCGTCGACCAGTTCGGCAACGCCGACATGCTCGCCTCCCTCGGCGTCGCCCGCCACCTCCCCATGGATGAGGCCGACGCCACGACCCTGCGGGAGGCCGTCCTCGGCCTCCTCGCCGACCCCGAGGTCACCGCCCGCGCCGAAGCCGTCCGTGCCGAGATGGCCGCCGAGGGCGGCACCCGCCGGGCCGCCGACCTCATCGAAGCGGAACTGCCGTAGCCGGGCCGCCCCGGCGCGACGGGCGTACCCGAACTGTCGTACCCGGCCGCGGCGCCAGGCCCTAGGGTGCCGCCATGACGAACAGGACGGCCAATCCGAACAACCCGAACACCCCCCGGAAGTACGCGGCACTGCTGCGCGGCATCAACGTGGGCGGCAGCAGGAAGGTCCCCATGGCGCAGCTGCGCCCGCTCATCGAGGCACTCGGCCACGGCGACGTGCGGACCTACCTGCAGAGCGGCAACGCCGTCTTCACCAGCACCCGGCAGGACCCCGACGGGCTCGCCCGCGAACTGGAGGCGGCCATCGAGGCCCACTTCGGCTTCCGGGTGGCCTGCCTGGTCGTGGATGGGGACCACCTGAAGGCCGTCGCCGACGCCTGCCCCTTCCCCGCCGCCGAACTGGAGGGCAAGCAGCTCCACGCCACCTTCTTCTCCGAACAGCCCGCCGAGGACCGCTTCCGGTCCGTGGACCCGGCCGCCCACCTCCCCGAGGAGTACCGGATCGGCGACCGCGTCGTGTACCTCCACACCCCCGACGGCCTGGGCCGCTCGAAACTGGCCGAGGCCCTCGCCAGGCCCGCCGTCGTCAAGGGCCTCGACGTGACCACCCGCAACTGGAACACGGTCGTCAAACTCGTCGAGCTGACCCGCCCCTGACGACCGCTCCCGCGACCCGCCCGCCCTACGGGGCCAACGCGTCGAGCAGCGCCAGCTCCCGCGGCTCCAACCGGATCGCCCCGGCCGCCAGGTTCTCCGCCAGGTGCGCCGGCGAACCGGTGCCCGGGGTCGGGCACAGCACCGGCGAGTGGTGCAGCAGCCAGGCCAACGCGACCTGCCCCGGACCCGCGCCGTGCGCGGCGGCCACCGCCGTCACCGCCGCCGCGCTCTCCCGGGTCAGGCTTCCGCTGCCCAGCGGGTAGTACGGCAGGAAGGCGATCCCGTGCGCCTCGCACAGCGCCAGCACCTCGGCCGACGAACGGTCCAGCAGGTTGTACGGGTTCTGCACCGCGGCGACCGGTGACAACTCCAGCGCCGACCGCAGCTGTTCGGCGGAAACGGTGTTCAACCCGACGTGCCGGATCTTGCCCTCCGCCCGCAACCGCTCCAACGCGCCCAGCTGTTCGGCCATCGGCACCGACGGATCGAAACGGTGCAACTGGTAGAGGTCGATCCGCTCCACCCGCAGCCGCCGCAGGCTCGCCTCGCACATCTCCCGCAACCGCTCCGGACGCCCCGCCACGTGCCACCGGTCCGGGCCGGTACGGACCACCCCGCCCTTGGTCGCGATCACGAGCCGCTCCCCGTACGGGTACAGCGCCTCGGCGATCAGTTCCTCGGCCAGCGCCGGACCGTAGTTGTCGGCCGTGTCGATCAGGGTGACCCCCGCCTCCACCGCCGCCCGCAGCACCGCGTGCGCCTCGGCCCGCCCGCCCCGAGGCCCCCAGTAGCCGGACCCGACCAGACCACCCGTGCCGAGCCCCAGACGCCGTACCGGCAGCTCCCCGCCCATATCGAACACCGTGTCCACCATGGCCCGACGGTATCCCGGGACACCCGGTGTGCCAGGCTCTGGGCATGCGTTACATCATCATCGGCGCCGGGGCGATCGGCGCGACCATCGGCGGACGTCTCGCCGGAGCCGGCCTCGACACCGTCCTCGTCGCACGAGGAGCCCACGCCGAGGCGCTGCGCGCGGACGGGCTGCGCCTCACCACCGCCGACGGGACGCGACAGCACCGGCTGCCCGTCGTCACCGCGCCCGAGGAACTCGGCGCCCTGCGCCCCGACGACGTCTTGCTGCTGACGGTCAAGACCCAGGACGCCATCGCCGCGCTGGACGCGTGGGGGGACGCCGAGGTCGAGGGCGGCGGCACCGCGGCCCAGCGCCTGCCGTTGCTGTGCGCGCAGAACGGCGTCGAGAGCGAACGCCTCGCCCTGCGGCGCTTCGCGCGCGTGTACGGCGTCTGCGTGTGGCTGCCCGCGACCTTCCTGGAGCCGGGCGTCGTCTCCGCGCTGTGCGCCCCGCTCACCGGGATCCTGCACCTCGGGAAGGCGGCCGGCGGCGCCGACCGGCGGATCCGGGACATCGCCGCCGACCTGGCCGGAGCCGGCTTCGGGGCACCCGTCGTCGAGGACGTGATGCGCTGGAAGTACGCGAAGCTGCTCGGCAACCTGGGCAACGCCATCCAGGCGACCACCGGACCCGACCCGGACCCGGCGAAGGCGGCGCTGATGCTGCGCGCCGTCCGCGAGGCGAAGGCGGCCTTCGAGGCCGCGGGCATCGACCACGCCTCCGAGGCCGAGCAATCGGCCGCCCGGGACGGGAAGGTCGAACAGCCCGCCGGTGTGCGGGGCGGGTCGTCCTGGCAGAGCCTGGCCCGGCGGACGGGTTCGGTGGAGGCCGACTACCTCAACGGGGAGATCTCGCTGCTGGGCCACCTGCACGGGGTGCCGACCCCGGTCAACGACGTGCTGCGGCACGCGGCGAACATCTTCGCCCGGGAGTCCCTGCCGCCGGGCGCCATGTCCGTGGAGGACCTGACCGCCCTGGCCGACGAGGCCGCGGCCCGCGGCTGACCCCGCGGAAGCCGGAAGGCCCTACGGCCCGAAGCCCCGAGGGGGCGGGCGATCCCGTCAGGCCGTCAGCGCGTCGCGGGCGGCCGGCGCGGTCCGGGACGACACGGCCGAGTCGAAGCGGCGCAGCAGCAGGCGGGCCAGCTCCGGGGCCGCGCCCAGGACCTCGGCCACCACATCGGCGCCGGCCTCGGCCGCGCCCGCGACGATGCGGTCCGGGAGGCGGCCCGGCGCGATGACGTACGGGGCCACCGCGATCCGGCGGACCCCTTCGGCGCGCAGGGCCCGTACGGCGTCCTCCGTACGGGGGAGAACAGCGGAGGCGAACGCAGGCCGCACGGCGCACCAACCGGTGTGCCGCCACTCCCGCGCGATTTCAGCGATCACTGCGATCGCCTCCGGGTCCGAGGATCCGGCGGACGCCAACACCACACCGGTGGTGGCGCGGTCCGCCGGGGTGAGGCCGAGACCGGCCTCGGCGAGGCGGCGTTCCAGCGCCGCGACGAGGAGCGGGGACGGCCCGAGGACGTCCGCGACGCGGACCGACAGGCCCGGGAGACGGGTCGTCGCCTCGGCCAGCACGGCCGGGATGTCGGCCTTCGCGTGGAAGGCCCGCGTCAGGAACAGCGGCAGCGCCACGACCTCCCGTACGCCGGACAGGTACAGCGAGGCCAGGGCCTGCGAGACGGTCGGGCCGTTGAAGTCCAGGAAGGACGTCTCCACCCGCAGTCCGGGCCGCAGCTCCCGTGCCCGCCCGACGAGGGCGTGCACGGTCGCCGCGTGCCGCGGGTCGCGGCTGCCGTGGGCGATGACCAGAAGTGCGCGGGACATGGGACTCAGCTCTTGACCAGCAGGCCGCGGCTGCGGAGCACGTAGCGCTCGATCGGACTGAAGATGAGGAGGTCGATGGCGATGCCGACCACCAGGATCAGGATGATCGCGAGGAACACGCCCGGCAGGTCGATGTTGTTGCGACCGTTCTCCAGCAACTGACCGAGGCCGAGGCCGAGGTCGGGGGAGCTGGCGATGATCTCGGCGGCCATCAGGGAGCGCCACGAGAAGGCCCAGCCCTGCTTCAGACCGGCCAGGTAGCCGGGCAGCGCCGCGGGCATCACGATGTGGCGGGCGCCGCGCAGGCCGGTGGCGCCCAGGGTCCGGCCGGCCCGCAGGAACAGCGGCGGGACCTGGTCGATCCCGGAGACGAGGCCGTTGGCGATGGACGGGACGGCGCCGAGCAGGATCACCGTGTACATCATGGCGTCGTTCAGGCCGAACCAGAGCACGGCCGGCGGCACCCAGGCCACCGACGGAAGGGACTGCAGGCCCTGGAGGATCGGTCCGATCGCGGCGCGGACGAACTTCACCCGGGCGACGAGCAGGCCGAGCGGGGTGCCGATGGCCAGGGCCAGCAGGAAGCCGAGCAGACCGCGCGACACGCTGGTCCAGATGACCTCCAGCAGTGTGCCCTTCACCCACATGTCGGACAGGCTGTCCCAGACCGCGGACAGGGCCGGGAGCTTCGTCTCGTCGGTGACCTCCGTCGCGACGAGGATCTGCCAGACCACCAGCACGAGGCCGACGGCCAACAGCGGGGGCAGGACCTTCTGGAGGAGGACCTCACGGACCGGCGTACGGCGGATCTGGACCGCGTCGAGGGCGTCGAGGCCCGCTTCCAGGCCGGCCAGGTCGTCGCCCTTCCGCCGGGCGGAGGCCTCGGAGGTGGTGTCAGTGCTGGCCATGGCGGCGGATCTCCCCACGCAGGTGTTCAGTGATCTCAAGGGACAGCTCGGCGACGTCCGCGTCCTCGATGCGGCGCGGCTGCGGGATGCCCACGGTCCATTCCTTCGCGACCCGTCCGGGGCGGGAGGAGAGGAGCACGACGCGCTGGGCGAGCCGGACGGCTTCGCGGACGTTGTGCGTGACGAACAGGACGGACAGGTTCGTCTCTTCCCAGATGCGGGTGAGTTCGCCGTGCAGGACGTCGCGGGTGATGGCGTCGAGGGCGGCGAA
>NZ_JANFAK020000106.1 GCF_024721315.2 Streptomyces sp. Isolate_45
TGATTAACAACACGACTCTATTTCGATATGGGGGGGGGGGGGGCGGCGGGGGGGGCGCGGGGCGGGGGGGGGGGGGCCCGGCCGGGGGGGGGGGGCGGGGCCCCGCGGGTGGGGGCAGGTCCTGCGGGGTGGGGGGTCAGGTCCTGCGGGGAGGCGGGTGTCGCGGGGCGGGTGTCAGGCCCGCGACGCGGACCGGCGGCGGCTCAGGAACAGCGCGCCCAGGGCGGCGAGGGCCAGGGTGGCGCCCGTCCACCCGGCGAGCGCGGTCACCGACGTCCCGGATGCGGACGCGGCGGCGGCGACCGGGGCGGCGGCGGCCGGGGCGACGGCGGGTCGGGCGGCGGGTTCCTCGAAGCCGCCGGCCTCCCCGCTCCGGGCGTAGGCGGAGCCGGGCAGCTTGTCCCCGTACGCCCGGGACACCCGGGCCCGGTAGGCGTCCAGGCTGGTGCCGGCCTCGCCGACGGCCCGTACGGCGTCCTCGTCCAGCGGCAGCACCCTGCTGTCCCGGGCGACGTACCAGGCGTCGGTCTGGGGTTCGCGGAAGACGGTGCCGCCGGGGAGTTTCGCGGCGCCGAGGCCGGCGTAGCGGAACTCGTCGTCGCCCGTGGCGATGTTCACCACCTGCCAGCCGCGCTCCGTGCGCGCGGTCCACAGGGCGGCCTGTTGGCCGTCCGAGGACACGGCCCTGGTCGCGAGGAACTCCAGGCGGGCCACGCCCGCGCCGGCCCTGCCCGCGACGAAGTCCGGCGAGAGGTGATGGACGGGTACGGTCTCGCCCTCGATCCGGGGCTGCGCCCCGGCGAGCGACACCTTGCCCTCGCGGGAGAAGAACCGGGAGAGCGTGGCCAGGACCGCGGGATCGGCGGCCGCCTCCCGGGCCTGCGCCCGGACCTCGGCCGTGGCGGCCGGGGGCTGGGGTACGGGGGCGGCGGCGGCCGGCCCGCCGAGGACGAGCACGGCGGTGGTGGCGCCGAGGACCGCGACGGCGGTGCCGCGCACGGGCCGGGGCCGCGGGTGGGGCCGCGGCCGGCGGTGGGCTTGGGGTACGGGGGTCATGGCGGTCACGCCCCGATCCGGTAGAGGGAGTGGGTCCAGGAGAAGGTGTTGTTGTTGACGTACCAGGCGTGGGAAGCCCAGTTGTAGCGGTCGCTGGAGGGCCAGGGGTCGCCCCAGTAGACCCAGCTGTTGGCGGTGTCGTAGCCGTAGAGCACGTGCATGTGGCCGCCGCCGTTGGACCACTGGATACGGGTCTCGACCGGACGGTTGGCATTGATCTCGGTCTGCACGGTGGAGTACTGGAGCCAGCCCGTCACGTAGCTGCCGGAGTTGACGCCGGCCCAGCGCAGGCCGGTCTGGACGTTGCCGAGGGTGGCCTGGTTGTTGGGGCATTCGGTGTTCTGTTGGCGGTTGAAGGCGGCGTTGCAGAACTGGTTCTGGCTGTGGTTCCGGCCGAACCAGGTCGCGATGGTGTTGCCGGCCGCGGCCCAGCACCAGTTGGTCTTCTGCTGCGCCTGCATGGTGATGTTCAGGCGCTTCGAGGCGAGGGCGGCGCTCACGGTGTCCGTGCCGGGGCCGGCCGCGGCGGCGGTGCCGGAGCCGATCGGCAGCAGGACGAGGAGCAGGGCGGAGACGAAGGCGGCGAGGGGTAACCGTCTGTTGTTGTGGCTGTTGCGCATCGCGTTCCTCCCGAGGTGGGGACCCGAGGTGGGAAGTGGGGGGGGAGCGCGTCCGGACGCTGTTGAGGAGCATCAGGGTGTTGTCGCGATCAGGTCAACACGCTTCAATACGCGGTGACGTCGCGGTGTGAACGGTGGGGCTGCGGTGTGAACGGTTGCTGTCGTTCCACCTGGTCTCCCCCGCGCCGCCCGCCGGCCCCCACGTCGGCGGATGTGAACGTTCACAGAGGAGTCGCCATGCGTCCGACCGGCGACACGGCAGGCACGCCGGACGCGGCGGAGATCGACTCGCTGGGCCCGTTGCTCCGCGGTGGCCCCTTCCACCTCGCCCTGCGCGCCGCCCTGGCCGCGCGCGGACTGCCCCTGCACCGGGTGCAGCACCGGCTCGCCGCCCGCGGCATCAAGGTGGGCGTCACCAGCCTGAGTTACTGGCAACAGGGCGCCCGGCGGCCACGCCACCCGGAGTCGCTGCGGGCCGTGTCCGCGCTGGAGCAGATCCTGGAACTGCCGGACGGCGCGCTGCTGCGGCTGCTGACCGTCCCGGAGGGGGCCTCGGGGCCCGGCCGCCCGGCGACCCGCTCGTACCGGTCCCTGGTGAGCGTGGGAGCGGCGGTGGAACAGTTGCTGGACGGCATGGAGCTGCCCGCCGACGGCGGCCTGCACTCGGTGGGCCACCACGAGCGGGTCCGCATCGGGGCGGACGGCGAACTGCGCCGGCGCGCCTCGCAGCAGATCGTCCGCGCCCACCGCGACGGCGTGGACCGCTACCTGGCCGTCCACCACGGTGATCCGGGCTGCGACGCCTCCCGGGTGGAGGTCCGGGCGCACGAGAACTGCCGGACGGGGCGGATCCGCTGCCATCCGGAGGCGGGGGTCGTGGTCGCGGAGCTGCTGTTCGACGCCCGGCTGCGGCGCGGGGACACGTACGTCTTCGGCTACGGCATCGAGGACGGCACGGCGGCCCGGAGCACGGAGTACGTACGCGGGTTCAGCTACGCGGGCGGCCAGTACATGCTCCAGGTCCACTTCGACGAGGCGGCCCTGCCGGTACGCTGCCGGCGGTTCGCCCGGACCGGCCCCCTGGCCCCCCGCACCGGCCTGTCCGACCTGACGCCCAGCGGCCGCCACCGCTCCGTGCACCTGGTGGAGCAGGGGGTGCGGCGTGGGATCCTCGGAATCGCCTGGGACTGGGAGTAACCCGCCGGACGTCGCGGGGCGGACGGGAGTTCGACGACAGGCCCTAGCCGGCGATGAGCTTGCCGTTCTCCGCCTTGACCGGGACGGCGGGCAGCGGTTCGGTGGCCGGGCCGCGCAGCACCTTGCCCGTGGCGAGGTCGAAGCGGCTGCCGTGGCAGGGGCAGTTGCCCTCCCCTTCGACGATCTTGTCGAGGACACAGCCGGCGTGCGTGCACTGGGCGCTGAACGCCTTGTACTGGCCCTCCGCCGGGCAGCTGACGACGACCTTCCGCTCCCGGAACAGCTTCGCGCCGCCGACCGGGACGGCGGACACCGCACCCAGGTCGACCGGCTCCTGCGGGACGGCGGGGCTGCCGTAGCCGCTGTTGGTCTCCGTGGAGCACGCCGACAGGGCCGCTCCGGCGCCGACGGCCCCCGCGAGCGCGGCGGCGCCCTTGAGGACGGTACGGCGGGCGGCGGACTGCGACGCGGACATGCGCTTCTCCTGGCACGAGGGAACCGGGCCCGCGGGCGCGGAACCGGTGGGGTGGGACCGGTGGGGTGGGACCGCGGGGCTCACCACGAGGCGGGCCGGCGGGCCCACCCGACGATACCGGGGCCGGATGGGATACCTTCCCCCGCGTGATCGTCGTCGGTGGAGAAGCCCTGATCGACCTCGTGCCCGTCGCGCAGCCGCCGGGCGCCCTGCTGCCACGGCCCGGCGGTGGCCCGTACAACACCGCGCTGGCGCTGGGCCGGCTCGGGGCCGGGGTCGCCTTCTGCTCCCGGGTGTCGTCGGACGGTTTCGGCGAGGACCTGCTCGCCGGGCTGCGGGCCGCCGGGGTGGACCTCTCCCTGGTGCAACGCGGGCCGGAGCCCACCACCCTGGCCGTTCCCTCGCTGGCCCCGGACGGCTCGGCCGCGTACCGCTTCTACGTCGAGGGCACGGCCGACCGGTTCTTCACCCTGCCGCCCGCACTGCCGCCGGACGCACGGGCCCTCGCGCTCGGCACCTGTTCGCTCGTCCTGGAGCCCGGCGCGAGCGCCTACGATGCCCTGTTGCGGCGGGAGTCGCGGCGCGGGCTGCTCACCCTGATGGACCCCAACATCCGCCCGGCGCTGATCGCGGACCCGGCCGGGTACCGCGAGCGGTTCCTCGCCCGGCTGCCGTACGTGTCCGTCCTGAAGCTCTCGGAGGAGGACGCGGCCTGGCTCGGCGGCCGGCCCGCCGACTGGCTGGCCGCGGGGCCGTCGGCCGTGGTGCTCACCCGGGGCGCGGCGGGGCTGACGGTGTGGACGGCCGGGGGCGCCGAACACAGCGCCTCGGCCCGCCCGGTCACCGTCACGGACACCATCGGCGCGGGCGACACCGTGAACGCGGCGCTGCTGCACCGGCTCGTCGGGACGGACCCGGCGGGCGCCGACTGGCCCGACCTGCTGGCCTACGCCGCCCACGCGGCGGCGCTGACCTGTACCCGGGCCGGCGCCGAGCCGCCCTACGCGGCCGAGCTGGATCCCGGCCGATAGCGCCGGGCCACCCGCGCCGGGCCGATGGCGCTCAGCCGATGGCGGCCCACACCGTACGGGCGACGGCGGGGGCGAACTCGTCGACCGGCCGGACCGCCCCGGCGCCGGAGAAGTGCAGGAAGAAGGCCCGCTGGAAGCAGGCTCCGAGGAGCAGCGCGGCGGCCGCGTCGGGGTCGGCGCCGGGCCGCAGGCGACCCTCGGCGAGGTCCTTGCGCAGCCTGCCGGCCAGTGCGTCGAGGACCAGGTGCGGTCCCGCGCCGATCTCCTGGACGCCCTCGCGGTGGCGGGTGAGCAGGGCGGGCTCGGCGAAGAGGGAGGCGGCGATCGGCATGGCGTCCGCGTAGAAGAGCGACGCGTTGCGGGCGATGCCCGTCAGGGCCTGCTCCACGGTCCCCTCCCCCGGTTCCGCGTGGAGCGCCGCCATCAGGGGACCCGCGTTGGGGGTGCGCTCCATCAGCACGCGCACGAAGAGTTCTTCCTTGTTGGCGTAGTGCTTGTAGAGCGCGGCCTCCGAGCAGCCCGCCTCACGGGCGATGGCCTTGGTGGTGGTGTTGGCCAGGCCGATGGTGCGCATGAGGTGCTCGGCGGCGTCCAGCAGCCGCTCGGGGGTGGGGCGGCTTGACGTGGGGGTGGGCATTCGCTCACCCTAGTGGACACAGGGGTGAGTGAGCGCTCACCCACCTTGCTTGACGACGCACCCGGGGGTACCCATGAAGCTCACGGTGTTCGGAGCCACCGGCGGCGTCGGCCGCGAGGTGGTCCGGCAGGCGCTCGCCGCCGGCCACGAGGTGACGGCCGTGGTCCGCGACCCGTCCCGACTGGGGGTGCCCGCGCACGACCGGCTCCGGGTGGCCGTGGTGGCCGACCTGACGGACGAGGCGGCCCTGGTGCCCGTGCTGACGGGCCGGGACGCGGTGGTGTCGGCTCTCGGCGCCACGAGCAACAAGCAGGCGCGGCTCAGCCCCGTCGCCGGTCCCGCGATGAGCGCCGTCGTGAACGTGATGCGGCGGACGGGGGTCGACCGGCTGTCGGCGGTCAGCGCCGCCCCGCTGGGACCGGAGTGCCCCGAGGACGGCGTACTGCTGCGGGTGCTCCACCCGATCCTGCGGCGGGTCCTGCGCGACGTGTACGCGGACCTCGCGGTCATGGAGGCCGCCATGGGCGCGAGCGGCGTCCGGTGGACGGTGGTCCGGCCGCCGCGGCTCCTCGACCGACCCCGCACCGGCAACTACCGGCGGGCCCTCGACGCGAACGTGCCGGGCGGCAAGGTCATCGCCCGCGGGGACGTCGCGGACGCCCTGCTGAGCACCCTGACCGACCCCTCCACCGCCGGCCACGCCCTGGGCATCGCCGCCTGACGCCCGTCCGCACCGGGGATGCGTCGGGCCCGGCCCTGATCGGGTCCGCGGCGGCGCGGGTGCGACAGCGGCGCACGGGCACCGCACGACACGGGGCGGGGCCCGGCCATGATGACCGGGCCCCGCCCCGAACCGTGCCGCGCGCCTCAGGCCTTGCGGGCGCGCGTCGCCTTCTTCGCCGGCGCGGCCTTCTTCTCGGCGGCCGCGACCTTGCTCGCCGCCGTCTTGCTCGCCGCCGTCTTGGCCGTCGCCGTCTTGGCCACCGCGGCCTTCTTGGCCGGGGTCGCTTTCTTGGCCGGGGTCGCCTTCTTGGCCGGGGTCGCCTTCTTGGCGGCCGCCTTCCTCGCCGGGCGGGCCGGTGCGGCCGTCGGCGCCCCGGCGTCGGACACCCGGTCCGCGCCCAGGATGTCCCGCAGGAACTTTCCGGTGTGGCTCGCGCCCACCGACGCGACCTGCTCGGGGGTGCCTTCCGCGACGACGAGACCGCCGCCGTAACCGCCTTCGGGGCCCATGTCCACGACCCAGTCAGCGGTCTTGATGACGTCCAGGTTGTGCTCGATGACGATCACCGAGTTCCCCTTGTCGACCAGACCCGACAGCACCTTGATCAGCTTCGAGATGTCCTCGAAGTGCAGACCGGTCGTCGGCTCGTCCAGGACGTACACCGTCCGGCCCGTCGAGCGCTTCTGCAGCTCGGACGCCAGCTTGACGCGCTGCGCCTCACCGCCCGAGAGCGTCGGCGCGGACTGGCCGAGCCGGACGTAGCCGAGGCCGACCTCGTTGAGCGTCTTCAGGTGGCGCGCGATGGTCGGAACCGCCTCGAAGAAGCCGAGGGCCTCCTCGATCGGCATGTTCAGGACCTCGGCGATGGACTTGCCCTTGTAGTGGACCTCCAGCGTCTCCCGGTTGTACCGGTCGCCGTGGCACACCTCGCACGGAACGTAGACGTCCGGCAGGAAGTTCATCTCGATCTTGATCGTGCCGTCGCCGGAGCAGTTCTCGCACCGGCCGCCCTTGACGTTGAAGGAGAAGCGGCCCGGCAGGTAGCCGCGGACCTTCGCCTCCATCGTCTCGGCGAACAGCTTGCGCACGTGGTCGAAGACACCCGTGTACGTGGCCGGGTTGGACCTCGGGGTCCGGCCGATCGGCGACTGGTCGACATGGACGACCTTGTCGACCAGGTCGTCGCCCTCGACCCGGGTGTGACGCCCCGGCACGGACCGGGCGCCGTTCAGCTCCCGGGCCAGGTGCGTGTACAGGATGTCGTTGACCAGGGTCGACTTGCCGGAGCCGGAGACGCCGGTGACCGCGGTGAGCACGCCCAGCGGGAAGGACACGTCGATGTCCCGCAGGTTGTTCTCCTTGGCGCCGTGCACGGTCAGCCGGCGCTCCGGGTCCACGGGACGCCGGATGTCCGGCAGCGGGATCGAGCGCTTGCCCGACAGGTACTGCCCGGTCATCGACTCGGGGTTCTTCAGCAGGTCCTTCAGGGAACCGCTGTGCACCACCTTGCCGCCGTGCTCGCCGGCACCCGGGCCGATGTCCACGACCCAGTCGGCCACCTTGATGGTGTCCTCGTCGTGCTCGACGACGATCAGGGTGTTGCCCATGTCCCGCAGCCGCACCAGCGTCTCGATCAGCCGGTGGTTGTCGCGCTGGTGCAGGCCGATGGACGGCTCGTCCAGCACGTACAGCACGCCGACCAGGCCGGAGCCGATCTGCGTGGCCAGCCGGATGCGCTGGGCCTCGCCGCCCGACAGGGTGCCGGCGGCGCGGTTCAGCGAGAGGTAGTCCAGGCCGACGTCCACGAGGAAGCGCAGCCGCTCGTTGACCTCCTTGAGGACCCGTTCGGCGATCTTCTTGTCGCGTGCGTCGAGCCGCATCTGACCGAGGAAGTCCGCGCACTCGCTGATCGACATCGCGGCGACCTCGGCGATGGACTTCTCCATCACCGTCACCGCGAGGACGATCGGCTTGAGGCGGGTGCCCTCACAGGTCGGGCAGGGCACCTCGCGCATGTAGCCCTCGAAGCGCTCGCGGCTGGCGTCGCTCTCGGACTCCGCGTGCCGACGCTTGACGAAGGGCACCGCTCCCTCGAAGGCGGTCGTGTACGCGCGCTCCCGCCCGTACCGGTTGCGGTAGCGCACCTCGATCTGCGTCTTGTGCCCGTAGAGCAGGGCCTTCTTCGCGCGCAGCGGCAGTCCGGCCCAGGCGATGTCCGTCCGGAAGCCGAGCTCCCCGGCGAGCGCGCCGATCAGCCGCTGGAAGTAGTCCTTGGTGTGGCCGAGCGACCACGGGGAGACCGCGCCCTCGTCGAGCGACTTGTCCTCGTCCGGAATGATCAGCTCCGGATCCACCTCCATGCGGGTGCCGATGCCCGTGCACTCGGGGCAGGCGCCGAAGGGGGAGTTGAAGGAGAAGGAACGCGGCTCCAACTCCTCGAAGGAGAGGTCGTCGTAGGGGCAGTAGAGGTGCTCGGAGAACATCCGCTCGCGCTCGGGGTCGTCCTCGGCGAGGTCGACGAAGTCCAGGATCACCATGCCGCCGGAGAGGCCGAGGGCGGTCTCGACGGAGTCCGTGAGCCTGCGCTTGGCACTGTCCTTGACGGTGAGGCGGTCGATGACCACCTCGATGGTGTGCTTCTCCTGCTTCTTCAGCGCGGGCGGCTCGGAGAGCTGGATGGTCTCCCCGTCCACCCGCGCCCGGCTGTAGCCCTTGGTCTGGAGATCGGCGAAGAGGTCGACGAACTCGCCCTTGCGCTCACGGACCAGCGGGGACAGCACCTGGAAGCGGCTGCCCTCGGGCAGCGCGAGCACCTTGTCGACGATCGCCTGCGGCGACTGCCGCGAGATCGGACGGCGGCACTCGGGGCAGTGGGGCTTGCCGATGCGGGCGAAGAGCAGGCGGAGGTAGTCGTAGACCTCCGTGATCGTGCCGACCGTGGAGCGGGGGTTGCGCGAGGTCGACTTCTGGTCGATCGAGACGGCCGGGGAGAGGCCCTCGATGAAGTCGACGTCGGGCTTGTCCATCTGCCCGAGGAACTGGCGGGCGTACGAGGACAGCGACTCGACGTAGCGGCGCTGCCCCTCGGCGAAGATCGTGTCGAAGGCGAGGGAGGACTTCCCCGAACCGGAGAGTCCGGTGAAGACGATGAGCGAATCACGGGGGAGGTCGAGCGAGACGTTCTTGAGGTTGTGCTCGCGAGCGCCACGAACGATGAGACGGTCGGTCACGCCGGTCCGCACCTTTCTTGAGAGAGCGGGGGCACGGCCCCCGTCCCAGGGTATGGGGGACGCCGCTGCGATGGACTTGGTGCTTGGACTTCCGAGCGTATAGCACGCACATTCGATTTACGGCACTCGGAAGACCGCTTCACCCGATCGTGTGGCGCGGGATCCGGGCCCACTAGGCTCGGCCCCATGACTGATCATGTGCACGACCTGCGATCTGTACGTGAGGCCACGGACCGACTGCTGACCGCGGTCGCGAAACTGGACAACGCCGCCCTCGCCGAGGAGTCACACCTCCCCGGCTGGACCCGTGGCCACATCCTGGCCCACCTCGCGCGCAACGCGGACGCCCTCGTCAACGTTTTCGAGGGGCGCCCGATGTACGAGAGCGCCTCCGCGCGCGACTCGGACATCGCACGCGACTCCGGCCGGCCCCTGGAAGAACACCTGACGGACCTCCGTGATTCCGGGTCCGCCTTCCTCGCCACCACCGAGCCCGATCAGGACTGGTCCCGCACGGTCGAGCTGCGCAACGGCGTCACCGACCTCGCCGCCAACGTGCCCTTCCGCCGCCTCGTGGAGGTCGAGCTCCACCACGTCGACCTGAACATCGGCTACGGGCTCGCCGACCTCCCCGCGGAGTTCACCGACCGCGAGATCGCCTTCCTCGCCGACCGCTGGTCGGGCCGCCCGGAGGTCCCGCCGGTCACCCTGCGGCTCGGGTCCGGGGACACCGCCCCCACCTGGCGCACCGGCGGCACCGAGGGCACGCCCGTCGTCCTGACCGGCACCGGCGACGCGCTGCTCGGCTGGCTCGCCGGCCGCGGGGACCGCGGCGCGCGCCTGACCGTGCTCGAAGGCGGCCGCCTTCCCGAGCTCCCGCCGCTGTAGGCCCGCACCCTTAGGATCGAGCACATGACGTACAGCGGAGCGGTCAAGGTCGGCGGTCCGGCCGACGTGCACGAACTCGCGGACCTGATGATTTCCAAGGTCGCGGTGGGCCCGATGAACAACAACGCCTACCTGTTGCGCTGCCGGGCCACCGGCGAGCAGCTGCTGATCGACGCGGCCGCCGAGGCGGACGCGCTGCTCGGCCTGATCGGTGAGGACGGCATCGCGTCCGTCGTCACCACCCACCAGCACGGCGACCACTGGGGCGCGCTCGCGCCGGTGGTCGAGGCCACCGGGGCGCGCACCTACGCCGGCGCCCTCGACGCCGAGGGCATCCCCGTCGGCACCGACGTCCCGGTCCAGGACGGGGACACGATCACGGTCGGCCGGGTCGAGCTGACCGCGCGCCACCTGGTCGGGCACACCCCCGGCTCGATCGCGCTGGTCTACGACGACCCGCACGGCCACCCGCACGTGTTCACCGGCGACTGCCTCTTCCCGGGCGGCGTCGGAAACACGCACGGCGACGCGCAGGCCTTCACCCAGCTCCTCGACGACGTCCAGCACAAGCTCTTCGAGCGGCTGCCGGACGAGGCGTGGGTCTACCCGGGCCACGGCAACGACACCACCATCGGCGCCGAGCGGCCGCACCTGGCCGAGTGGCGCGAGCGCGGCTGGTGAACCGCCGCTGCCGGGCGCCCGACAACACACGTCGGGCGCCCGGTGCCGGCACCGGCACCGGCACCGGCAGGCGTCAACGTCGCGAGGCGATGCACTCCTTCCGGTCGATGATTCCCGAACGCATGTCCTGGGGGTGCGGGGTGGGGTAGTTGCTGCACCATGCGACAGCACCCCTCCCCGCTCCCCTCCCGTACCCGTGCCGACACCGGCGCGGGTATTGCTACCGGTACCGGTACTCCTTCGATGCTCCGGCTCGCCTCGGCCGCCCTCGCCGGCACTGCCATCGAGTTCTACGACTTCTTCGTCTACGGGACGGCCGCCGCCCTCGTCCTCGGCCCGCTCTTCTTCCCGTCGTTCTCGCCGCTCGCCGGGACCCTCGCCGCCTTCGCCACCTTCGGCGTCGGCTTCCTGGCCCGCCCCCTGGGATCGGCCGTCTTCGGTCACATCGGCGACCGCTACGGGCGCCGCCCGGTCCTGCTCGGCTCGTTGCTGCTCACGGGCCTCGCCACGGTGGCCGTCGGCTGCGTGCCCTCGTTCGCCTCGATCGGCGTCGTCGCTCCCCTGTTGCTGGTCCTGCTGCGGTTCCTGCAGGGCTTCGGGCTGGGCGGCGAGTGGGGCGGGGCGGTCCTGCTGACCGCCGAGCACGCCCCGGAAGGGCGGCGCGGGCTGTGGTCGAGCTTCCCGCAGATCGGCCCGGCCGTGGGCTTCCTCGCGGCGAACGGACTGATGCTGGTGCTGTCCGGTTCGCTCACCGACGCGCAGTTCGCCGCCTGGGGGTGGCGGGTCCCGTTCTGGGCCGCCGGACTGCTCGCGCTGGCGGGGCTGTGGCTGCGTCGCTCGGTCGAGGAGACCCCGGAGTTCCGCGCGCTCGCCGAGACCGGCCGGCGGGCCGAGGCGCCCCTGTCCGAGGTCGTGCGGCACCACTGGCGGCTGCTCCTGCTGACCGGCGGGGCGCTGGCGGTCGCGTACGCCGTCTTCTACGCGGTCACCACCTGGGCCCTGGCCTACGCGACGACGACCTTGCGCGTGGACCGCACCGTGATGCTGGCCTGCGTGATGGTCGCGGTCCTCGTGATGGGGGCGGCCACCCCGGTGATGGCGGTGCTCGGCGACCGCTGGGGACGCCGGCCGCTGTGCCTGGCGGGCTGCGCCGCGAGCCTGCTGTGGATGGTGCCCTTCGTGGCCCTGCTGCGGACGGCGGACCCGGTGTTGATGACGCTGGGCTGCACGGTGGCGCTGCTGGGGATGGTGGCGATGTTCGCGGTGGTGGGCGCGTACCTGCCCGAGCTGTACGCGCCGCGGATCCGCTGCACGGGGGCCGCCGTCGGCTACAACCTGGGCGGGGTGCTGGGCGGGGCGCTGACGCCCGTCGCGGCGACCGCGCTGGCGGACGGTTCGGGTCCGCCGTGGGGGGTCGCGGCGTACCTGACCGCCATCGCCCTGGTCAGCCTGGGCTGTTTCGCGCTGCTGCCGGAGACGAATCCGGCGGTGGCGGGCCGGCGCGACGGTGGCGGCGGGCCGGCGCGAACGGAAACGGGGGCGGCCGAAGCGGCCGCCCCCGTGTAGCCCCGGAGGGCAGGACCTACGCGTCGACGCTCTTGGCGTCCGGGTCGGCGGCGGCCTTGGCGTCCTCGGCGGATGCCTTGGTGTCCGGGTCGGCAGCAGCCTCGGGGTCCGGGCCGGCGGCGGCCTCGGGGTCCGGGCCGTCGGCGGCCTCGACCGCCGCCTGCTTCTTCGAGGCGATCAGGCTGGTGATCGTGGTGATCACCAGGACGCCGCAGATGACGCCCAGCGAGACCGGGATGGAGATCTGCGGGACGTGCACCCCGGACTCGTGCAGGGCGTGCAGCACCAGCTTGACGCCGATGAAGCCCAGGATGATCGACAGTCCGTAGCTGAGGTGGACCAGCTTCTTGAGCAGGCCACCGATGAGGAAGTACAGCTGGCGCAGACCCATCAGGGCGAAGGCGTTGGCGGTGAAGACGATGTACGGGTCCTGGGTGAGGCCGAAGATCGCGGGGATCGAGTCGAGCGCGAACAGCACGTCGGTGGTGCCGATGGCGAGCATCACGACCATCAGCGGGGTCAGGACGCGCTTGCCGTTGCTCTGGATGAAGAGCTTCGTGCCGTGGTAGCGGTCGGCCACGCCGAACTTCTTCTCGACCGACTTGAGGAGGCGGTTCTCCTCGAACTCCTCGTCGTCCTCGTCCTTGCGGGCTTCCTGGATCAGCTTCCACGCGGTGTAGATCAGGAACGCGCCGAAGATGTAGAAGACCCAGGAGAAGCTGGCGATGATCGCGGCACCCGCCGCGATGAAGATCGCGCGCAGTACCAGGGCGATCAGGACGCCCACGAGCAGCACGCGCTGCTGGAGGTGGGACGGGACGGCGAACTTCGCCATGATCAGGACGAAGACGAACAGGTTGTCGACGCTCAGGGACTTCTCGGTGATGAAGCCGGCGAAGAACTCCTGCGAGGCCTGACCGTTGCCGAAGAACCACAGGCCGAGGCCGAAGAGCGCGGCGAGGACGATCCAGACGACCGTCCAGATGCCCGCTTCCTTGATCGAAACGTCGTGCGGTTTGCGGCCGATGAAGAAATCGGCGCCGATGAGCAGGGACAGACCAAGAATGGTCATGACCCACAGGGCCCAGGAAACTTCCACTGTGAACACGCCTCCGGCGGATGGCTCAGCACTTCGTCAGCGTCATCGCTGCCGGAGGTCTCTTCCACCCGGACGACCTGGAGGCCGCGGGCCGACGCCCCGGGACCGACTGCGCTGGTGATCCGCAGTGGTCCGTATTGACGGGCACGCCGTAGCAGGAAAGCAGGAATACTCCCCTCCGCACGCACCAGAGTACCCGCCCGCCCCACGAAAGGTAAAGAGAGCACCAAGGACTGGTCAGCGGTTGGTCATCCCCCGTTCCGTCGCGCCCGCACCATCCGCTCCAGCGCCTGCTCCAGGACCCGGCTGCCGGGCGGCGGGACATCGGGTGCGAAGGTCCAGGCGTGTTGGACCCACGGGTCGGCCAGGTGGTTGTCCGGCACCGGGGACAGCCGCATCAGCGACCGCCACAGCGGGTCCAGCAGCGGCCCGTACGCCGAGGCTTCGTCGCGGTCCGCCACCATCAGCAGGTGCACCCCGACGGCCGGGCCCTCGTCGGCCAGGTAGCGCAGCTGGGTGACGGCGCGGTCGTCGAAGCCGTGGGGGAAGTCGTGGACGACGAGCAGCTGCTCGGCCCGATCCACGTCCGCGGGCAGCTCCTCGGGCGCTCCGGCGCGCAGCGCCATCTGTACGAGGTCCACCCGCCGGGTCAGCTGCGCGAGCGTCCGGGTGACCCCGGCCGCCCCGGCCGCGGGCGGTGAGGCCAGGACCCCGGCGTTCACCAGCGGGGCCAGCGAGGCCGCGCCCGCCCCGGCGGCGTCGATCACGTGGACCGACAGCCGGCCGGCGGGCTGGACCGCGAGCAGCCGCACCATGTGGGCGACGGCCATGTCCATGGCGGCTCGGCGCAGCCGGTCGGTGTCCATCGCCATGGCGGCCTCGGAGCCGGTGCGGCCGTTGTCGATCCACAGGCCGCGCTCCAGCGGGAACCGCATCAACATGGGGATCCGCAGGTCGGGCCGCTCGGGCAGGGTCAGGTCACCGAGGCGCAGGGCGAGGGGGCCCTCCTCGGGGACCAGCCGGCCGTGCCAGACCGGGTTGTCCCAGCGGGCGTACGCGGCCGGCAGCGCGGGTTCCACCACCTCCACCTCGGCGGCCAGCTGGACGAGGTCACGGTCGAGGACGGCGCGGGCCCGGGCGACCAGCTCGTCGTGGCGGGCCCGCGCGGTGTCGCGAGCGACGTTGCCGGAGCCACCGAGGCGGTGACGGGGGTCGGACAGGGCGTCGTCGAGCTCGCGGTCCATCCGCGAGTCGGCGAACTCGACGGCGCCGCGGTAGGCGGCGACGGCACGGGCCAGGTCCTCGAACATCCCCCAGACCTGGTTGTAGAGCCGTTCCTCCATGGACCAGCCGGCGGCGTCCCCGGCGACGGGGCGCGGCGGCTGTCCGGGTTCCGCGGCCGGCGCCGGGCGGGGACCGGGTTCGGGCGGCTCCGTGCTGGTGCGCCGGCGGCGCGGGTGGGCGTAGTCGATGGTCGGCTGCCCTCCGGCGCCGTCACCGGGGCCGGGAGTCGCGGGACCCGGAGTCGCGGGTATCGCGGGGCCGGGCGTGCCCGCGTACGGGTGGGTGGGGACGGGGATCGTGTCCGGTGCTCCGGCGGTGGGCGTGACGGGCGCCGGGACGGCGTCCTGCGGACCGGTGTCCTGGAGGGGCGTGTCCCGGGGCGGCCCGTCCACGGGCGCGCCCAGGTCCCGGACCTGGGTGGGCATGGTGGCGAGGGTGCGGTCGGCGCCGTCGAGCGGTGCGGTGGCCCCAAGGACGGCGGCGGCCAGCGCGGTGGCCTCCGCCTCGGGCAGTCCGCCGTCGGTGAGCAGGGCGGCCAGGCCCGTGGCGTACCCCTGGCCGACGGCCCGGACCTTCCAGGCACCCTGGCGCCGGTAGAGCTCCACGGCGACCACGGCCGTCTCGACGTCGAGTCCGGTCAGGGTGAAGCCGGCCAGCTCGGCCCCGCCCTCCGCGGCGACCGCCACGTAGGGGGCCGGGACCGCGCCGAAGCGGACCGCGCCCCCCGGAGGGAGGGCGAGGACGACCGCGACCCGGTGGACATCGGCCTCGACCGCGTCCAGGTCGACGGTGAAGGCGTGCCGGTCCGCGGCCGCGCCGAGCGCGCCGAGGCCGGGACGGGCCGGGGCGGCCGGGTGCGCCAGCGCCGCCGGGCCGGAGATCCGGCCCTGCTCGTCCGCGAGCGAGGCCAGGGCCAGGACGGGCGCACCCGCCGAGACCCTGACCTCCACCCGGCTCACGGACACGGGGTGGTTCTGCCCCCGGACCAGTTCGGCCGTCATCGTGCAGCCCCTCCCCCGTGCCTTCTTCGTGCTTGCGGTGCTTACAGGTGCGGCAGGATCGCCGGCATGAGGTCCTGGAAGGTCCGGCCGTTGGCCGGGTTGCCGAGGGCCGTCATCTGCCAGCCGGTGCCCGCCCGGGACACCTTCGCCATGATCTGCGCGGTGTACTGGCCGCCGCCGTCGAGGGTGTAACGGGCCAGTTCCTGACCGTTGGTCTCGTCGACGATGCGGCAGAACGCGTTCTGCACTTCCTGGAAGGTCTGGCCGGTGAACGAGTTCACCGTGAAGACGATCTGGTCGATGTGCACCGGCACGCGCTGGAGGTCGACGAGGATCGCCTCGTCGTCCCCGCCCTGACCGACCCCGCCGACGAGGTTGTCGCCGGTGTGCCGGACCGAGCCGTCGTCGCTCTGGAGGTGCCGGAAGAACACCACGTCGACGGGCTGCTTGTCCGCGAAGAGCACCGCGGACGCGTCCAGGTCGATCTCCCGGGTCCGCGAACCGAACAGTCCGCGGCGCTTGGCCGCCTGCCAGCCGAGGCCCATGCGGACCGCCGTCAGCGTCCCGCCGTCCGCCTTCTGCAGACTGATGGCCTGACCCTTGGTCATGTTGACCGTCACGCGCTGTCCCCTCTCCGTAGCCCGCCCCGATATCGGGTGCGCAGCGTGTACCTGCGGCTGAGACCCAACCCTACTGACCGCCCCCGGCTCAGGCGAGACCCGCTTCCTTCATCTGCCGGAGCTCCTTCTTCAGCTCCCCGACCTCGTCCCGCAGTCGGGCCGCGACCTCGAACTGGAGCTCGGCCGCCGCGCCCCGCATCCGGTCGGTCATCTGCTCGATCAGCGCGGCCAGTTCCGCGGCCGGACGGTCGGTGAGCACCTCGGCCCCCTTGGCGCCCTTGCCGCCCTTCACCGCCTTGCCCGGGACCGCCTTGCCGCCCAGCGCCGGGACGGGGGCCTTGGCCCCCTTGCCCTCCTTGGCCTGCCGGTATCCGGTTCCGAGCAGCTGCTCGGTGTCCAGTTCCTCGCGGGCGATGGTGGCGACGATGTCGTTGATCTTCTTGCGCAGCGGCTGCGGGTCGATGCCATTGGCGGTGTTGTAGGCGATCTGCTTCTCGCGGCGCCGGTTCGTCTCGTCGATGGCCTTCTCCATCGCCGGGGTCATCTTGTCCGCGTACATGTGGACCTGACCGGAGACGTTGCGGGCCGCGCGGCCGATCGTCTGGATGAGGGAGGTCCCGGAGCGCAGGAACCCCTCCTTGTCGGCGTCGAGGATCGCCACGAGCGACACCTCGGGCAGGTCGAGGCCCTCGCGCAGCAGGTTGATGCCGACGAGGACGTCGTACTCGCCGGCGCGCAGCTCGCGCAGCAGCTCGATGCGGCGCAGGGTGTCCACGTCGCTGTGCAGGTAGCGGACCTGGATGCCCAGTTCCAGGAAGTAGTCCGTGAGGTCCTCGGACATCTTCTTGGTGAGGGTCGTGACCAGGACCCTCTCGTCCTTCTCGACGCGCGCGCGGATCTCGTGCACCAGGTCGTCGATCTGACCCTCGGTGGGCTTGACCACGACCTCGGGGTCGATGAGGCCGGTGGGGCGGATGATCTGCTCGACGAAGCCGTCACCGCGCGAGAGCTCGTACTTGCCCGGGGTGGCCGACAAGTAGACGGTCTGGCCGATCCGCCCCTGGAACTCCTCCCACTTCAGCGGCCGGTTGTCGAGCGCGGACGGCAGCCGGAAGCCGTGGTCGACCAAGGTCCGCTTGCGCGAGGCGTCGCCCTCGTACATGGCGCCGATCTGCGGCACCGTGACGTGGGACTCGTCGATGACGAGGAGGAAGTCCTCGGGGAAGTAGTCGATGAGGGTGTTGGGGGCTGAGCCGCGCTCGCGGTCGTCCATGTGCAGCGAGTAGTTCTCGATGCCGGAGCAGGACCCGATCTGGCGCATCATCTCCAGGTCGTAGGTGGTGCGCATGCGCAGCCGCTGGGCCTCCAGCATCTTGCCCTGCTTCTCCAGCTCCGCGAGGCGCTCGGTCAGCTCCGCCTCGATGCCGCGGACCGCCTTCTCCATGCGCTCGGGGCCGGCGACGTAGTGGCTGGCGGGGAAGACGTACAGCTCGCGGTCCTCGCTGATGACCTCACCGGTCAGCGGGTGCAGGGTGGAGAGGGCCTCGATCTCGTCGCCGAACATCTCGATGCGGACGGCCAGTTCCTCGTAGACCGGGAAGATCTCGATGGTGTCGCCGCGCACCCGGAAGGTGCCGCGGGTGAAGGCGACGTCGTTGCGCGTGTACTGGATGTCGACGAAGCGGCGCAGCAACTGGTCCCGGTCGATCTCCTCGCCGACCTTGAGGGAGACCATCCGGTCGACGTACTCCTGCGGGGTGCCGAGGCCGTAGATGCAGGACACGGAGGCGACGACGATCACGTCGCGCCGGGTCAGCAGCGAGTTGGTCGCGGAGTGGCGCAGCCGCTCCACCTCCTCGTTGATCGAGGAGTCCTTCTCGATGTAGGTGTCCGACTGCGGTACGTAGGCCTCCGGCTGGTAGTAGTCGTAGTACGAGACGAAGTACTCGACGGCGTTGTTCGGCAGGAGCTCGCGGAACTCGTTCGCCAACTGGGCGGCGAGGGTCTTGTTCGGCGCCATCACCAGGGTCGGGCGCTGAAGCTTCTCGATCATCCACGCCGTGGTCGCCGACTTGCCGGTGCCGGTGGCACCGAGCAGTACGACGTCCTTCTCACCTGCGCGGATGCGCTTCTCCAGCTCGGCGATGGCCGCCGGCTGGTCGCCGCTGGGCTGGTAGGGGCTGACGACCTCGAAAGGCGCCACCGTGCGTTCGATCTTCGATACGGGCCGCATGGGTCAACCGTACGGCCCCCCACCGACAGCGGCGCGGGTCTGGTCCGTTTGCCGTGGTTCGGTGGCGCCGCGGCGATCTTCGACCCCATGATCGCCGTGAATTCGGCCCTCCGCGGCACACCACCGCAACGTCCGGCGCCCCGCGCCCGTTTGACGCAGGAGCACGGCTCACGACCCGAGCGACCCCCACCGCCCTCACGACCCCCTCCGCCCTCACGCTTTCACGCCCCCTCGCAACCGTCACGCCCCGAGGAGAACGCAGATGTACGTCGTCCGACCCGCCGCCGCGGCCGCCGCCGCATTCCTGGGACTCACCCTGACCGTGCTGTGCGGGACGGCCGCGGCCGCGGCCTCCGCCCCGGGCCCGGGTCCCGCGGCCCCCTCCGCCGGGCCGGGGCCGATGGGGCTCGGCGGCCCCGTCGTGTACGCGCACCGGGGGGCTTCGGCCTACGCCCCGGAGAACACCCTCGAAGCGGTCGACCTGGCGAGGGGGCTGGGCTTCGACTGGGTGGAGAACGACGTCCAGCGCACGAGGGACGGCGAGCTGGTGGTGATCCACGACGACACCCTGACGCGTACGACGGACGTGGAGGAGGTGTTCCCCGACCGCGAGCCCTGGCGGGTGCGGGACTTCACCGCGGCCGAGATCGCCCGGCTGGACGCCGGGAGCTGGTTCGCCGACGGCCGCTACACGGGTGCCCGGGTGCCGACGCTGCGCGAGTACCTGGACCGGGTGCGGCTGAACCAGCAGCGACTGCTGTTGGAGATCAAGAAGCCGGAGCTCTACCCGGGGATCGAGGAGGACACCCTGGAGGTGCTGGACGAGGCCGGCTGGCTGGAGGAGCGCCGCGTCGCGGACCGCCTCGTGGTGCAGAGCTTCAGCGCCGACTCGGTCAGCGTCGTGCACGACCTGCGCCCGGACCTCGTGACGGCGTTCCTGGGCACCCCGGCCGTGGCCGATCTGCCGCGGTACGCCGAGTTCACCGACCGGATCAACCCCTTGCACACCACGATCTCGGCCGACTGGGTCGCGGCGGTGCACCGGCTGCGGGGGGCCCACGGCAGGGTCATGGAAGTGGACACCTGGATCGTGGACGACGCGGCCACGGCCCGGAAGGTCCAGGACATGGGGGTCGACGGCATCATCACGAACGCCCCCGACGTGGTGCGCGAGGCCGTCGGCGGGTCCTGAGGCCCGCCACGGGGAACCCGCGGGCCGCTCCGCCACGAGCCGGTGCGCCGCCGGCCGGTCCCGCGGACCCCGACCGCGCTGTCGGTGCGGGGCCGTACGGTGGACGCGTGGACAGCACCGAGCGGCCCCGCGGGCCGCACCTCGAATGGACCGTCGTCACCAGTGACATCGGTCCCCTGCTCCTGGCCGCGACCCCCGAGGGACTGGTCCGGGTCGAGTTCCATGCCGGACCCGACCGGGCCGACCGGATGATCGGCGCGCTGGTCTCGCGGCTCGGCGCCGACGCCGTGCGGCCGCGACCGGGCGCGGAGGTGCTGCTGGCGGAGCCGATACGCCAGTTGAAGGCCTACTTCACCGGTTCGCTGCGGCGCTTCGAGCTGCCGCTGGACTGGCGGCTCAGCTCCGGCTTCAACCGCCAGGTGCTGCTGGAGCTGGACCGGTCCGTGCCCTACGGATCGGTCGTCGGGTACGGGGAGCTGGCCGCCCGCGTCGGGCAACCGGGTGCGGCCCAGGCCGTGGGCAACGCCATGGGGTCGAATCCGCTGCCGCTGGTGGTGGCCTGCCACCGGGTCGTGGAGAACGACGGCGGCATCGGGGGCTTCGGGGGCGGCGTGGAGACCAAGCGGATCCTGCTCGCGCTGGAGGGGGTACTTCCGCAACCCCTGTTCTGACCTGCGCCTCACGGTCCCGGCGGGGCTCCCGCCCCGGCCGGGGCGCCGGGCCGCTGTCCGGTTCCCCCGCGCGGTGGCGGGTGGGACACTTCCGCCGTGACGACTCCTGCCGCATCAGGCCTCACCGCCCGTGTCCCGCTCCCACGCCCGCGACGGGGGTGTCCGGCGTGACCGCCTCCCCCGGGGCCGCCCCCGGCGCCGCGGCCGCCTCCCGCGCTCCCGCGGGGGTCGGCGGGCCGGTCGACCCGGCCGCGCTGCCGCGGATCCGGCGCAGGATCTCGGGCGTCCTGATGGCCGCCCAGGCCATCGGCGGGCTGGGCGTGCCGATCAGCATCGCCCTGGCGCCCGTACTGGCCACCGAGATCAGCGGCACCGAGGCACTGTCCGGCTTCGCCTCCACGGCGGCGGTGATCGGCACCGCCCTCGTCTCGTTGCCGCTGGCCGCCCTGATGACGGCCAAGGGCCGGCGGCCCGGGCTCGTCGTCGGGTACGCCGTGGGGGCGCTCGGCGCGGGCCTCGTGGTGCTGGCCGCCGCGGTCAAGAGCTTCCCGCTCCTCATGATCGGCATGGCCGCGTTCGGTGCGGCGTCCTCCGCCAACCTGCAGGCCCGGTTCGCCGCCGCCGACCTCGCCGAGCCCGATCACCGGGCCCGCGCGATCTCCGTGGTCGTCTGGGCCTCCACCGTCGGCGCGGTGCTCGGCCCCAACCTGTCGGCCCCGGCCAGTGACAGTTTCGCCGGCACCTCCATACCCCAGACGGCCGGTCCGTTCGTATGGGCCGCTGCCGTCTTCATCCTCACCGGCACGCTGCTCGGCGTGTTCCTTCGGCCCGATCCGCTGCTGACGGCCCGGGCCATGGCCCCGGCCGCGGAACAGGGCCGCGAGGGGCGCTCGCTGCGCGCCGGGTTCGCCGCCGTCAAGGCGTCGCCACGCGCCCGCCTCGCCCTGGTGACCGTCGCGGTGTCGCACACGACCATGGTTTCGATCATGGTGATGACCCCGGTCGATCTGGGTCACCACGGCGCCGACCTCAGGCTCGTCGGCCTGGTCATCAGCGGCCACATCGCCGGAATGTTCGCCTTCTCCCCCGTCATGGGATGGCTCGCCGACCGCCTCGGCCGACTCTCCGTGATCGGCCTCGCCGCCGGCCTGCTGTCCTTCGCCGCCCTCCTCGCCGGCACGGCCGACGGCAGCCACACCCAGAGCGCCCTCGGCCTCTTCCTGCTCGGACTGGGCTGGTCCGCCGGCATGGTCTCCGGATCGGCGCTGCTGACCGACTCGGTGCCGCAGCCCGCGCGGGCCGCCGTCCAGGGCTTGAGCGACCTGACGATGAACACCGCCGCCGGGGTCGGCGGCGCCGCGGCCGGCCTGGTCATGTCCCAGGCCGGCTACGGCTGGCTCAACGCGATCGGCGCCGCGCTGCTGCTGCCGATGGCGGCGCTGGCCCTGTTCACGGCGCGTCGCCACCCCGGGCCCGCGAAGGACCGGGCGGCCGCGGACTCGTAGGGCCTGGCACCCGTGGTGCTCAGCAGTTGATGTGGTAGGCCTTGCGCAGCGTCTCGTGGACGGTCCAGGTGGTCCTGTCGCCCTCCCGCAATACGCAGGCCGAGCCGGGACCCACCTCCAGCGTCGCGCCGCCCTCGACCTCGATGGTGGCGCGGCCGCTGACGACGACGAACAGTTCGTCGGCCTCGGTGTCGGTGACCACGCCGGGGGTGATCTGCCAGATGCCCCTGATCTGCGAGCCGTCCGCCGACTCCCACAGCACCTTGCCGGTCACCACGGGTGTGCCGGACAGGATCTGGGAGGGGTCGAGGTCCTCGGTCTCCAGCTCGGCGTCGGGGACGTCGGCGACGGAGAGGGCGAAGGAGGCGGGGGCGGCGGGTCCGTGGTCATGGGTGCTCATGGCGCGTCAGCCTAGGGCCGGGGCACCGGGCGCGGGGTGTTCAGAGCGTCCAGCGTGGGCCGCCCGGACGCGTCATTGCGTCGAGCGGGTACGGGGCGCCGGGCCCCGCGGACGTGCCGGCGGGCCTTCGGGCAGGCGGGCCGGCGGGCAGGTGCCGGACGGTTCGTCCAAGCCGGCCTCCCGCGCGTGCCGGGCCGCCCCCTCCTCGGTCCGCGTCCGGAGGGTGGCGCGGCCCTCGCGCGGTCGGGGCGCGGCCACCCGCCGGATTTCGGCCAGAGCGGCGCGGACGTCCTCGGCGGTCGGCTGGTGCCGCCGGGCGTCGTCGGCGCACTCCACCGCGCCGAAGGAGGCGTCCGCGAAGGACGGGGCCCGCGTGTCGGGCGCCGCCACCGGCGGGGCGGGCCGCCGGGCGGCCGTCCTGTGAGCGGCACGGGCGGCGGCCCGAAAGGCCGAGGTCGGTGCCCCCGGCGTCGCGGCGCACGTTCCGCACCGTGGGTCCCGACGGTCGGCGAGTTCGTCGTGGAGGACGCCGGGGTTCACTGGAGCACGTGACTCGGACAGGTTCGCGCCGGAGCGGGGACAGCGCGTTTGGGGGCGCGAATCACGTGCCATGGATGGGGACATGCCACAGCACAGAGCAGCCGAGGTCCCGGTCCTGTCCGAAGAGGTGCGCGAGGCGCTCGATGCGGGGCGGCCCGTCGTCGCCCTGGAGTCGACGATCATCGCCCACGGCCTGCCCCGTCCCCGCAACCTGGAGGTGGGGCTGGAACTGGAAGCCCTGGTCCGGTCGGAGGGCGCAGTCCCGGCGACGGTCGCGGTGCTCGACGGAGTCGCGTACGCGGGCCTCGACAAGGCCCGCCTGGAGCGGATCGCCTCGGGCGGGGCCGTGCGCAAGCTCGGCCACCGGGATCTGGCTCCGGCCCTGGCGACGGGTGCGACCGGGGCGACGACGGTGTCCGCGACGGCCCTGCTCGCCGCGCGGGCCGGGCTGCGGGTGTTCGCCACCGGCGGCCTGGGCGGGGTGCACCGGGAGTGGGCGCGGTCGTTGGACGAGTCGGCGGACCTGTCGCTGCTCGCCAGGACCCGGATCACGGTGGTGTGCGCGGGGGTCAAGTCGATCCTGGACGTACCGGCGACGCTCCAGCGGCTGGAGACCCTGGGCGTCGGAGTGCTCGGCTACGGGACGACCCGGTTCCCGGGCTTCTACCTGGCCGACTCCGGCGAACCGGTGGACTGGACGGTGCACCGGCCTGAGGAGGTGGCCGAGGTGATGGCCGCCCAGGACGCCCTCGGAGGGCCGGATTCCGCCCTGCTGGTCGCCAACCCCGTCCCGGCGGCGGAGCAGTTGGATCCGGAGGTCCACGACCGGGTCCTGGCCGAGGCCCTCACCGAGTGCCGGGAGCGGGGGATCACGGGGCAGGCGGTGACGCCGTTCCTGCTGGGGTTCCTGGTGCGGGCGACGGGCGGCGCCTCGTTGGAGGCGAACCTGGCGGCTGTGCGGGGCAACGTACGGCTCGGGGCCCGCGTCGCGCGGGCCTGGGCGGCGCGGCCGTGACCGGCGCACCGGGGGCCCTGCTGGTGGTCGGCGACGTGGTCACGGACGTCGTGGCGGTGCACGCGGAGCCCTTGGCGGCGGCCACCGACACCGCCGCCCGGATCCGCACCCTGCCGGGCGGGGCCGGCGCCAACGCCGCGTGCTGGGCGGCCCGTACGGGGACGGCGGAGGTACGCCTCCTCGCGCGCGTGGGTTCCGAGTCCGCGCGCTGGCACGAACGGGCCCTGGTCGACGCGGGAGTACGGCCCCGGCTGGTGATAGACCGGTCGGAGCCGACGGGGACGGTCGTGGCCCTGGTCGGCAAGGACGCCGAACGCACCTTCCTGACCGACAGCGGGGCCTCCTTGCGCCTGTGCCCCGCCGACTGGGCGCCGGCCCTGCTGGACGACGCCGCGCACCTGCACCTGTCGGGATACCTGTTCTTCGCCGACTCCAGCCGCGAACTGGCCCTGGTCGCCCTGCGGGCGGCCCGCACGCGGGGGGTGCCGGTGAGCGTGGACCCCGCTTCGGCGGGGTTCCTCGCCACGCTGGGCCGGGAGCGGTTCCTGACCGCCGTCGCCGGGGTCGGCGTGCTCCTGCCCAACGAGGACGAGGCCCGGCTGCTGGCCGGCCTGCCGGAGCCGGCCGGGGTGGCCCGCGCGGCCGTGGAGCTGAGCCGGCGGGCGGCGCTGGTGGTGGTGACGCTCGGCGCGGGCGGGGCCCTGGTCGCCGAGGACGGCCGGATCACCGCCGAGGTCGGGGCGGAGACCGTCGAGGCGGTGGACTCCACGGGGGCCGGGGACGCCTTCACCGGCGGGTTCCTCGCCGCCCGCCTGGACGGGGCGGACCCGGTGGAGGCGGCCCGCGCGGGGTGTCGGACGGCGGCCCTGGCGGTCGGCCGGCTGGGCGGCCGGCCCTCGTAGGACGATGCGGACGGGTCCGTCGGGCCGGCTCCTCCGACCGCCACCCGCCTCCGACGGCCGCCCACCCGCCTCCGTCGCCCCGCCCGCGACCGCGCCGCCCCTCAGTCCGGCAGCCCGCTCCAGGCCGGGTGGCGCGGGTCGTCCGCCTTGACCAGGACGTCGGCGGCGGTGGCCGGGCCGGTCTCCCGCGCGTAGCGGGCGAAGGCCGGCAGCGTCCAGCGTTCGGACTCCTCGGTGCGGCGGGCGAGGGCCCCGGGGGACAGCCCGATGTGCACGCTGAGGTCGAAGGGGAACCAGTGCCCCAGCAGTAGCGGTCCGTGCACGATCACCACGCCGCCCGGGGCGAGTTCCACGTAGGGGCTGCGCGTGGCCCGGTCGGTCACCGGGTCCCACAGGTCGGGCAGCACCCGTCCGCTGCCGCCGGGGTCGGTCGGGCCGAAGACCTCGCGCCACAGGGCCCCGGTGTCGTACCAGCCGCCGAGGTAGGAGTCGACGTCGTGGCGCCCGTACTCGAAACGGAGCGACGCCGGCCGCAGGAAGCCACCGGCGGCCACGACCAGTACCGAACGGCCGCGCAGGCGCAGCGCGTCGGCGAGGTGACCGGCGAGGACATCGGTCGCGGCGGCGGGCGCGCCGTCGATGCCCACGCGCTGCCAGGTCCCCCGCCCCGGCCCGCCGGGAGGTTCGTCGGCGGAGGCTCCGCCGGGGGTGTCGAGGTGGGCGGCGAGCCGTCCGGCCAGCCGCTGCCAGGTGATCGCTTGGAGCTGCACCCGCCCATTGTCAGTGGCGGGGCCTAGTTTTTCCCACGAAGGGATCACCGGTGGACAGGAGCCGGGGGCCCGGCTCGGAGGAGGGGTCTGTCATGGCTCGGGAGACGACGTACCTGGAGCTGTCGCAGGACGACGGCGCGGCGCACAAGTTCTACGAGGTGACGGTGGAGGGCACCGCCGTCTCGGTGCGGTACGGACGCATCGGCGCCGAGGGCCAGTTGCAGAGCTCCTCCTTCCCGACCGTGGAGAAGGCGCGGGCGGCGGCGGCCAAGAAGGTCGGCGAGAAGGTCCGCAAGGGTTACGCGCCGGCCGTGCGGGGTGCGCGCGCCGCACGCTCGGTGACCCGCCGCCAGGTGGCTTCGGCGCCGTCGACGGCGCGCGCCGTGGCCCCGGTGCTGTGGCGGTTCCGCACCGGCTCCTCGGCGTTCGGGATCCACGTGGACGAGGACCGCTGCTGGGTCGGCAACCAGGCCGGGGACGTCTACACGGTGAGCCACGGCGGTGAGGTGCTGGCCCGCTACTCCCTGCCGGACGGGGTGAAGTGCCTGGTCGCGGACGACTTCTGGATATACGCGGGCTGCGACGACGGCACGGTGTACGACCTGTCGTCGAAGGTCCCGTTCGGGGCCTACGGCATCGCGGCGGACGTGGACATCTACTGGCTCGACATCCACGAGGGCGTACTGAACGTCTCGGACGCGAACGGCGGCCTGACGGTCATCGACCACGAGGACGAGCACCAGTGGTCGCGGAAGTCCTCCGGGGGCGGCGCGTGGATGGTCCGGGCGGACGAGCGGGCGGTCTACCACGGCCACGGCAACGGCGTGACGGCCTACGCGGCGGACGGTACGGGCGAGTTGTGGCACACGAAGACCCCTGGCGGGGTCCTGTTCGGGTGGCAGGAGGAGCACTCCGTGTACGCGGGGACGGCGCGCAACACCGTGCAGCGGTTGTCGAAGGCGACGGGCGCCGTCGAGGCCTCGTACCCGTGCGACGCGGCCGTGTACTCGTGCGCGACCTCGCCCGACGGTCGGCACGTGTTCGCGGGTGACTCGTCGTCCTCGGTGTACTGCTTCGACGCCGACGGCCACCGGCTGTGGAAGCTGGGCACCGGTGGTGGTTCCGCGCTGTCGATGCAGTACCTGGACGGGCGGCTGTACCTGGTCACCACGGACGGCTCGCTGGTGTGCGTGGACGCGAGCGAGGCGGCCATCGCGGCCGCCCAGCAGGGTTCCGTCCCGACCGCGGTGGACGTGAAGTCGGCGGCGGCCCTGCCGGTCTTCACCCCGGCGGCCTCGGCCGCCGCGGTGGCGACGGTCTCGCGGGCGTCGGTGCCGGCCGGCGCTGTCGTGGTCGAGTGCGTTCAGCAGGGGAACCGGATGCGGGTGCAGGTGGTCTCCGAGGGCTTCGACCTGGCGTGGCACGTGCAGTTCCCGCGGGGGATCCGTGAGGTGGGGGCCCGGTACGTGGTGGACGGGCTGCACCCGGCCGCCGGCGGCTTCTACCGGGTGCGCGGGGAGATCCGCCGACTGGTCTGAGCGGGCCGGGGGGCTTGACGGGGCTCGGGCCGGGGGGTGCGGGGCGGGCGGGGGCGCGAGCCGGGGCGGGTGCGGTAGGTGTCCGTGGTGGACGGGGGTCTCCACGGGCACCGGCCGGACCCGCCCGGCGGCGTGCCCCGGCCGAGCCCGCTCCAGGGCCTGTCGTCGAGCTCCCGTCCGCCTCCGGCGGCGACGGGAGTTCGACGACAGGCCCTAAGGGCGGTGTTCCGGGCAGCCGCAGGGGGTGGCGCCGAGCGGGGCCGGGACGGCTATCGCGAAGGGGGCGTCCGGCGGGAGGGCGCAGGTCACGTGGAGGACGATCGGCTCACTGCCGAAGTTGCGGCCGAGGTGGACGTGCCCGAGGCCCTCCGGTTCGACGAAGGTGTCGCCGACGGTGTGCACCTCGACGGTGTCGTCGTCGAGGATCCGGGTCAGGGTCCCGGCCCTGACCACCGCCATCAGCGGCACCTGGTGGTAGTGCCAGCCGGTGCAGCCGCCGGGCTCTATGACGACTTCCCGGCGCATGAGGTCCGAGGGCACCGTCGCCCTCGGGCGCCTCGCCATCGCCTGCCGTCCGCCCATGTGCCCTCCTCCAGGGCCCCCCGCGGCCCACCCGATCCGACTCACGGTAGGAGGACATCATGACGTCGGGTAAGACTTGATGAAAGGCTAACAACCTATCTGTACAAGGTGATATACGCACCGGTCAGCGGTATCACCCCTGCATGAGTCTCGTCGTTTTCGAGTCACAGAAGCAGATCCACTGCGCGGACTGCCGACAGGGCCCGCTGCGGCACCTCGTCCGCGAGGCGGGCGTGCCCCGCTGCCTGGACTGTGCCGACCTCGGCCACCTGGTCTACCTGCCGCGCGGCGACACGGCGCTCACCCGCCGGGCCCGGGAGGCCAGTTCGCTGTCGGCCGTGGTCGTACGCCGCCACAGGCGCCGCCGGCGCTACGAACGGCAGGGGCTGCTCGTCGAGGAGGCCGCGCTGGCCCGCGCCGAGCGGGCCTGCCTCGCGGACGCCGACGCGCGCGCCCGCCGTCGGCAACGCGACCGGCTGCGGCGGGCCGCCGAGGACGTGCGGTTCACCGCCGCCTTCGCCACCGAGATCCTGCGGCTGTTCCCGGGGTGCCCCCCGGACCGCGCGCGGGCCATCGCCGCGCACGCCTCGCTGCGCGGAAGCGGCCGGGTGGGGCGCACCGCGGCCGGCCGGGCCCTCGACGAACTGGCGGTGTCCGTGGCGGTCCGGGCGGCCGTGCGGCACACCGACACCGAGTACGACGCCCTGCTGATGGCCGGTGTCCCCCGGTTCGCCGCCCGGGCCCGGCTGGCGGAACGGATCGACGCCATCCTGAACGGCTGGCGGCCGTAGGCGTACCTCCGGGGCGGGGGCTGCGGGCGGACGCGGCCGGGCCCCGGGCCGGGGGCGGCGGGCGGGTGCGGCCGGACCCCGGGGCGGCTGCGGGAACCTTCGGGGAGCGCCCAGGGCGTGTCGTGAAGGTCTCGCCCGGCCCCGCGGCGCCCGGCGCCACTGTTACAACACGCCCTAGTTGAGGCGGAACCGCCGGTACAGCAGCGCGCCGCCGAGCAGGAGCGCGCCGCCGGCCGGCAGCAGGTAGCCGATGCCCTCGGAGCCGGTGTGGGCGAGCGCCGAGTCGTGGCGCGGCGGGGCGGGCGGTGCGGGTGGCGTCACCGGCCTCGGCGCGACGGGCGGGATGACGGGCGTGACCGGCGTGACGGGTGTGACCGGCTGCGGCGGCTTGCCCTCGGTGGGGGTCTCCCCGTTGACCGAGATGTTCCCGTGGGAGCTGTTGCCGACCCCGACGACGCTCACCGAGTTGCCGCTGAGGTTGACCGGGATCTCGACGGGAAGCTGGATGCCGTTGCCCGACAGCAGTCCCGGCGAACCCTTTCCGCTGCCCTGGGCCACCGCTCCGCCGCCGTTGGCCGCCCGGGAGCCGGTGGCGGAAACCCCCCGGTCCGCCGGGCCCGAGGCCCGTGATCCGCTGTCCCCTCCCCCGGGTGAGGAGTTCGTACAGCGGTTGCCGGCGGCGGAGTTGAGGACGCCGACCACGCTCACCGTGTTCCCGCAGACGTTGACCGGGGTGTGCACGGGCAGCTGCACCAGGTTCCCCGACAGCAGTCCGGGCGAGCGTTCCGCCTTCCCGCCCGCTTCCGCATCGGCGTGGGCCAGACCGCCCACCCCCGCGACCGCCAGTCCACCGCTCGCGACCATCGCCGCGATCAAGCCGTTCCGACGACTGTGACGCATCAGTTTTCCTGCCTTCCGGAGGGATTGAGGGGCATTGCCCCCACACCGGTAAACAACGCCGTAAACCCATTCGGGTTATAGAGGCGATAGGCATTTCACTCCATCGTGTACTGGGTAGTGCCTACTTCATGACGGAACGACCGCTGCTCCTGCTCGACGTGGACGGCCCCCTCAACCCCTTCCGCTCCCCCTTCGCCTCGCTCCGCGGCTACGCGACCCACCGGATGCGACCGGACGTCTGGCTCTCCTACCGCGACCCCGAGTCGCGTGCGGCCCGCCGCGGGGCCCGGGTCCGACTCCACCCGTCCCACGGGGAAAGGCTGTTGGGGCTGCCCTTCGAGATCGTCTGGGCGACCGCCTGGACGCACCAGGCCAACACGATGATCTCCCCGCACATCGGACTGCCCACCGACCTGCGGGTCGTCGAATGGCCCGAGATGTTCGCCCGCGACCCCGAGGGGCTCTCCTGGAAGACGCGGGCCCTCACGGAGTGGGCGGCGGGCCGTCCCTTCGCCTGGGTCGACGACATGATCACGCCGCGGGACCGGGCCTGGGTCGCCGCCCACCACCCGGCTCCGGCGCTGCTCCTGAAGGTCCTGCCCCGACACGGACTGCGACCGCGGGACTTCACCGCCCTGACCCGCTGGGCGGGCGGAATCAGCGGGACAGGGCCGTGACGGGGTCCGGGGAGGGCGCGGCGGCGGGCCACCAGTCCTCGTCGTCCGCGCGGGACTCGTAGGCGTACCAGAGGCCTTCACGGCTGAGGCGGAGCTGACGGGTGCGGTCGGTGAGGCGGTTCCGCTCTGGACGGAAGGCGCCCAGCCCGGCGGCGAGGAGGGCGGGGCGCGCCCGGTCGAAGGGCCCTGCCGGGGGGTCCCACGGCTCGTCGAGGACGGTGAGCGCGGGCAGCCCGCCCTGACGCCAGGCCGCAGCGGCACGGGCGAGTTCGGTGGTGGACCGGCCGGTGGCGCGCGCGAGGTCGCGGTAGAGCCCGCGGGCCGGGCCGGTGAGTCCCGCGGTGTGGTGGGCCGAGGCCAGCCGGACGGCGTCCTGCCACAGGGTGAGGTGCCCCGTCGGGTCGGCTCCGGTGGTGAGCAGCGCGAGGGCCCGGGCGGCGGCGTCGGTGGCGAGTTGGTCCAGGGCCAGCGGGTCCGGGGCGCCGGGGTCGGCCGGGTAGG
>NZ_JANFAK020000107.1 GCF_024721315.2 Streptomyces sp. Isolate_45
GACTTTTGTCCGCGGACAAAAGTCGGGGCCCATCCCGCGCGTGGATGGGCCCCTGGGTTCAGCAGCCGACCGGACGGAGAACCCCCTTCTCCCCGCACCCGCGGGGATGGTCCCTCGTCCTCCCAGCGCTGTCGGGCCATACCCCGCTGCTCCCTGCACCCGCGGGGATGGTCCCATCGCGCCGCTGCCGAGTCTGCGGCAACGCGTCTGCTCCCCACACCCGCGGGGATGGTCCCCAGGGGCCCCTCTCCATTCACCGGAGAGGGGGGCTGCTCCCCGCACCCGCGGGGATGGTCCCGAGGACGAGGTATCGGCCTGTCCTTCGTGACGCTGCTCCCCGCACCCGCGGGGATGGTCCCGGCGTCGATGTCGCCGAGGATCTGCTCGACACCTGCTCCCCGCACCCGCGGGGATGGTCCCGTGATGGTGATGGACGGCGCGGGACCAATGAACTGTTCCCCGCACCCGCGGGGATGGTCCCCGGGACGACCGGACGATGTGCATCGTGGAACCCTGCTCCCTGCACCCGCAGGGATGGTCCTCACAAAATTGTGATCGGCGCGCACACGTTCGCCTGCTCCCCACACTCGCGGGGATGGTCCCTGGGGGGTAGGAGCACCGGACAGTTCTGCTCCCCCACCCGCGGGGATGATCCCCCTCAAAGCCTTCCCAACGCTGGGAAGGTTTCTCGGCTCCCTGCACCCGCGGGGGAACCCGTGCTTCTGCTCCCCGGGCCTGCGGAAATGTCTCTGCGCGCGGTGATCGGTCTCAGCGCGGAACCGCCCGGACAGGTCCGCCCGGGCCCGCCCGACTTTTGTCCGCGGACAAAAGTCGGGGCCCATCCCGCGCGTGGATGGGCCCCTGGGTTCAGCAGCCGACCGGACGGTCGGGGTCGTCCAGCCAGGCTTGCGACCCGGACCGGCTCGCGGTGAGGCCGAAGCGGGTGATGTGCGGGCGGCCCCGCAGTTCGTACCAGGTGTAGGCGGCCGTGACCTCGGCCCACAGGTCGCGCGGGCCCCAGGAGGTGACCGCGCCGGCCTCCCACCAGTCGCCGTAGCGGACGATCGTGGCCGAGGTGCCGGCCTCGTCGACGAACTGCACCTTCCGGTCCTGGCCCTCGCCCCGGTGCGAGAAGGAGACGTCCGGGACCTGGAGGCCGATGGCGAAGTCCTGGAGGTACCCGGCGCCCAGTACCTGTTCCGGGTCGATGGGTGAGGTCCGGCCCGTCGACTCGTCCGGGACCCGGAGGTCGACGGTCGGCCGCTCGCCGCGCACCCACATGTACGAGGAGGAGCCGATGAACCTGCCCTCGGCCGCTCCCCCGTCGACCACCAGGTCGAGCAGGCCCGCGTTGCTGTAGGCGGTGCCGTACGGGGTGAGGATCCGCCCGCCGTCCCGCGTCTGCTCCACCCACGCGCGCGGGATCCGGCGCACGGCGGCGGTGCTGATCACCCGGTCGAACGGAGCGTGCTCGGGAGCCCCGAGGAGTCCGTCGCCCGTGATCAGTTCGGGTTCGTAGCCCTGTGCCTTCAGGTTGGTCACGGCCTTGGCCGCGAGCGCCTCGTCGACCTCGACCGTGGTCACGTGCCGTGCGCCGACCCGCTCGCACAGCAGGGCGGTGTGGTATCCGGAGCCGGTACCGATCTCCAGGACGGTGTGGTCCTCGCCGAGTTCCAGGGCCGCGAGCTTGCGCAGGACGATGTCCAGGGCGGACACGGACGAGGTGAACTCGCCCGCGCTCGGACCCGGTGCCGTGTCGCCGTCGTCGAGTTGGGTGACCACCGACCGGTGGGGATCCCATACCGCCCTGCCCCAGGCCTGCGGATCCTCCTCGCGGTCGATGAACGTCCAGAGCCCGTCCTCGTCCGGCACGTTCAACCACACCGCCCGCGGGACGAACGCCTCCCGGTCCACCGCGTCGAAGGCCTCCGTCAGCCACCGCTCCCGCAGCAGTCCCGCGGTCACGAGGGCTCCCCGGCAGATCTCCCGGTTCACTTCTTCCCCGGCGGAGGGGGCGGAGGCGACGACGGTTGGGGCGAGGGCCGACCGCCGCCCGAGCTGCCTCCGCTGGGCGGAGGGGTCCACGGCTTGTCCTGCGGCTGTCCGGAATGCTTGCCCATCCGGTTCTCCCATCGGGTTGACGGAGTACGCGCTGCCCCGGTACCGGGGCGGGCGGATCGAGCGGATCGGGCTGACACCGAACTCGGCTTCGGAACACCCCGACGAGCACGCTAGGTGCTCGGAACCGCTCCCGTCCGGCGGTTGCGCGGGATTGCGCCGCCCCCGGCTCCCGCTCATCAGCCAGGCCGCTGTGTGGCTTGTACCGGCCGCGAGCGCCAACACGCACTACCCCATGAGAGTGGTCTCCGAAGTGCATGTTCGTGACGTTCGCATCACCGGCGACCACCGGACTACCCGCCACCGGACTGCGTGCCGGCGGACTACCCCGCCCGCTCGGCCTCGGCCCGCAGCTTGCGAGCTCGCTCGGCGGGGTCGTAGCTCGACCCGACGCCCTCGACCAGCAGCAGGTCGCCCTCGATGTGGTCGGCACGCAGGCGCAGGATGGCTTGGTAGGCCGGAGAGTCGTACCAGGCACGGGCTTCGGGCAGGCCGGGAAACTCGATCAGCACCATGCTGCCGGGCCACGTTCCCTCCACGACCTCGGCCGGTGGGCCGTGGATGACGAAGCGGCCGGCGAAAGGGTCGAGGGTCGCCTGGATGCGCTCCAGGTACTCGACGACGTCGGGGTGATGTCGGCGGCCGCGGAGATGGGCGAATCCGTAAGCGGGCATCATCGGGCTCCTCGGTTCCAGGGGGATGCCCTCGAACGTAGCCGGCGGCAGCCGGGCGGTGCGATAACCCCGGAGGTAATCGACAGCACCATCGCCCGAATAAGCGTTCGTCCGCGGAGAGCCTTGTCCCTACCCTGAGTTGGAGCGGGACCGCGCGTGGTCCCGTAGGTTGCGGTGCCGTGGCAGAGCGGTCCAATGCGATCGCCGTGGGCGAGGTCCCTCCCACGGCGACTGACGGAGACGGGGCGGACCTGCTCCCCTCTGTCCGCGGGTTCAAATCCCGTCGGCACCGCAACCGATGCCCCGGACCCGGTCCGGAACACGGACGCGCCATGTCGTCCCGCGACCGGCCTGCGGAGTCGACAGGCGCCGCGCCACGACCACGGCAAAGGACCCGACCCTGCCTGCGCAGGATCGGGCCCCTCGTACCCATGGCCGAACTCCGTGACTACCCGTCCTGGTTGCCCTCGATCAGGAGGAGCGCCAACGCCTCGCGGTGTTCCGCCGACATGTGCTGGCGGATCGCCTCGTAGACGGCCTTCGGGTCCTGCCAAGCCACCGCCCCGGAGTCAGTGCCCCGCGCCTGCGGCGGGATGACTCCCTCCTGCTCGCGCGCCCGCACCGGCTCCCGCGGGCTCGTCGGCGCCGACGGCATCGGCGCGGCCACCGGGCTCTCCGCTGCCTGCTCCGCGACCGGCACGAACGGCTCAGGCAGCGACTCGGACAGCGACTCGGGCACCGGCTGCGGCTCCCGACTTTTGTCCGCGGACAAAAGTCGGGCCGGCTCGGGCGCCCCCTCCCCCGGGTCCGAAACCTTGACCACAGCCGGCGGGGTCACCTCCTGCGCATCCCGCAGGATCTCCCGCTGCACCGCCTTGACCTGGGCTTCCTCGGCCTTGTTGGCCTTCAGGAGATCCAGCAGTTCAGCAGCCCCCACCCCCGGACGGTCCTTCGCCGCACGGGCCAGCAGCCGGCCGTCGCGCTCGGGCATCTCCCCCGCGCTCAGCATTCGCTGGATCTCCTCCGGCAGCTCCAGCAGCACCAGCTGATTGGTGACCCAAGACGGAGACTTGCCCAGGCGCTCCGCCGCCCGCGACTTCGCCCCGTGCTCCTTGCCCCCCTCGGCGCAGGTGTCGACCAGCTGCTGAACACCTCGGGCACGTTCGACGACGTCGAAGTCCTCCCGCTCCAGGTTCTCGGCCAGCAGGTGGTCGATGAAGTCCGTGCGGGAGCCCGCCAGGTCGTCCCGTACGACGAAGTCAAGCGCCTCCAGTCCCACGTGCAGCGCGCTGCGGAACCGCCGCTCGCCATTGATCAGGACGTACGCCGCCGCCCCGATCCGGGACTCATGGTCCGGCCACAGCGCCAGGTACGCACCCCGGCCGACGACGACGCATGCCGACAGCTGCGCCTGCCGCAGCTCCTCGCCGAAGCGGGTCATCTCCTCGTCCGTGCCGAAGTTCCGGCGCGGGTTCAGCGGCGTCGGCGACACCTGGTCCAGGGGGACGCGCACGAGCTCGTACGCCGGTACGTCGCCCTGCGCGACGGCCTTGGCCCGCCCGCGCTCGCTCCGTCCCCCGGTACGCCTGGCGTTGCTGAACGCCGCGCCCGTACCGAGCAGGTCGCTCTTGCTCATCCCACGATCCTCCGGGCGATCTCGCGCATCGCGTCCGCCTGCTCGCACTCAGGCGCGTAGTGCAGCAGCGGAAGCTTCACGCGCACCGCCTCACGCTGCTCCTTGAGGTCGGAGATGACGGTGATGACCGGCGGATCACCGAACTCCTTCCAGCTGTTGAGGGAGGAGGTCACCACGTAGCCCTTGCGGCTGTCGTACAGGTTCACCACGAAGCCGAGCTGCGCGATCTCGATGTCCAGGTCGTCGATCAGATCCTCGAGCTGTTCGCTCAGCATGTCGTAGGCGTCGGCCGACGTGTCCTCCGCCTGGACCGGAATGATCAGGCCGGAGGTCTTCTCGGCCTCGCCCTCCCGGGTCCGCGCGTAGTACAGAGCGGTGTCCATCGTGTACCCGAGGCTCGGCGGGCAGTCGACGACGATGAAGTCGAACTCCTCCTCCAGATCCTCCAGGGCCTTCTCCAGCGCCGTCTCCTTCGTCCGCACGTGACGTGTCGTCGCGAGCCGGGCGTCCAGCAGGAAGGCGTCCTTGCAGGCGGGCAGGAGGAACAGCCGTCCCGCGAACACACCGTGCTCGATCGGAACCAGCAGGTCCCGGACACGACCCTCGATCTCGCCGAGCATGTGCTTGGCCAGGCTCAGCTCCTTGATGCCCAGCATCTCCGCGCCCAGGTGTCGCGTCAGGTGGCCCTGAGGGTCGAAGTCGATGACGCACACGCGCGCGCCGGTCTCCGCGAGCGCCTGCGAAACACCGTTGCTGATGGCGCTCTTGCCGACGCCACCCTTCTGGTTGCAGACCACGATCCGGTGGGCACCCTCGTGCGCGGGCCGGTGCCGGCCCACCGGAGTGCGGTGGGTGTCCAGCCACAAACGGATCGACTGGGCGACACCCTGGTTGTACGGGACCTCCCGGGCCCTGCAGTCGTCCTTGAAGTCGCCGTACAGCCCACTGGGCAGGTACGTCGAGAAGGAGGACGCACCGGAGGTGTCCACGGTGGTCGCGGCGGAGGCATCGGCACGCCAGGCGTGTACGCCCTCGGTGACGGCGTCCTGGATGTCCACGCCCAACTGGGCTGCGCGGACCTTGAGTTCCTGTCGCAGGGAGGCAGGCAGCTTGACGACTACCTTTTCCCTGTCTTCCGGATCGTATGGAGCGGTCATGCGGGTACCTTACTAACCTTCTGGCCGGAAGGCGAAGAGGCTCGCCCCAGCTACTTTGCCCGGATTCAGGCTCTGTTGGCAGCGAATGTCACCGGGTACCCGGGTGACCTGCCTCGCTCGCGGTGAGCCAATCCCAGGCGGTCTGGAACAACTTGTCCTGTCTCAGCCAAGTCCGGGCAGTCTCTACGAACTCCAGACAACCCGGGCGGTGTCTCACACATCTCCGGGCAAGTTGTGCGGTGTCTCAGTCTTCTCCAGGTACGTGGGCTCTTCGCTGCCTACGGTCGTAGAGCTGGTTGGTTCACGCCGGAGGCCCGATGCATGCGGACGAGACGTCGGTGTACGACGTCGAGCTGGAGCACGTGGACACGGCCGACGTCAGAGAACGTGGGCGGCTGAGGCATCTGCGGTCTGTCCGGTTCGAGGCCGTGTCGCCGACCCGCCGGTTTCCTGTCTTCCGAGGTCAGAGGAACTGGTGTGGTTGGTACTGGTCCGCAACCTGTGGCGGCATGTGGGTTACGAGTCGTGGCTGGAGCGGGCGGCCGCCCCCAGCATGACCTGTGCCAGATCATGGACGCGGTCCTTCACGTCGATCGAACCGGGGTCCCCTGGCGGTACTTGCCTCATGACTTCGCCCCGTGGGAGACGGTCTACGGCTACTTCGCTGCCTGGTGTCGGCGTACACGGAGGAAGTGCTCCGCCTGGTGCACGCGACCGTGCGCCGCTCGTTGTGCCGGAGCGCAGCTGGTCCGTGGCCTGAAGTCCTGGTTCCAAGGTTGTTGTCGAGATGGGTCCATCGGCCGATGCCCGCCCCGATCACGAAGGTGATCATGAGGGTTGTTCGTTCGAGCCGAGGAGGAGCCATGCGGGTGGAGCAGGTGAACTGGGTGGAGATTCCGGCCGGGTTGTTGCGTCGGGGTACGCCGGTCGACGAGGTGGCGGTAGTGGCCCGCCGCTACGCGGACACCGGGGTGCCGGTGGAGTGGTACGCGAAGGAAGCCCCGCGCGCGGAGATCCACGTCCCGATGTTCCGGATCGCCCGTACCCCGGTCACGGTCGGCCAGTGGGCAGTCTTCGCGGCGGCCACCGGCCGGCCGGTCCCGCAGAGGCCTGCGGACCACCCGGTCATCGGGGTCGCCTGGGAGGCGGCGACGGCCTACTGCCGGTGGCTCGGGGAACGGCTCGGCCTCGATGTGCGGCTGCCCACGGAGGACGAGTGGGAGCGCGCCGCGCGGGGCGACGACGGCCGGGAGTTCCCGTGGGGGCAGGAGTACCGCACCGGCCTGGCCAATCTGGTGGACCTCGGCATCGGCACCACGACGCCGGTCGGCTCGTTCCCCGACGGAGCCGGCCCCTTCGGCGTGCTGGACATGGCGGGTAACGCCGACGAGTGGACCTCCACCCTCTATGCTCCCTACCCCGGCGCGCCCGCAGAGGTGCCGAGCACCGAGGATTGGGCCTTCGACCGGCACATCACCCGTGGCGGCTCCTTCCGCCACGACCGGGACCTGGCCCGGTGCGCCCGCCGCCACGGTGCCTATGAGCCGGACCTCGAAGCGATCGGCGTGGGCTTCCGCCTGGCGGCACCCGCCGCGTAGAACCAGGCACCATGCCGACATCGCATCACAGGCGGCATCCCCTCAAAACTGTGCATTTACAGCTGTACCGACCTGTCCACACATTCCGTCGCTTCTGTTGGGCTTGCGGCGTAGGTACCTTTCACCCGATCCGCGTTTGTGCCGGCCAGCAGTGTTCAGGACTCGTGGACGACTGCGCGAGAGGTGTCGGGCACCGTGCGCGAGTGGGTCACTGCCATATGCGAAATGACGGGGCACTGTGGGGGGTCGTTGGCCGTCGGAGTTCGGTTGCTCGGTAGCGAGGGCCAAGGCTGGTGATTTCGGAGACAAGGGCGGCCCGATGGGTGGGGTCCCGGATTGGCCGGCGAGACATGTGACGGATCGGGACGCCATGGGTGATCTCGCCAGGAGGGCCGCAGCCGATCTGGACTGGCCGAAGGGTCCAAGCTGGCTGGAGACGAACTTCCAACGCCTGCAGTAAAGTTGGATGGTCCTAGCCGCTACGGAGCCTATGCAGGTCGGCCACGGTGAAGCTTGGGTAGTTCCGTTAGCGGTGTGAGGGAAAATATGGGTTTTGCGCGGCTTCGTGCCGGATTTATCGTGTCGGCATTCGTGGTGGCGGGGACGATGGTGGGGCCGCCGGCCACCGCTGCTTCGCAGCCACCGAACTGCGACGTGGGGCGCCTGTGCCTCTATCGGAATACGAACTTCGGAAGCGGCCAGCTGAACATCCTGTCGCACAATATTGGCAATGTGAATACGCCTGGCTATCACAGGTCTCTCGGTCTTTTCAACAACGTGACGTCATCCCTCTCCAACCAGACCAACATGCGGGTCTGCCTCTACAGCGGACAGAACCGGCAGGGGAACGTCATGGCCGTCGGCCCGTACGAAAACTGGGATCAGCTTCCGTTCTGGGCCGAAGACGACATCGAGTCCGTCTTCAAGTGCTGAGCGAGCATATCCGGCTCTGACATGGGGATTTTGTGGCTCTGGCCCCGCCGACAGCGGGGCCAGAGCATCTTTTGTGAAGGCATGCCGACGGCGAAGCCGCAGTGCGAGGTCGACAACCTGCCCCTGGTGAGCGGTGCCGCGGGCCCCTTGAGGCGATGTGGCCGGCCGGCTTCGAGCTTGCGGAGCAGGTTCGCGGGGAAACCGCGGCCTTCCTTCTCAGTGGCCAAGGGCGGCCATGCGGACCGGCATCACTCCGAGGACCAGGTTCTCCATGGCCTCGGGCATGCGGCCGAACCGGGCCAGCCAGTTGGCCACGACATACAGTTCGCCTTGCTCGTCCAGTCCGAGGAACGCGTGCCCGTGGTCAAGTTCGCCCAGCGGGAAGAGGCAGCGGCGGATCTCCTCGCCCCACTCGCCGAAGCGGTCGTCCTCGCCCAGCGCAAGCAACGGGTCGAGTTCGAACGGCTCCCGCGCTCTGGTGATCCCGGGACCCTTGCTGCCGACCGTCAAGCCGCCGAACTCGCGCAGGAAGTCCTCGGCAGCAGCATGGATACGAAAGCCGTCCGCTTCCAGCCGCTCTCGCCACACTGTCGTGTCGATGCTTCGCCCGGGATACCAGCCCGCACCACGCAGTACTGCGTCCACCTCGGCCGACCAGACGTGCGGCTCCTCAACCTGAGCTACCTGACGGTCACGGATCAGACGGGCTGCGAACGCGACAGCCTCGGCGGGATCGGCCGTCTTGAAGGTGACCGGGTGTCGCCGTTCCGAGCGGCCCACTACCGAATATGACTCCGGAAGAGCAAACATCGCCGGCAGCGGCTCATGGCCCCGCTCCTCCCAGCTGTCCGATGCCGACAAGCTGAGCTGCCGCATCGAGATCCACGGATACATCGCACTCAGCAGCGGCTCACGCCTGGCTGCTTGAAGCAACAGCCATAGGGATGGCGAGGACCGCTCGTCTTCAGCCGACTGAGGACGATTCGCCTCCAGGAGCTCCGCCCAAGCCTTTGCGTGACTGCGCTTCGAGCCTTCAGATCCCATGCCCCCGACGATGTGGCACTTTCACTGTCCCGGTCAACAACGAAGGCCCCGAGCTACGGCCACGCCAGGTGCGCGATCGCCGTTCCCTTCCAGCTCCTCGTCGAGCTAGTTGCGCAAGCGGGAAGCCGTGGAGAAGGTGCCTGCAGTTCGGGTTGACCGAGACGAGAATCGTGCCACCGTCCAGGTCAACCCGAACCAGGCCTGGTCACCGCATGTCCACGGCCCACCTTCACCGAGACAGGACACCGGGCTCGTAGGAGTTACCTGACACTCCTTCACTTCAGCGACTCATGCCTGCGAAGAACCGGGATCTTGTCAGTCATCAAATGCGGACCGTACATCCCAGGGGCCGGCCCCTGGACCCCGCCAGCGCCTGGCCGCGCTGGACCGGCCACGGCATGGGGGGCTCCTCGCCCCCCAGACCCCCTCGCCAGGCGCTTTGGCGCCCTGGACCCGCCCACCCCTCAGGCCCTGCCCGACCTCCCTGACGGTCGGCCGTGCACCCCTCGGGCGCTGGGCGCCCTCACTGGGCATGAGGGCGCGGGCAAAGGGTGGTTGCGCTGGGCAGCGGTTGCTGTGGGGGAGGTGGCCGATCACAGAAAGTACAGCTCCCGTTGAGTTTCACGTGACGTGGCGGGGGTCGTCGTGGGGGAGTACTGACACTTCGCCAACTGTCGGGACGTGGCATGACCTGCGGCAGGGCCTGCGGCACACCCTGCCTCAGAGCCTCGGATGAGCCCAACGAACCAGGATCAGCGTGTGGCTGAGGCCGTCCGGGACGGTTGCTCTTTAATAAGAGGGCGCCGCGATTTTAAGCCTCTGACCTGCGGTTTTGTCCCAACCTATGTGTCCCCCAGGACACATTTGGGGTCCTGAAATGTGTACCTGGGGAGCACATTTCGCGAAAAACTCAAGCACTGCTTTAGTTTCTGGAAGCCCCAACAGGCCTGGAAACACCGCAGGTCAGAGAGTTGCGCCCGAGCCGCCAAGAGCCGAAATCGATGCGTGCGCGTTGCAAATGTGTGTCGCCATCGCGACAACCGAAATCAAGCAGCCGTGTACTTCCGGCGCTTTGGCGCGGAGGAACTTCACGTACCGTGTACTTTTGGCGCAGTGTTCGAACAGAGTCGTCGCGAGAGCCCTTGTCCGGCGAGTCGGAGCGCCAAAAGACAAGCACACGTTGATGTTTTGGATAGTCTCGGACCGCCTGAGTAACAAGGAGGTCCTGTGACATCTGATCCGCCCGCCCGTCGTCGGCGCGGGCCCCGGCCAGTACCCGCTCCCACCGCCGCGGGGAACGATGCCGAGTACGGAGACATCCTGGCGGTCCTCGGCCAGCAGCTCGGCGAGAAGGTGGCCGAGGCCACCGACCCCGCAGGCCGCCGTCGGCTCAAGGGAGTTCACTTCGAGTACGCCGCCGACCCGCGTGCCGTGCACGACATGGCCGGGGGCGCCGGGTACAGCCTGGCCAGCAACTGGTTCACGCAGTTGCTGGCGCAGTTGGCCGTCGCGAACAGCATCACCAAGTCACAGCTGTGCGTCTTCCTCTTCGTGGCGGGCGGGCAGGTGCCAGGGACGGGCATCACCCAGTACACGCAGCAGGAGATCACGGACGGACTGAACAAGATCGCCGCCCAGAAGGGCGGCAAGATGATCACGCGATCCACGGTCAACCGCGCCGTCCAAGGGCTGTGCGGCTACAACTGGGTGGAGAAGGCCGGCAACGGCCGCATCCAGATCAACGTACGGCTGTGGTTCAACGGCAACAGCACGGCACAGCACGACGTGCTCGCCGAGATCTCCGACCGGCACGAACACGACGTCGAGGCGTTCCCCTACGCGGTGGGTCCCGAAGGTGCCCACCAGGAGGAGCTCGAACTCGACTTCGGACGTGAGGACGAAGACCGCTTTCAGGGTAGGAGGCGTACCGGATGATAGTTCTGCCACGCCCCCGTGCGGGCGCCCGCTCACGAGGAAGGCTCTCCCATGGCTAACGTCATGTCTCCGATCATCGCGGAGCGCATCTGGGCCCTGCCGCTGTCCGGGTCCGCCGTCAAGTTCCTCCAGTACCTGGTCTCCCGCAGCGACTTCGGCGGGACGCTCCCGGTCCGGCAGAAGGACATGGCGGCCGAGTACGGGGTCACGCCCCAGGCCGTGAGCGGGCTCATGGCGCCGCTGTGCGACCTGAACATCGTCCTCAGGCCGCGCAGCGAGGAGCGCAACGGCAACTCGTACCGGCTCCACCCGCTCGCGGCGAAGTACGAAAGCCCCGAGGACATGGAAGCGGCGTTCCGTTCGGCGCTGGTCCGCATCCAGACGGGCGACCTGCCGAACCTGAAGCTGCCGACGTACCAGCAGACGCCGCCCAGCCCGACCGGCCGGCCGAAGCTGCAGGTCGCGTAGGGAGCAGGCGCACCAAAGACGGAAGGCCCCCCACCGAAGTGGGGGGCCTTCCGCGCCTGAGTAACAGAATGGTTCCGCCAGTATATCCACCGGGCCGGGGGAGCGCGCGGCCGTACAGCATTGCCCGATTTGACCGTGTCTCCGGTCAGGGGCGGGCCTTGGCCCTACGCGGCGGGTACGGACCAGTCGATCGGTTCGTCGAGCCCTTGGGGCGCGTAGACGACGCGCGCCGGCCGCTTGTCGCCCGGTACGGGATAGGGGATCTTGCCTCGGACGCAGTCCCCCTGCTTGACCACCTCGTCGCCGCTCGGGAACTCCGGCTTGGGCATGTCGCCGCCGTTGAGCCCGGTGACCTTGATGCGCGTACCGTCCTCGTAGGCGAGTGACCAGGGGAACTGGCTGACGCTGAAGTTTTCTCCCCCCGTGTTGCAGACCTTGACCTCGGCGGTGGCCCACACGTCACCGCCCTGGGTGACGGGGTCGGGCGGCCGGGGCCCCGCGACGGGCTGGGTGTAGGCGAGGAGGACAGCACTCACCTTGCTGGTGCCGTCGTCGAACTCGGCGACCTCACCCACGGCGAACCGCTTCTTGGCCCGCGTCGGCGAAGGCGGGGCCACGGCTGCGGCTGCGGACGAGGCGGCCGGACTGCCGGACCCGGCCGCACCGGGCGACACCTGACCCTTGCCCGACCCTGAGGCGTCCGGACCACCGCACGCGGTGAGCGCGGCGAGGACCACCATCGTACTGACCGTGCTGCTGACGGAAACCGTGATGGCTCTGACACTGCTGTGGCGCATGGATCCCCCCGGGGCGTGTGTGCTCTGGAGGTCAGCATGACGGGTCCTCAGCAACGCCTGTCACCCGCCCGGGTGGGGAAGGCGACGACGGGGCGATAGGGGGCGAGGCAGAGGCCGGCCGCGCCGCCGACCAGGCACCGCAGGAGCGCCGACGGGGATGGCGGCGACTCGGACCGCTTGGGGAAGGCGACGGCTGTTCCGTGGAGTTCCCTACGTCAAGAGGTGGAGCTTTTGGCGTATTTGCCGGAGTCGCTGAAAGTGCAGAATATGAGCCCACCGCGCGCATAGACTCCCAGCTCAGGAAGCCTGCTCCCCGCACCCGCGGGGATGACCCCTGGTCCTGCGGGCGCGACCGGTGCGGCCGGTACTGCTCCCCGCACCCGCGGGGATGACCCCCCGATCCCGGTGCTCTGGTCCCACATGTCCCACTGCTCCCCGCACCCGCGGGGATGACCCCGTCAGTGGAACCAGAGACATGTCACCCCTCCTCTGCTCCCCGCACCCGCGGGGATGACCCCGGCGAGATCCGCCCCGTAGACGGTGCTGATCCCTGCTCCCCGCACCCGCGGGGATGACCCCGAGCTCGCCGCAGCGCGCGTGATCCGCCTCGCCTGCTCCCCGCACCCGCGGGGATGACCCCGTCGCTGCCCTGGAGCGGCAGATCGACGAACTCTGCTCCCCGCACCCGCGGGGATGACCCCTTGAGACGCTCTGCGAGCGTTCCCCGGTTGGACTGCTCCCCGCCCCGCGGGGATGGCCCCCGCCCGCGAGGGAGGAGCGCAACACAGCAAATCTGCTCCCCGCACCCGCGGGGATGTTCCGGCGGCCCGTTCGCCGGTGAGGGCTGCGACGCGGGCCGTCCGCTCGGACGGGCCCGCGTCGTGTCGCGCCGGATCAGTCGTTGAACTTGTCGAGGAGGTAGCTCGTGACGGCCCGTACGGCGCCCGAGAGGGCCGCGCCGGCGAGGGCCAGGGCGACCTTCATCCGGGACGTACGGGGCCGGCCGTGCCTGGGCTGCTGGTCCATCAGGGCCTCCTGGGGCTCGGAGGCCCGCCGTCCTGCTCGTGACGCCGACGGCGGGCCCGGCTTACCAACTCGCCTTCTGCGGTGGTGAAATAACAGATACGCCTCCGCCTGGTGCCGGAGGGTGACGGAAGGGGTTGTCCGGGGGTAACGGGGCCGTGGCAGGGGTTGTCCCGGCATAAACGAGGGGGAGGGGAATGCCGCCACGCACTCGGGCCGGCAGGCCATGGGGTCCGCTGCAGGGCGACACCGTGGAGATCAATGAGATCGCCACGCTGTTGCGGGGGTGGATCGACGAGGCCGCGATCAACGTCAAGGCGCTCCACGCCAAACTGACCGATGATCATTTCCCGCTGCGCAACGGAGCGGACCCGAAGGCGCCCCGGGTACCGCAGCAGGGCAAGATGTACGACTTCCTGAACGGCAAGACACTGACCCGTGAGATGGCCGAAGCGGTGATCGACGTCACCACGGGGGAGTCCGCCGTCCAGACCGCCCGCCTCACCCAGGTGGGAGAGCTCTTCAGGAAGATCGACGACGCCCCGACACCGGTCGTCGTCCCCGGCACGGTGCAAGCGGAACTGCAGAAGGCCAGGAAGGGCCTCGCCCGTGCACAGGGGGAGATCGAAACGCTCCGCCACGCGCAACGGCTCAGCGACCAGGCCCGGTCCGAGGCGCAGGACGTCGCCACCAGGATGTACGTCCAGCTCAACGACATGCGCAACCGCATCGAATCCCTGACCCGTGAACGGGACCGGCTGCGCTCCCAGGTCGTTCTTCAACTCGCCTCTCCACCCGCCCACCAAGCCGAGTTGAACGCGTTGCAGCAGCGGCTGGAGCGGGCGCAGCGCAACGAGGCGGCCACGGCCGAAACGCTCAGGCGTGCCGAGGAGGACGGCAGGGCCGCGCGCAGGGTGGCCGAGGAGGCGACACGGCTCCTGATGGAGAAGGAGAAGGAGCTCACCCGACTGCGGGAGCAGGCACCGGAGACCATCGTGGCCGAGGAGGCGCCGCCGCAGGACGAGGCGAGGGCGGACGAACCACAGGTACAGACTCTCCCCGAGTACGACATCGACGTCGAGGACACCGCCGCGCTCGAGGTCGAAATCGCCCAGGAGCGGCTCGCACGTGGCCGGGACGCCAAGGACCGGGCGAGCAAGGACATCGGCCTTTTCCCGGACCACATCCCGGGTGTGGTCGTGCCGCCGGGCGACGAGGAATTGTCTCCGACAACCCCGGACAACCCTCCGACCGGCCAAAACGATCCGATGCCGCCACCGGCCCCGACCGTGCCCCCTGCCACCGGCCGGGACCACCAGGAGCCGACTCGGCCGTCCGACCCCGATGCCGAGCCCGAGCCGCGTCCGTCCTCCAACCGCCGGAGGAAGCGCCTGCCGTCCGGATACGAACTGGTGGAGGAGCGCAACAGGCGGCTCGCGATGACCGTGATCCACGCGGCTGTCCTCCTCGCCTCGTTCAGCGCGAGTGGGGCGCTCCTGACCCTCCCGCAGATCCGCGACGGGATGTCCCTGACGCCGAACGGCACCCAGTGGGTGATCGCCGGTGATCTGGCAGGGCTCGCCGCCGGTCTCCTGTGGAGTCATCCCGCCCAGGCACGCTCCACCCGTAAGCGGCTCTTCCTCATCGGCGTGCTCGCACTGACCGCGGGCAGTGTGCTGGCCGTACCTCCGTGGGGGCCCGGAGCGACCTGGATGGCGGCCGGTCGAGTCCTTCAGGGCCTGGGCCAAGGTCTCCTCCTGTCGTCCCTGCTGCCGCTCCTCGAAACCGTCAGGAACGGTCGGACGGCGAACGGTCGTACGATCGGCGCCGGATTCCGGTCCGACGTGTGGACCCCCTGCACGACCGCCTTCGTGGCCGCCGGAACGGCAACGGGCCTCGCGGCCGGGCTGACGGCGCAGCAGTGGGGATGGCAGTGGGTCTTCCACGGGCCGGCATGGCTCGGCGGCACCCTCCTCATCGCGGGTTTCTTCTTCCTGCCACCCGACTCCTGGACCAAGCCGACTGCCGCGGTCGGCATCGGGCCGTTCGCCATCCGGGTCCAGCACATGACGTCGGTCAACCTCCGCGTCACGGCGCTCTACTTGGCGGGACTCCTGGCGGTCACGGCCGGCATCGGCTTGCTGGTCACACACCCCTGGTACTCGCTGCCCGTCCTGGTCCCTGTGGCCGCCGGTTGGTACGCCATGGTCAAGTCCGCGACGTGGGACGAGGATGACGAGAGCCGGTACAGCCCGCCGTCGCCCCCGCCTTCCGCCTCCGAGCGTCTCGCGGCCCTGCTCGGCGCACAGGTTCTGTACGTCGCCCCCGTGTACCTCGTGCTCTACCTGTACGAGGTGCTGCGTTACGACGTCCTGAGCACGGCAGCGCTGATGTGCGCGGTCCTCGCGCCTCAGCCGGCGGCCGGTTGGGTAGCCCGTCGTCTCACCCTCCATGGCCGTCTGATCGTCCGCACCGTCGGCCTGCTGTGCGCGGGAAGCGGCGTGCTGCTGGTGTCACGGGTCGGCCCGGTGGGTGCCGACCTGTGGGATGTGCTGATGCCGCTGATCCTGGCCGGGGTGGGCTCGACGGCCATCCGCATGGGGCAGTCACCGTCGTCGACGGTCTTTCCCCAGCAACTCTGGAAGACGGCATGCGCGTCAGGTGCACTGGGTATCGCCGGCGCCGCAGTCCTCGCCGACCGCGTGGCCGCCGGTCACGGCGACACCACGGCGACGCAACAGCAGCTGCTCGCTCAGACGTACGGGGAAGCCCTCTTCGCCACAGCGGTGTGCGCGGGGATCGCCGCCGTCATCGTCGCGGCCCTCCCGGCGGCCTCGGGCGCCGAGCCACGGGCCTTGCCCACCTTCGTCGACTCCTTGGCCGATCTACTGGAAGGGGTCGTCGTCCTGTGTGTCGCGCTGCTGCCCGCGTACATGGCAGCCGTCACCACGTCGGCGTTCCGCCACGCGCTGAGCGCCGACCCGAAGCCGGACCTCAGCTTCCTGATCCTCTACGTACTTCTCGGCCTGACCGCACTGACCCTGACGGCCTACGTCCTGCACGTGAAGATCGTGAGGTTCCGGAGCGAAGCGACGTCCGGAAAGGAGTGGACCCGCTACACCGACGTGCTGACCGGCACAGTCGCGGTCGGGGCAGGAGCGGGCATTCCGCTGGGAGCCTTCGGGAGCCTCGGCCTCTTCACCGCCCCGGGGGCTTGGCTCGCTGACCTTGTGGGTCTGGTCTGATCCACCGGCTCGCGGGGGCGGGGGCGGGGGAGGGCGCGGCGAGGGAAGCCGGTTCCCTCGCTGCCCAGCTCCAGGCGCCCGGCCGGCCTGAATCGGCAGCTGACGCCGAGTCGTGCGTCGAGAGCTGCGGGGTGTACGGGCTGGAGTGCGGGGCCTCCTGCGGTGCAGGAGGCCGGCATCCTCAGCAACGTTGGCCGCCTGCGGGGGCGCACGACGCGCCGGATGGCGGGGGCTTGACGGACGGGCAGTGGCGGAGCACGGCGACCGGAGCCCGCTGGGGGTCCGGTCGGGGTGACTACCTTGAACGGGTCCCGGAGGGCCGTGTCGGGGAGTGCCCTTATATGAATAAAATGCCGATTAACAACATTTGCCGGAATCAGTGAAAGTGCCCGATCCGAGCCGACTGGGCCCATAGACTCCCAGCTCAGCTAGCCTGCTCCCCGCACCCGCGGGGATGAACCCACTGATCGATTCCTCGGTCGCCACGGGGCTCACTGCTCCCCGCACCCGCGGGGATGAACCCTCAAGGCGGCCCGGGACCTGCAAAGCTCCGTGCTGCTCCCCGCACTCGCGGGGATGAACCCGATCTACGACCTCATCGAGGGTGACGCCGACGCTGCTCCCCGCACTCGCGGGGATGAACCCCGACCCGTCCGTGTCCGCACGCCCGTACGTCGCTGCTCCCCACACTCGCGGGGATGAACCCCACCGGGTTGGGGCCGCCCTCGTTTCCGGGGCGACTGCTCCCCGCACTCGCGGGGATGAACCCTCGCCCTATTCCGGCAAAGGTTGAGGGCAGGCCTGCTCCCCGCACTCGCGGGGATGAACCCGCGGTCATGGGCGCTATCAACGCGGCCGGCAACTGCTCCCCGCACTCGCGGGGATGAACCCGGTGGCCGCGTCCCAGCCGAAGTTGGTGGCCACTGCTCCCCGCACCCGCGGGGATGACCCCGCCTACGTGATGGACTGCTTCGCGACCCTGGCCTGCTCCCCGCACCCGCGGGGATGACCCCTGGGTCGGCTGGCCACAGCCGACGTCGCCGCGCACCCGCGGGGATGACCCCGCGGCGCGCTGGGACGCGACCCACATCCCGCACTGCTCCCCGCACCCGCGGGGATGACCCCGCCTACGTGATGGACTGCTTCGCGACCCTGGCCTGCTCCCCGCACCCGCGGGGATGACCCCTGGGTCGGCTGGCCACAGCCGACGTCGCCGCGCACCCGCGGGGATGACCCCGCGGCGCGCTGGGACGCGACCCACATCCCGCACTGCTCCCCGCACCCGCGGGGATGACCCCCCGCAGGCGTCAGCTACACGGGCGGACGGCCCCTGCTCCCCGCACCCGCGGGGATGACCCCGACAAGCGCCGGATGGCGGGCGGTCTCATCTGCTGCTCCCCGCACCCGTCGTCGAGCAGCCCGGTCGGTAGTACGGATTTCGCCGGGTAGAACCCGGAGCCGCTCCGCTCCCGCACGGCCTCCTGAAGCTTTCGATCCTGCGGGTGCGGTTGGTCCGGATCCAGGACGACAACGACGCGGCGGGACAGGGGCGCGACGATCCCCCGTGGCGACGGCGGTCAGGAAAGGTGAGCGGCGTACGCGTAAACCGCCGACGAACAGCAGGACCACCAGGCTCAGGCCTGCACCGAATCCGCTGCGCCGCAGAAATGCCAGCGGGTGTCGGGCGGCCCAGCGAAGCCGCGGCAGGCGCCTGCCCCTGTTTCGAGGCTGTACGGCGCGCTCCACGGTCACGCGCCGTGGGCGCGGCGCGAGCGGCGGCCGCGACGTCCTCACGCTCGTCGCCCGTCACCGCCCCGGCGCCCTGATCCGCACCGGCCGGAAGGCCCTCGGCTGGCGACAGGCTGACCTCGGAGCACGACTCGGCTGCTCCCGCTCCACCGTCAGCCGACTCGAACAGGGGTCTCTGTCGGACCTCGCCCTGATCAGGCGGGCCGCCGGCGAGGTGGGTGTCCCCGGCCACCTCCTCATCGCTTCCTTAGACCTGACAACTCGTATGGTGCCTAAAGTTGCTGATGATCCGTCGCCTGCTCAGGAGGACCCGATGCGCCGCCGCACCGTCATCACCGCCGTCGGCCTCGCCACGCCCCTCAGCCTCCTCGGAGGCCTGGAGACTGCCCTCGCCGTCACCCCGGACCCGAGCGGTTCCCCCGTCCCCCTGGACGCCCGCCTGGCAGCCGCCCGCACCCTCTTCGACGCCGGCCGCCACACCCAGCTCGTGGAAGACCTTCCTGGACTCCTGGGCGACGCACACCACGCGGCCGAGGCCCGACAGGATGTCGATTACGCCCGGCTCTCCGCCGCCTACACCCTCGCCGCCACCATTCTCAACAAGCTCGGCGCATACCGACAGTCACGACTCGTGGCCGACCGGGCGACCACGTACGCCAACATCTCCGGCTCCCCCCTCGCGGCCGCGGCAGCCGCCCGCGAACTCGCCGCCGTACTCCGCCACCAGGGCCAGGAGGCAGCAGCGCAGCGCCACATCGAGGCCGCCGTGGCGCGCGTCGAGGCGACGGGCCTGAACAATGCTGCGCAGGCTTCCGCGTACGCGCAGATGCTTGCCTCCAGTGCCTACACCGCGGCTATCGCCGACGACCGCGACCAGGCTCTTGCAATGATCCGTGAAGCCGCCCGGGCGGCCCGCGATCTACCGGGCCAGGCCCCACCCGGGCGCCTGTTCCCCATCACCCCGGCCGCGATCGACCTCTACGCGGTCGGTGTGCATTGGTCACTCGGCGACGCCGGGGCTGCTCTGGAAGCCGGAAAGGGACTGCACCCGGCCCAGTTCGCCACCGCGGAACGCAAAAGCCGGATGCACACCGACCTGGCCCGGGCGTGGCACCTGAGGGGCCGGCCCGAGCAAGCGGCCGCCGAACTGCTCAAGGCTGCCCGCGTGTCCCGCTCGGAAGTCCGCGACCGGCCACCCATTCGGCAGATCGTCACCGACCTCCAGAGCAGCCACCCACGCACGGCCGGCGTCCGCGAACTCACGGCTCTCGTCGGCCCCACTCGGTAGGGCGAGGCAAGGGCGCCGTCCGGACACGGTGCTCGGCATCCTCGACTGATCACTGCGGGCTTGATCGCCGCCTATCGGCCTCGACGCCCGGCGTCGCCCACTCGACCTCAGCCCTTCAGTTGGTTGAACAGGGAGTCCCAGAAGATTGATTCCGGGTCGGGTGGGCCCATAGACTCCCAGCTCAGCTAGCCTGCTCCCCGCACCCGCGGGGATGACCCCGCCGCGCACGGGGCCGGTGAAGAGGAGTACGACTGCTCCCCGCACCCGCGGGGATGACCCCAAGGATGGGGTGATCAACCCCCACAACGCGGACTGCTCCCCGCACCCGCGCGGATGACCCCTGGATCCGAGCGTCGCCCTCGCCGTCGCCGGACTGCTCCCCGCACCCGCGGGGATGACCCCAAGCCCTTAAGCGGGCCGCCGCAGAGGTTGTCCCTGCTCCCCGCACCTGCGGGGGATGACCCCGCGACCGAGAGACCCTGCCCCACCGACTCCGCCTGCTCCCCGCACCTGCGGGGATGAATCCCGGTTCAGGTCCTTCTCACCCAGGTCCAGGCCGCTGCAGCTCGGTGGTGAACTACTACGGCTCCATCACCGTGGACTACGAGCACGGACTGGCCCAGTTCGACGAGCGGGCCACCGGCCGCTGCGGACCGTGGGAGCCGGGCTGTAGAGCAGCGAATCGGCCCCGGTGAGGTGCGGGCGCCCGGAGCGTGCGGGCCCGTCAGGGATTGGGTAGCGGAAGGCCGGACGTCTGCGGGTGCCGCAGGTTGCTTTCCGTCGTAGACGTGCAGGGTGGCAGAGCTGGGAGTCGGCGGCCAATGACGGAGCCTCCGGGGGAGGCGCTGCGGCATGGTGGGGGCGCCGTACTACTGGTGCCTCACCTGTCAGGTTCGTACGGCCGGCAGAACCGCGTCCGGCAGGCGCAGATGACCGCCGCAGCCACCCACAGCGTTGCGACAGCGCCGGGGTGGTCCACCATCACCACGGACAGGCCGGACACCACCGTGACCAGCGACACCATCAAGGGCCGGTCCCGCTTGCGGTACCGCCGGAGCCGCGCGGCTATGGCCGCGTCGAGGCTCTCGCCGAGGAGCTCGTCGAGAGCCTCGGCCACACGGTCGTCGATGAGGTCGCCGAAGCGGCCCTCAAAGAGAAGCGGATCGCCGCAGGACACCCGAGTGGTGGTCATCGACCTGTCCTCCGTCATCAACTGGTTTGCTGCCATGGCCACAACTCTGCCCGTCAAAGCCTCCGCTGCCAGTCCTGTCTCCCCACGGCCCGGCGGTGGGTTTTCCCTACCCCGAACTCGTGGGTTGTCCGTGTGCCGCTGACGCGGGCCACCCGCCTAGTGTTTTCGGAGTCAGCGGATGAATCGAGAAGCATGGGACCACGATGGACGAGTACAGGAGTCGGGATGCCGGCTCCGACAGGTGGTGCGGGCCGGATCAGGTGACCGGGAAGCCGAGTTCGCGGACGGGGACCGCGAGCCAGGTCCTTCCACGCAATCCCGTGCGGGCTCTGAAATCGCCCCAGCTGTGGTTGGCGTCCGCGCACCTGGCGGCCGACGGCGTATCCGCGCTCGCCGGTTTCGCCGTGCTGACGCTGCTGGTGACCGGCATCTGCCTCCTGCCGGTCGCCCTCACCGGCGCACCACTGGTGATCGCGGCGGCCTGGCTGCTGCAACGACTCGCGGATGCCGAGCGCGACCGGTACGCCATCCTGTGCGGGCTGGAGATTCCCGCACCGTCGGCTCCGGAACTGTCCAGGAACCTGCTGCGGTCCACGCTCACCGTGCTGACCAACCGCTCGACGTGGCGGCAGGTCTGCTACTTCGCGCTGCTGATCCCGGTGTCTGCCCTGAACGTGGTCGCGGTCGCCCTGGCCTGGGCCGGCCCGACGATGCTGGCCCTGCTGCCCTTCTACTACGCGGAGCTGCCCCTGGGGCGGGCCGCTATCGGTCCGCTGAACATCGACAACACGGGCACGGCCCTGGCCGTCGCGGCGGTCGGAGTGCTTACCGGCCTGACGGTGTCACCGGCGGTGATACGCACCCTGCGGGCCCTGGACGTCTCTCTCGCCCGCACTCTGTTCGCCCCCTCCCGGGACACCCGACTCACCCAGCAGGTCGCGTACCTGACGGCCAGCCGGGCACGGGTGGTCGACGCCGCGGAGGCCGAGCGGCGGCGGATCGAGCGCGATCTGCACGACGGTGCGCAGCAGCGTCTCGTGGCCATGGCTATGACTCTGGGCCGGGCCAGCTCGCGGCTCAGGGGCGCTGGACACCCCGAGACGGTGGAGTTGATCGAGAGTGCCCGCAGCGAAGCCCGCGAGGCCATCAACGAGTTGCGCGACCTGACCCGGGGACTGCACCCGCCGGTCCTCACCGACCGGGGGCTGGACGCCGCGCTGTCCGCGGTGGCCGCCCGTTCCCCGATCCCGGTCACGATCGACGTTGATGCCGTACCGAGGCCGTCCACCACGGTCGAGGGCATCGCCTACTTCGTGGTGAGCGAGGCCCTGACCAACGTGGCCAAGCATGCCGCGGCCAGCACTGCCTGGGTGACGATCCGCCGTATCGACGACCGGCTGGCGGTGACGATCGGCGACGACGGTATCGGCGGGGCGACCCTCGGACGGGGCGGTGGCCTGAGCGGCCTCGCGGACCGGGTCTCCGGGGTCGACGGCAGACTGAGGGTCACCAGCCCGGTCGGCGGGCCGACCGTCATCGAAGTGGACATGAAATGCGTGTAGTGATCGCCGAGGATTCCACCTTGCTGCGGCAGGGGATCGTACTGCTCCTGGAGGAGCAGGGCATCGAGGTGGTGGCCGCGGTCGGCGACGGCGAAGCCCTGCTGAGGGCCGTTGCCGAGCACCATCCCGATGTGTGCGTTGTCGACGTACGCATGCCGCCCACCTTCGTCGACGAGGGTCTGCGCGCCGCACTGGTGATCCGTAACCGCTGGCCGGAGGTCGGGGTGCTCGTCCTCTCCCAGTACGTCGAGGAGAGCTACGCCATCGACCTGATCGGGGACGACACCCGAGGGGTCGGCTATCTGCTCAAGGACCGGGTCTCCGACGTCGACGACTTCGTCGACGCCCTGAAGCGGATCGTGCTGGGGGACACCGTCCTCGACCCCGAGGTGGTCAAGCAGGTGCTGGCGCGCAGCCGCAAGCGGGACCCGCTCGCCGCGCTGTCCCCCCGGGAGAAGGACGTCCTGTCAGGCATGGCCGAGGGCCGCTCGAACTCGGGGATCGCCGCACAACTGGTCATCGGTCCCGCCGCAGTCGAAAAGCACATCAGCAACATTTTCGCGAAGTTCGGACTGCACCCGGAGGACGGCGAGAACCGCCGGGTCCGCGCAGTCCTGCGCTACTTGGGAGCTTGAAAGCAATGTCTTCTGTCAAGAGTCGGTTCATCATCAGCAGCGGTCTGATCGTCCTGCTCGTCGTCGTCGCCGTGGGCGCCTGGTCCGTGGTCAACGTGATGAAAGGCCGCGACAGCTTCTCCGCGGCCGGCCAGGCCGACGCGTCCGCCGCCACCCTGCTGAGCATCGACACCGCGAACGCGGGTGTCTCGCTGAAGGCGAGCAGCGATTCCTTCGTGCATGTCTCCGCCTCCGGCAAGTACACCGGCAGCACCCCGCCGAAGCTGACGACCAGCACAGTCGGCGCGACCATCACCGTGTCCCAGTCGTGCTCCGGCGACTGCGACGATTTCCGTCTCGACATCTCGCTGCCGGAAAGGCTCGCGGTGAAGGTGACCACCGTCGACGGGGGGACCACCGCGCGAGGCCTCGCCGGCAGTCTCGAGATAAGGACGCGCTCCGGGGGCATCGACCTCTCCGACCCCTCCGGGCCGCTCGCCCTGAACAGCACCACCGGTCAGATCCTTGTGGCCGGCGCCACGTCCGACCGGTTCGAGGCCACGACGACGGGCGGCGAGGTCAGGGCCGCATTCCGCACTGCCCCCACGATGGCGAACGTGACCACCGGCAACGGCGGCGTCGATCTCACCCTGCCTTCCTCCGGCTACTACATCCAGGCGACCAGTGCCAACAGCAACCCCAAGATCGACATCCCGGTCGACCGCAAGGCCAACCACACCGTGACCGTGAAGACGAACAACGGCGGTATCGACATCCACCATTGATGGAGGCCAACAGGAATACGCCAAAAATGGGCAACAGGCGTGCCGTCAGGCGGTCACGGGCAGACGGCAATCGGCCGGGAACCGCGTGGGCGTGTTTCATGTGTGGTCCCCGTTGCAACATCGGGCCGTCGGGGCATCCGCGCAGGCCGCCTTGTTTCACAGGCCGTTTCCTTCCTCTCTATCTGGGAAACGCGCTCCTGAAACAATTGCTGCGTGAAACCCGACCCGCACTGTCGGATTCCGTAGTCGTCTGCACTGATGTCTGCAGTCCTCTGCACGCCACGCCCGCTATGGGGCTGTATCGAGTCGAATTCCTCGTCAGGGGTGACGGTGCCTCTCCGGAGCGACGGCGAGCGCCTGCTTGTGTGACAGTGCGATCCGGCGCCGGGTGGGGTCGACTTCGAGGATCTTGACAGCGAGTGCTTCACCGACCTGAACGACGTCTTCGGGCCTTTCCACGAGCTCGTCGGCCAGTTCGGTGTTGTGGACCAGGCCCTCGAAACCGTCCTTGGAGTCCTCGATGCGGACGAAGGCGCCGAACGGTACGAGTTTCGTGACGGGGCCGGTGACGATCTGACCGACCTGCCGCGCGAGATCCAGCATCGGATCCGGCTGCAGTGCCTTCAGCGATAGCGGCACACGCTCCCGCACCATGTCGACGTCGAGGACTTCGGCGGTGATCTCCTGGCCGACGCTGACGACGTCGGACGGGTGGTTGATGTACCGCCAGGACAGCTCCGGAATGTTGATCATCGCGGTGAAGCCGCCGATGTCCACGAAGGTGACGCCAAAGCTTGCGATGGTCGTCACCGTGCCGGTGACGACCTGGCCGCGTCGCAGGGTCTTCAGGAAGGCCCAGTCGCGGTCGCTGGGAGTCGGCTCGGTCTGCCAGCGTGCGCGCAGGACACCGTCGCTGTCAGGCAGTACAGCGGTGAACAGGGGGAGATCTTCACCGGCATACATGGATACGACGCCGGCAGCACGCGCGTCAGCGAGCTGGGAGGTCACTGCCTCGAACTGGGTCTCGTCCACGACCGTGCTCGTGATCTGTCCGTCCGTGTCCTCCCAGATGACCTCCACCAGGCCTTCGTCGGGCAGAGCGGCCACGGCCGTGGCGACGTCGGTGAGCAGGTCCGGCCAGACCGCCAACTGGGAGCGTGGGGCCAACTGGGAGCGCACGGTCTCGATGGTGTCGCGGGTCAGGCGGTGCCACCGGGAGGCGTTCGCGGCGAAGACTTCCTCAAGGAACACGGCGCGGTGGGCGCTGACGGTCCAGTGCAGGCGGGCCCAGAAGTCGGCACCGGCCGGCCGCTGCACGTACGCGGGGTCGTCGGGGGCGAAGTCGTACGGCGAGGCGTCCAGGCGTTCTGGGAACAGGCCGAGCGCGCGGGTGCGGGTCAGTGCGGTTTCGCAGGGCAGATTGCTGCCGATGTAAAGGTACTGGTCCCAGCCGACGTGCACCGTGAACGCTCCCTCCGTCTCCAGCCGGCACCAGGCACCGTTGTCGCGGAGCATGGCCCGGACGAGTTCCAGGCCGACGGCGATCGGCACCAGCGCACCGTCGTGGAACCCGGCGGGGCCGGCCGAGAACAGGTCGGCCAGGCCGTAACCGTCGATCGGTGGTTCCAGGCCGAAGTGGACGAAGCCGCCGAGCTGCGGCTCGCGGATGGCCAGCTTGTCGACGCCGGTGTCCTCGGCGAAGGCGGCGACGGCTTGCAGGTAGGCGGCTTCGACTGGTCCGTGGTCGCTGGTCGCGGGCTCGGCGCCGGCGTAGTGGCCGTGCTGGTCGCGGTCGGCGGGATCGTACTTGGTGACCCGGTAGACGTAGGGCAGCACGTCACTGCCCGCCAGGGGTCGACGGTGCGGATGCGTTCTGGTGGCGTTCAAGGACGCGGTAGACGGTGGCGCGGCTGACGGAGAAGAGCTCGGCGAGGTCGGCGATGGTGTGCTCGCCGGACTGGTGCTGCTGGACCAGGTGGGTCTGCTGGCGGGCGTTGAGCTTGGGCTGCTTCCCCTTGAGTTTGCCCTTGGCCCGCGCCACTGCCATGCCTTCGCGGGTGCGCATGCGTAGGAGGTCGACCTCGAATTCGGCGAAGGTGGCCAGGATGCTGAAGAACATCTTGCCCATCGGGTCGGCGGGGTCGTAGAGGGTGCCGCTGAGCGAGAGCTTGACGCCGCGGGCAGTGAGGGAGTCGCCGATGTCGCGGGCGTCGGGTACCGAGCGTGCGAGTCGGTCCAGCTTGGGGACGACGAGGGTGTCGCCGGCGCGGACCGCCGCGAAGGCCTGAGCCAGCCCGGGCCGGTCACGGTTGGTTCCGGTCAGCCCATGGTCCAGGTAGATCCGGTCCTCCGGGACGTCCAGGCTGATCAGGATCTCGTGCTGGGCGGTGAGGTCCTGCTTGTCCAGACTGCATCTCGCGTAGCCGACGCGTTCACTCATGCCCGGAGCGTACGGTAAGCCCCCGCTCAGCGTACAACTCACCGGACACCCTAAATGAGACACCGTCAGCGCAGGTCGATCCCTCTCCGGGCAAGATCACGATTGTTCGTTGAGGGTTCCCCTTGCGAACACGCCGTCGGGCACGCTGTTCCACTTCCATGGAAGCGGAACAGCGTCAGATCAGGTCGGTGCGGCCCAGTTCGCGGGCGCCGGGCAGAAACGCAGCGGGGATGCCGGCGCCGAACAGATAGGAGCGCTCTTGCTCGAACCGGTCGAGCGTGCGGCATCCCGCGGTGAGCAGGGTGAGGAGCTGCCGCGCAGTGTCCTGGTCGATACGCGCCAGGGTGAGTGCCTCTTCCATGGCGGTCATGGCGTCCTGCCAGGCGTTGCGGTACGGGGAAGGCCGGTCGCCGTCGTAGACGGAGGGGCGCGGGGGCTGGATCGCGGAGCCGAGGCGCCCGAGGGCGACGATCGTGCCGTCGGCGGCCAGACGGAGCGCGGTGGCCACGGCGTCCCACATTGCCTCCCGGTGGTCCTCTCTCATCTGCTCGCAGGGGCGCCAGACGTTCAGACCGGCGCGTTCCGGGTGTCCGGTGGCCTGCCAGATCTGCTGCAACACGGTTTTGCCGTGCGTGTTCTGTGTGCTCGCGGCCAGGCTGACCTCGTCCAGGAGGGAGCGCAGCAGGCGGAACCACACCCCGACGTGCACGGTCCTGCCGGGCAGGCGGACCCGCCCCGTGGCGAGTCCTTGGTGGGTGTAGTGGTCCAGGGCGGCCCGGGACTCCTCCAGCGGTTCCCTGTGTATCTCCCGGCCCAGGATCAGCGAGGCCCGGACCTCGGAGGCGTCCAGGAGGCGGCAGTCGTGCTCGACGCAACTGGTCACGATGAATGGGCGTGCGCTCGTTCTGCTCCTGGCACTCGCCGGCGGTGTCGCCGCGGCGCAGAGTCAGGTCTGGGCGAGCGCGCTGCGAACGGCCGCCGCCCTCTTCACCGTCCTGTCCGCCGGCGACCCGAACAGTAGGAGTTGACGATGCCCCATAAGAGTCCATCCCGTCTTGAACTCGCGCTGATCTCCGAGGTTCACAAGCTCGGGTACCAGGTGACCGCCACTCAGTTGGAGCGGTGGCGTCACCAGCTGTGGCTGCCGAGGACGAAGGAGTGGCTCGGCGATGACGGCAACTTCCGCCCCGAGATCGTGCGCCGCACGATCGGCCTGGCCCAGGCGTCGGGGTAGGGCCGGAGTGTCAGCTGCGTGGGGTGGGCCTGCTGGGCGCTCGCCGATACCCCGGAGACCGCCGAGCGGCTGCGCGCGGCGCTGCTTTCCTCGCTGCGTAAGCCTTTGGAGAGAGCCGGCCTCGACCCGGAGAGGGTGCCCGACGGAGATTCCGACGCCGCTTTCACGGCAAGGACGGGCTCGCGGGGCAGCTGCTTCGAAACCGTCGGTCCCCGCGCCGGGACATGGACGGCGTGCTGCGCGAGTATGCGGCCAAGGATGGTGTCGAGCTGCCTCCGACCCGCTCGGTGCCCAACATCTTCCACCGGGCGCTCATCGAGCCAGGGGCCCGGGTGATGGTGGGTGGAGTCGCCGATGTCGGCTTCGAAGGCCTGCTGGAGTCGTGGGAGGCGACCTGGCCGGGCGGCCAGGAGATGTTCGACCACATACGGGCCGCGTACCGAGAGGCCGAACTCGCGGGCATCGACCTAATGGCCCAGTGCCCGCCGGCCGACGGTTTTCGCGGGCTGTTGCGGGTGATCGAGGGGGCGGACGACCGGCTGCTGTGCGCGGCGGTCCGCGCCTGCACGAAAGCCTCCGGCACGCTGGCGGTGCTGTGGGCCCGGGCCGTGGCGACCCCGGAGCTCATCCTTCAGTTGATGCCCGACGTGATGTGGGAGCAGTGGGTCCGGGTCGGAGGCCTGGCACCGGACGGCGCCGTTGGGGAGGCGGCAATCACCATCAGCACCGTGCAGCACCTGATCGTGCCCGGCTGGGCAGACGACCTGCACCGCTTTCAGGCAGTCATGGGTGACCTGCTCGCCCCATCGGTGTAGTGGCGAACGGAGAGCCGGTCACCTGAGCGGGTGGCGGTGACCACACGATGACGGGTCGTACCTTCAGTACTTCGATAACGAGGTCCTCGACAGGGGTGGTGGTGTTCTGGTCGCCGCTCGTGGTGCGGTCCGTCGGGCCGGGCGCCGCGTCGACGAGGTACTCGGCGGCGGCCCGCGCGAGTGCGGCCGGAAGCCGCTGGGTGAGCACCGTGTGGCCGTCGGGTAGTCGTACCGCGAGGGCGCGGGGCTGCGCCGGCCGACCGGTGTAGCCGACGACGACCCCGCCTCGGAAGTCTCTGCGTGGCGCGGTCCGCGCGCCCGGATCGGCCCACCGGACAGCGGCCCGCGGTGAAGTACCGCAGGTCCGTGCGCGGGAAGGCCGGTGACGATGGTTGCGAGTCCGCTGGTGCTCTGTCGGGATTCGGCGCGCGGCGACTCTCCTATGATCGTCTTTGCTTTGAAGGTGGACATACAAGCAGGGAGAACCCATGGGACGGCTGTTCAGAGCTGGACTTGCCGCTGGAACCGCATTGGTGCTGAGCGCATGCGGCGGCGGAAGCGAGAACGCCGGTGGTGGTGCGAATAGTGGCGAAGCGCCTGCGGGGGAGAAGGAGGCGACCGCGCCGCTGGCGGGGAAGGGCACCATCTCCGTGGCCTTCTGCCGCACGATTCGGGGCGCGGATAATCGGAACATCTACGGGCTGACGGTCCGTTCGTACGCGCTCAAGGACGGTGCCCTGGTCGCGGAACGCAACTCGGTGATGGATCCCGGGTTCAAGCCGCTGACCATCTGCGACGAAGGGGAAAGGCCGGCGCCCTGGAGGGCCTTCAACAAGAACCTCACCATGGTGGCGGGCCTCGCCGCGCCCAGCCGCGCCGGTGCGGCCGACACCACCACCGGAAAGGAGATCGCTCCGCCCGACAAGGATGCTTTTGTCAAGGACCTGCGCACCGGGGCTGTGGCCTTCCACCCTGTCACGGGGCAGCTCTGGTACGACAGCGATGGCGGCGAGTCCCTGGTGTACGTCCGCGACCCGAAGGGCGGCATGGCCACGGAGAAGCCGGTCAAGGCGATCGCCGACCACATAGCCAAGGACCCCGTCACGGCCGCCGCGATCCTGTCGCTGGGCCAAAGCGACGTCGTGGCCGTTTCCCCCTCGGGCGTCATCGCGATGACGGGCTCGCTCGGGAAGCTGGACCGCCAGCCCACAAACGGCGGGGTGAGGTCGTTCTTCCAGGAATTCCCCGTGCAGGGGCTGAGCGGGAACAACCAACGGGATTGCTACCCGGCGTTCTGGCGTGATGACACCACCCTGGTATGCGACTACTCGCTTGAACAGATCACCTTCAGCGCCGACCACAAGAGCGTCGTGACCAGGATCTCGCTCCTGCCCGACGCGGATCGGACCGTCCAGGATCCCCTGCTCTCGCCGGACGGGAAGAGCATCGCGTTCATCGCCCGGAACGGAGCGGGTCAGGATGTCATCTACAAGATCGACCCTTCCACTCCGGGCAGCCAGCCGGTGAAGATCGCAGAGCTTGAGAAGCCCATGGACGGCTCCGACAAGCACAAGCTTTCACTGATCACCTGGAACTGACGCCACCCGCCCCCTGCCATGGACTCCTCGGCTGCGTCGACCACGCGGCTTACGACCGTTCGAGGGCGTCAAGGAGCAGCGGGCTGTAGCCCGCGATGGCAAGGTCGTCGTTCGTTGGACGGAACCCCCCACGGCTCACCTGCTCGCGCTCGCAGCGTGGGGGGGGGGGGGGGGCCCCCCCCCCCCCCCCCCCCCCCCCCCCCCCCCCCCCCCCCCCCCCCCCCCCCCCGCCCCCGCCCCCCCCCCCCCCCCCCCCCCCCCCCCCCCCCCCCCCCCCCCCCCCCCCCCCCCCCCCCCCCCCCCCCCCCCCCCC
>NZ_JANFAK020000108.1 GCF_024721315.2 Streptomyces sp. Isolate_45
CCCCCCCCCCCCCCCCCCCCCCCCCCCCCCCCCCCCCCCCCCCCCCCCCCCCCCCCCCCCCCCCCCCCCCCCCCACAGCCATGTTCTCACCGGCTTCCACTTCACGCAGACGCTGACAGATGCCTACAGTCCAAGCCTCTAGCCCCTGCCAACTTGAGGCACCTCTCCAGCCCTCTCCACTGAGGGCCTCAAGAGAAGCTCGGTTTTCCAGTCAGAACAGTCCGGCCTTGAACCGCTGTAGCAGCGCGATTAATGCTCTACCGCACTATGGAGGCCCGATGCAGACTCGATCCGCACCTACGAGTGCCTCGCCGATGCTCCATTCGGTGGACGTGAGTTGCCCGTCCTACTAGTAGGACCTAGTCCAATACGATCCACCCTTGATACTGGTCATCGGCGGACAGAAAGCCATGGAGATTCCACTGCTGGTCCAAGAGGTCGCGTCCCAGTGGATTTCAGGATCCCCGTTCCATGGCTGGCATATAGCGGATGCCTTCCATCGACCACCGTTACCGCTGGAACAGTTAGCAGCCCTGCCATTGCTGTCGGGAACCGTCCAACTCGTACAACCATCCGGCCAGCCGGTAGGAGCCGCAACGGCCGTTCCCTGGAGCCCGAGGCCCGCCATAGCAGTGGTGGCCAGCAGCGCAACAAGCGTCTTCTTCATTCTCACCGATCCTTGCCCAGTTGATTCGATCACGTCAGGTGTTGTTGCGGGGAGACGAATCAATGCCCGACGATGTGGCTCGATAGGATCCCTGGCAATACGCAACGGAGGTACCCCACTGCTTCCACTGTCCGTAGAACCACTCGACCCGCCCGGATTCTGCATCCGTGCACATCGCGATAGCCCTGTAGGAGCCACCGTGGTGACTACTGCAGCTTGCGACCGCCCCCCAAGTCCCGGGGACCTCAAACTTGCATCCCGAGGGGTGGGCCAGAACACCTGCTGACGCCGTCGTCCCGGACCCAAGCGAGAAGATCCCGGCCAGCAGCAGCCCGGCTGCCGGAACGACAGCAGCTCGAAAGCGTGCACTCTTCAGCAAATTCTTCCCCTACCTCCGAATGGAAGACTCCTTGACAGAGTCAAAGGACATCGGCATCCATTTAGAACCGCGCCCCTCTTTCAACACCGAGGACACCTTCTGCCCCCTGCGCACCGACGACAATTCCATATCGACCGCAACTCCGCAAGCAGATATGAGCCTTCTGAGGTCGATTTGAGCCTCCGAAATGAAACAGTTAATTCCGGCAATTCGTTGGCCAAAATAAACCACCTATCAATATTCGCCATATACCCAATAGCAGCCCCTTCGAATAAGTGAAAAGGGGGGCAATGTACCGCATTTCAACTAAATCACACGACATACGGAACTTCTTATTCCTCTACTGGCCTGCAGGTGGGTGTCACTTGACGCGGGCACCTTCAGTGGGTTGCATACGTTCTGTGATCACATACCGGACATCGGGAGCCGCGCCATGGACCCGGTGATCGTCGTCGGCGCGGGACCCGTCGGGCTGTCCCTGTCCCTCGCCCTGGCCGGCCACGGCGTACCGTCCGTCCTCCTCGACGAGGGGCCCGGCAAGGACGAGCCCCGGCCCGCCCGTTCCGTCGTGCTGCACGCCGACACGGCGGCCATGGCGCACCGCCTGGGCTGTACGACGCTGCGCGACGAGGGCGCGCACTTCGCGGCCTGGCGCACCATGAGGCGCCGCCAGGAAGCCTCGCGGATCACCTTCGAGGAACAGCCCGCGCCCCTGCACCTGCCGCAGCACGCCCTGGCCCGCGGTCTGCGCGACTCGGCCACCACCCACCCGCTGATCCAGCTGGTCACCGACTGCAAGCTGGACACCCTGGAGCAGGACGAGCGCGGCATCACCGCGCACACCCGGGGCTCCGAGACCACCTGGTGGCGCGGCAGCCATCTGGTCGGCTGCGACGGCGCCCGCTCCACCGTGCGCAAGCTCCTCGACATCCGGTTCCCGGGCCGGACGGCCGTCGAGCGGCACGCCGTGGCCGCGCTCCGCGCCGAACTGCCCTGGCCCGGGGAGGCGTTGCTGCACCGCAACCCGTCGGCCGGTCCCGAGGAGGTCACCGCGCGGCCGCTGCCCGACGGGGTCTGGCGCCTCGACTGGTTGCTCCCCGCCCGCGGGGACCTCGTCACCCCGGACGCGCTCGTCACCCTGATCCGGGACACCCTGGCGGGGTGGTGCGGGGGCACGACTCCCCCGTACGACCTGATCGACACCGGGGTGCACACCCTGCACCACCGTCTCGCCCGGCGCTGGCGCGACGGCCGGGCCTTCCTCGCCGGGGACGCCGCCCACCTGCTGGGCGCGCTCGGCACCCAGGGGGTCGAGGAGGGGCTGCGCGACGCCGAGAACCTGGCCTGGAAGCTGGCCCAGGCCTGGCACCAGGGGGCCTCCGAGGCCCTGCTCGACAGCTACGAGGACGAACGGCGCACCGCCGTCGCCGCCCGGCTGCGTGCCGCCGACCAGGCCATGCCCGCCCTGCGCGGCGGGAGCGGCCTGCGCACCCTGCTCCCCGGATCGACACGCTCCGCGCACACCCTGCTGACCGACGGCCACCTCGGCCGGGGCCCGCTGGGCGCGGAGCCCGTGTACGCCCCGCCGGTCGCGGTGCGCGAGGTGCCGACGGCGACGGAGCCGGGCGGTCCGGTGGCGAACGTCCCGGTGACCGCCCCCGACGGGGCGACCGTCCCGCTGCGCGACCTGCTCGGCCGGGGCAGGCTGCTGGTGCTGCTCGTCGCCCCGGGCACCGGCGTGTGGGACCGGCGGCACTGGGTGGGCGCCGGCCTGATGCCCCGGCTGGCCGCCGCGGTGAGCGCGCTGCCGGTGCGCTCCGAGCTGCTGGTCGCGGACTCCTACCCGGGCGCTCCGGCGCACACCGTGCTCCTCGTACGGCCCGACGGGCACCTGGCGGCGACCTTCGCCGGGGTCCGGCCGGCGGAACTGTACGAGGCGGCGGACGCCGTGCGCGGTGGTGCGCCGGAGCCCGCGGCAGCCGCCTCCACCACGCCTACAGCCGTGATCGATTGACCGTTCTCGGCAGCTCGTGGTTCACTCGCGGACATGACCGGCAACGACGTACGCCTGTGGCGGAGGGTTCACATGGACCTGCTCCGCTACGCGGGCTGCGTGTGTCGCCCTTCCTGCTGATTCGCATTCCCTCCGCGCGCCCCGTGCCCTTCCGGGCCCGCGCGCACCTTCGCGAACTCCCAGGACGGTCATCACCCCATGTCTGCGCCGACGCACGCGCCCGCCCCCGGCCACACCCCCTCACACCTCCCCTCGCCCTCCGCCGCGCCCTCATCCGGCCCGACGGCTGCCGAGCTCCTCGACTTCGCCCTGCGCACCGCCGCCGATCCGGCGGTCGTCGATTCGCTGCCCCTGGACCCCGAGGGCCGCACCTGGATCCGGTTGGAGGGGCCGGGCGGCAGTGAGGCCTGGCTGATCGGCTGGCCGCCGGGCACCGGCACCGGCTGGCACGACCACGCCGAGTCGCGGGGCGCGTTCGCCACCGCCCGGGGTCGGCTCACCGAACACTCCCTGTCCGTGCGCCTGCCCTCCGAGGGCTGGCAGAGCCTGGTGCTCGCCGACGGGGTGGACCGCACCCGCACGCTGGCCGGCGGCGCCGGACGCGGCTTCGGCGAGCACCACGTGCACGAGGTGCTGAACGAGTCGGGCACCGAGCACGCCGTCTCCGTCCACGCGTACTACCCGCCGCTGCCGCTGATCCGCCGGTACAGCCGCAGCGGGCCGGTCCTGACCCTGGAGCAGGTCGAGCGCCCGGCGGACTGGCAGTGAGCGCGCCCATCGGCATCGACGAGCTCCTGGAGCGGGTCCGCGAGGGCTACACCCGCGTCGACGCGCCGGCCGCCCACGAGGCCTCCCTGGCCGGGGCCCTGCTGGTGGACATCCGCTACCAGGCCCTGCGCGACCGGGACGGCCTGATTCCGGGGGCCGTGGTCATCGAGCGCAACGAGTTGGAGTGGCGCCTCGACCCCCGGGGCTCGCACCGCATTGCGCAGGCCACGGACCACGACCTCGAAGTGATCGTGATCTGCAACGAGGGCTACGCCTCCACCCTCGCCGCGGCCTCCCTCCACGCCCTGGGCCTGCACCGGGCGACCGACCTGACGGGCGGCTTCCAGGCCTGGAAGTCGGCCGGCCTACCCGTCTCCGGCCCCTGACGGCAGCGTGCCGCCGGCCCGTGCCCCCGAGGAACCGGGGCACGGGCCGACCTCACCCCTCATATCCCTCACGCCTTGGACGTCGCCACGTCCACCGGAGCCACCCGCAGGGCGACCCGTCCGGGCACCGCGGTGGCCACCAGCGCGAGCAGCCCGGCCGCCCCGACGACCAGCGCGTAGAGCGGCGCCGGCACGGCCGGTGCGACCGACCCGGTCATGCCCGCGCTGAACGCGGTGAGGACGGACAGCGCGATCCCGGAACCGAGCACCACACCGGTCAGCACCACGGCCAGGGTCTCCGTACGGATCATCCGCAGCACTTGGCGGCGCTTGGCGCCGGCCAGCCGCAGCATCGCGAACTCCCGGAACCGTTCGGCGGTGGACATCGCCAGGGTGTTGACCACCGAGACGGCGGTGAAGGCCAGTACGAGGCCCATGGCGAGGAGGTTGATCTCGGCCCCGGCCTCCTGCCGCTCGGCCCGCGCCGCGTCGGCGTCCGCGGCGGACAGCACCGCCACTTCCGGGTTCTCCTTCAACGCGGCGGTCAGCCGGTCCCGCCCGGTTCCCGGCTCGATCGCCACCAGCACGGCGGAGGCGAGGGGGTTGTCCATGTGCGCGGCCAGCAGGCCGTGCGGGAGCGTCAGGTCCCCGAACCCGAGCCCTCGCGCGTACACGGCGCGCACCGTGAGGGTCGCGGGCGTTCCGTCCCCGAGGGTCAGTCGCAGCGGGCTGCCCGGCTTCAGACCCAGTTGGTCGGCGGCCAGTTCACTCACGGCCGCGCCGTCCTCGCCGAATCCGTCCAGGCTCCCGCTCGTGACGGCCGGGTCCCAGGTCCGGGTCAGCCCGGCGGGGGTCACGCCCTGCGCCCCGTACTTGGCCAGGCCGACGCGCACCGACGTGCGCACGACCTCGGTGGCCGCCGTGACCCCAGGCGTGCGGCGGATCCGCTCGGCAGCGGCCGGGTCCACGCCGGGTCCCCGCGCGGCGAGCACCCACGGGGCCCGGGTGCCCTCCCGCGCCTGGGCGCGGGCCGCGTCGCCGAGGGTGGGGGTGACGAAGAGCACGGTGCAGGTCATTCCGACGAGCAGCGCGAGCGGGGTCACGGCTGCGGCCATGCGGGTGGCGTTCCCGCGCAGGTTCGCGGTGGCCAGGTGGCCGCCGGCGCCGGTCAGCCCCAGCGGTCCGGCGAGCAGCAGCGCGGTCGCCCGCACCAGCCAGGGTCCGAGCAGCGAGACCGATCCGGCCAACACGACCACGGCGAGGAAGGTCACCGGCGTGGACGCCGGCTCCGTGCGCAGCGATCCGAGTACGACGACCAGGACCGCCCCGCCGGCGAGCAGCAGCAGCCCCGCCGAGGTGCGGATCAAGGCGGGACGTCCCCGTTCGACGGCGGCTTCGGCCAGTGCCTCGGCCGGCCGGATCCGGGCGATGCGCCGGCCGGTGATCCGGGCGGCGGCCCAGGCGCCGAGCAGGCTCGCCCCGACGGCGGCGCACATCGGGAAGATCCCGGCGGTGCGTTCCAGGGCCTCCGGGACGACCCCGGTGGCGACGAAGCGGCCGTACAGCCAGGCGGCGAGGGGCAGCCCCGCCAGTGCGCCGAGCGCCCCGGCGGCCAGGCCGATGATCAGCGCCTCACGTCCGATCATGCTCCGCAGTTGACGCGGGGTCGCGGCGATGGCCCGCAGCAGGGCGAGTTCGCGGTGGCGCTGCTGGACGGAGAGGGCGAACGTGCCGACGACCACGAGGACGGCGACGAGCAGGGAGGTGCCGCCCATGGCGCCGCCCATGGAGACCAGCTTGATCCGGGCGCCGGCGGCGTCCGGGAACTCGACCGGCCCTCGGGCGTCCCCGACGGCGACCTGCGCGGTGGCGGTCGCCGGGGTGGCCTTCAAGGCCCGCGCGATCCTGCCGGCGAGCTCCGTGGGGCTCACTCCGGGCGCGGGCAGCACGCCGACGGCGGCGACCCGCCCGGCCCGGTCGGCGAGCCGCTCGGCCTCGGCGTCGCCGAAGAACAGGGCGCCCTGCCGGGTGAGGCCGCCGCGGGCCGGCTGCGCCACCCCGCTGATCGTGTAGGTCTTCGGCCCGCCGGTGGCCTGCACGGTGAGTCGGGCTCCGGTCTTGAGCCCGGCCCGGGCGGCCAGGGCCCCGTCGACGACGACCTCGTCACCGCCCTGCGGGGCGCGGCCCTCGGTGAGCGCGAAGGGGGTGAGTGCGGCGGAGGTCCAGGCGTGGCCGTACGAGGGCGTGCCGCCGGACGCGGCCGGGCCGACGGGCACGGCCTGGAAGGTGAGCTCGGGTACGGCCCGAAGGGCTCCGGGGACGGCACGGACCGTGTCGACGGCTCCGGCCGGGAGCCAGGCCCGCTCGGCGACGGGCTTGGCCTTGTGCTTCGTCCTGGTCTTGCCCTTCTTCTCCGTGACCGTGGTCCGGTGGACGTTCTGGTCGGCGGAGACGACCACCGGTGCGGCCGCGTACCGCTCGGTGGCGATCCGGCCGCGGAGTCCGGTCTCCAGCAGCGTGCCGCAGGCGGTGATCAGTGCCGCGGCGCACACGAGGGCGACGAAGGCACCGAGGAAGCCGGCGGTGCGGTCCCGGACGGTCTGGAGGGCGTAACGCAGCATCATGCGGGCAACTCTGCCGCCGGGCCCGGTTCTTGACATTGGCGCGTTCCGGCGTCCCCACCCGGGGGCTACCCCCACCCCGGCCCGCCGGCCCCCGCACCTCAACGCCCCGGGCCACCGGCCGTCGCGCTCAGCCCGTCGAGTGCTCCTGCTCGACAGCGTCCATCCCGACAGCGTCTATACGGCGTTCTCGGCGTCGTCGGCCTCGTCGCCCTCCGCCTCCAGCGCCCTGCGGACGACCCGCAGGGCCATGCCCTCCGGGTACCCCTTGCGGGCGAGCATGCCCGCGAGGCGCCGGATCCGCTTGTCCCGGTCCAGGCCGCGGGTAGCGCGGAGCTTGCGCTCCACGAGTTCCCGGGCCGTCCGTTCCTCCTGCTCGGAATCCAGCTGTTCCAGGGCCTCCTGCACGAGGGTGGTGTGCACCCCCTTGGTCCGCAGTTCCTGGGCGAGGGCCCGACGGGCCAGGCCCCGGCCGCGGTGACGGGACTCGACCCAGGCCCCGGCGAAGGCGGCGTCGTCGATCAGGCCGACCTCCTCGTACCGGGAGAGGACCTCCTGCGACACCTCCTCGGGGATGCCCCGCTTCTCCAGGGCGTCCGCGAGTTGCCGCCGGGTACGCGGCATCCCGGTGAGCAGGCGCAGACAGATCGCCCGCGCCTGCTCCTCGGGACTCTGGGGCGGCAGTTCCTGCCAGCCTTCACGGCCGCCTCCGCCGCCCCTTTCCTGCTCCCGCACGGGTCAGCTCTTGGCGACGGCGGCCTTGGCCGTCGTCTTGGCCTTCGACGCCGGGGCGGGCACGGCCGCTGCGGCATCCGCCGGTGCGGCGCCCGCCTCGTCGGCGGCGGCGGCTGCGTCGACCTTGCGCACGCCCACGCCCAGCTTCTCCTTGATCTTCCGCTCGATCTCGTTGGCGAGGTCGGGGTTGTCCTTCAGGAAGTTGCGGGCGTTCTCCTTGCCCTGGCCGAGCTGGTCGCCCTCGTACGTGTACCAGGCGCCGGCCTTGCGCACGAAGCCGTGCTCCACGCCCATGTCGATCAGGCCGCCCTCGCGGCTGATGCCCTGGCCGTAGAGGATGTCGAACTCGGCCTGCTTGAACGGCGGCGCGACCTTGTTCTTGACGACCTTGACGCGCGTACGGTTGCCGACCGCGTCGGTGCCGTCCTTGAGGGTCTCGATGCGGCGGATGTCCAGACGCACGGAGGCGTAGAACTTCAGCGCGCGGCCACCGGTGGTGGTCTCCGGCGAGCCGAACATCACACCGATCTTCTCGCGGAGCTGGTTGATGAAGATCGCGGTGGTCTTGGACTGGTTGAGCGCACCCGTGATCTTTCGCAGGGCCTGGCTCATCAGGCGGGCCTGGAGACCCACGTGCGAGTCGCCCATCTCGCCCTCGATCTCCGCACGGGGCACGAGCGCCGCCACGGAGTCGATGACGATGAGGTCGAGGGCGCCGGAGCGGACCAGCATGTCCACGATCTCGAGCGCCTGCTCGCCGGTGTCCGGCTGGGAGAGGATGAGGTTGTCGGTGTCGACACCCAGGGCCTTCGCGTACTCGGGGTCGAGCGCGTGCTCGGCGTCCACGAAGGCGACGGTGCCGCCGGCCTTCTGGGCGTTGGCCACGGCGTGCAGGGTCAGCGTGGTCTTACCGGAGGACTCCGGCCCGTACACCTCGATCACGCGGCCGCGGGGCAGCCCGCCGACGCCGAGGGCGATGTCCAGCGCGGTCGACCCGGTGGGGATGACCTCGATGGGGTCGTTCGGCTTGTCGCCGAGGCGCATGACCGCACCCTTGCCGAATTGCCGTTCAATCTGTGCGAGAGCGGCGTCGAGAGCCTTCTCGCGGTCGGTGCCTGCCATGGGTTCCACCCGATTTGCTTGAGTCGATCGCTTCACGCCATTGACGCTAACGCCTGCCACTGACAATGCGCTCCCACACCGGGTTCGGCTGTGGATAACTCATCAGAATGGATGTTCGATTTCCCTGTCAAGCGCGCCACACCTGCCCCGCCCGCCCCGGCGCTCCGGGGCCGGTGTCATCGGGCTCCGATCACGCCGAGGCCTCGGGAGCCGTCCGCTTCCGGCGTCGTAGCGCGTAGGAAACCGCGACGACGGCGACCAGCGGCCCCCACGGCAGCATCGGCGCGTAGCAGGCGTTCATGATCAATGCGGCCACGCCCCGCGGACCCTCGGGGCCGCCCGCCTCGGCCGGCCATCCGCCCAGGAACGCATGACAACCCCCTGGGCGGCGAGACGCGTCGCGTCCATGCTTCGCCCCGGACTCCGCGTCGCACATCCCCCGCCGGATGCCCGGCCATCACCCGGGCGGGGGAACCGCCCCACCCCTTCGGGGCGATGCCCCGGGGATCGGGGGCCGGCCGGCCCCGGCCGACCCCGGCCGACCCCGGCCCGCGGGTCCTACAGCGGAGCCGTGTGGTCCGCCGGGAAGGCGCCGCCGTGGCCGGGGACGATCAGGTCCGCCGCGGTCAGGACGCGGAGCCGGGAGGCGCGCAGGAGCCCGTGGTCCGGTGCCACCGGGTCCTCGACGGGCCCGTTGGGGCGCCACCACAGGTCGCCCACGAAGGCGACGACGCCCTCGCCCGTGCCCGCCAGCAGCGTGATGTCCTCGCGGCTGTGGCCCGGGGTGCGTATCAGGCGCAGGGAGGGGGTGAGTTCGTGGCCCTCGGCGTCCCGGTCGGTCCACTGGTCGTGCCGGTATTCGGCCTTGTGGTCGTGGACGCGGGCCTCGCCGAAGAGGCCGACGTTCATGGTGTTGTCCGGGTGGTGGTGGCTGAGCACCACGTCGGTGATGTCGTCGGGGCCGAGCCCCAGTTCGGCGAGCGGGCCGAGGATGCGGTCGCGGCCGGCCACCATGCCCGGGTCGACGATCACGTGGCGGTCCCCGTCGTGGACGTAGGAGACGGTGGCGGCGACGCCGGGCCCCGTCGAGAGGGTGTATCCGGTGGTCAGGATCGTGTACGTGGCGCTGCGGGCCAGCGGTGCGTCTGTCATGTGCACCATGCTCCCGGGCGGGCCGGGCGCCCACGAGTGGCAGCGTTGCCAGTGATCGCGGGAATCGTGCCAACCCCCCTCCCGGCTGCGATACTTCCGGCGTGCCGCCCTTCGAGACCGTCGCCGCGTACGTACCCCCCGGGGCCGGCATGCTCGCCGTCGGCATCGTCACCGAGGTGTTCGGCCCGCACGGGCAGGGGCTGCCCGGCTTCGACTTCGCCCTGTGCGCCGACCGCCCCGGCCCGGTACCCACCGACCTGGGCGTGCCGTTGACGGTGACGCACGGCCTGGACCGGTTGGCCGCCGCCGATCTGGTGATCGCCCTGCCGGGGGCGGGTTTCCGTACGCCGCCGGGCCCCGCCGTGCTCGACGCGCTGTCCGCGGCGCACGGGCGGGGCGCGCTGGTCGCGGCCCACTGCGTCGGGACGTTCGCGCTCGCCGCCGCCGGACTGCTCGACGGCCTGCGGGCCACCACGCACTGGCGGTTCGCCGCGCTGCTGGCGGACCGTCACCCGGAGGTGTCCGTCGAGCCCGACGCCCTGTACGTCGACGAGGGCCGGATCGTCACGGGCGCCGGCGCCGCGGCCGGTTTCGACCTGTGCCTGCACCTGCTGCGGCGGGAGCACGGCGCCGCGACGGCGAACGCCGTGGCACGGGACATGGTGCTGCCCTCGCACCGCGACGGCGGGCAGGCCCAGTACCTGGCGGCGCCCGCCCCGGAGGACTGCCACGACGAGCGGCTCGCCGAGGTCCTGGCCTGGGTCCGGGAGAACCTGCACGAGCCGCTGCCCGTCGCGGAGTTGGCCCGGCGGGCCATGATGAGCAAGCGGTCCTTCGCCCGCCGTTTCGCCGCGGCGACGGGCACGACACCGCACGCCTGGCTACGGGGCCTGCGGCTGAGCGGCGCCGAGGAGTTGCTGGAGACCACGGACCTGCCCGTCGAGGAGATCGCCCGTCGGGTGGGGTACGGCAGCGCGGCCGTGCTGCGCGAGCAGTTCGTGCGCCGCCGGGGCGTGCCGCCCCGTTCCTACCGCCGCTCGTTCTCCAGGACCCCGTAGGCCCTCCATCCACCCCACCGGCCAGTGACAACCGAAGGTTGACACCTCTTGGGTGTCAACCTAGGGTTGCGCTTATGACGAACCCTTCCGCGGAACCCGTTCGCATGGCCAACCCGGTACGCCTCGACGACCTCATCGAGGCCATCAAGAAGGTCCACACCGACACCCTGGAGCAGCTCAGCGGCGCCGTCGTCGCCGCCGAGTCCCTCGGCGACGTGGCCGACCACCTCATCGGCCACTTCGTCGACCAGGCCCGCCGCTCCGGCGCCTCCTGGACCGACATCGGCCGCAGCATGGGCGTCACCCGCCAGGCCGCCCAGAAGCGCTTCGTCCCCAAGGCCGACAAGGAGGGCGAGCCCGGCATCGACCCCAACGAGGGCTTCGGCCGCTTCACCCCCCGCGCCCGCAACGTCGTCGTGACCGCGCAGAACGAGGCCCGCGCCGCCGGCAACACCGAGATCCGCACCGAGCACCTGCTCCTCGGCCTGCTGTCCGAGCCCGACGGCCTCGCGGTGCACTCCCTGACCGCCCAGGGGGTCACGGCCGACGCCGTGCGCACGGCGGCCACCGCCGGCCTGCCCGCCGCCGCGGAGTCCGTCCCGGACCTGGTGCCCTTCGACGCCTCCGCGAAGAAGGCCCTGGAGCTGACCTTCCGCGAGGCCCTGCGCCTCGGGCACAACTACGTGGGCACCGAGCACGTCCTGCTCGCGCTCCTGGAACTGGAGCACGGCACGGGCCCGCTCAGCGGTCTCGGCGTCGGCAAGGACGCCGTCGAGACCTGGGTCACCGACGCCCTGGCAGCCGTACTCGCCGCCCCGGAAGAGAACGGGCGGTAGAGACGTCCGCGTGTTCCGTCAGCGCGTACCTCTTCACGTACGCGCCGAGGAACGCCTGCGACGTGGCGACGGCCGGGATCGCGATGAGCGCCCCGACCGCGCCCAGCAGGGCGGTGCCCGCGATGACCGAGCCGAAGGCCACCGCCGGGTGGATGTCGACGGTCTTCGAGGTCAACTTGGGCTGCAGCACGTAGTTCTCGAACTGCTGGTAGACCACCACGAACCCGAGCACGTACAGCGCGTACCAAGGGTTGACGGTGAAGGCGATCAGCATCGGCAGCGCGCCCGCCAGGTAGGTGCCGATGGTGGGGATGAACTGGGACACCAGCCCCACCCACACCGCGAGCGCGGGCGCGTACGGCACGTCGAGGAACGCGAACAGGACGTAGTGCGCGACGCCCGAGATCAGTGCCATCAGCCCGCGCGAGTAGAGGTAGCCGCCCGTCTTGGCGACGGCGATCTCCCAGGCGCGCAGCACCTCCGCCTGCTTGGCCGGCGGCAGTACGGAGCACAGCGCGCGCCGCAGCCTCGGCCCGTCGGCGGCGAAGTAGAACGAGAACAGGCCGACCGTCAGCAGCCTGAAGAGTCCGCCGAGCACGGTGGTGGAGACGTCCAACACGCCCGTCGCGCTGTTCTGCACGTACTTCTGGAGCCAGTCGGAGTGCAGCAGGCTGTCCTGGATCTCCAGCCGGGACAGCTCGGTGTGGAAGGTGTCGTTGATGGATTTGATCACCGAGTCGAGGTAGCGCGGGAAGCCCTCCACCATGTCGACGATCTGCCCCGCGAGCATCGAGCCGAGCAGGGCGAGGAAGCCCGCCGCGAAGACGAACACCCCGAGGAACACCAGGAAGGTGGCGAACCCGCGGCGCATGCCGCGCGCCGCCATCCTGGCCACGGCCGGTTCGATCGCCAGCGCGAGGAAGAACGCGATCAGGACGTTGATCAGCAGGCCGATCAGCTGGTGGAAGGCCCAGCTGCCGAGTTGGAAACAGGCGAAGAGCGCCAGTACGAGGATCACCGCGCGCGGCAGCCAGCGCGGCATCCGCGCGTCCGCCCCGGCCGGGGCGGCGTCGACGGGCGGGTCGCCCGGCCGTGCCGGGTCGCCCGGCCATGGCCCCGCACCGGGCGGACCGGCGGCCGTCACACCCGTCGGGGGCGCCGTGCCGGGGGCGTCCGCGGGCGGGTCGGTCGTCTCATCAGTCGCTGCCACGCGGCCAAGTCTCGCCCACCGGCGACCCGTACCGCGAAGCAGCGTCCGGGGCCCGCGGCCTCAGCGCAGCGAGGCGGGCACGTTCATCGCCGAACACACCGCGCGCCAGACGTCCTTGGCCTCCCAGCCCGCGTCCAGGGCCTGGTGGACCGTGCGCCCGCCCAGCTCCGTCATGACGTGGTCCCGGGCGAAGGAGTCGGCGTAGCCGGCGCCGAAGTGCTCGGCCATCCGCTCCCAGAAAATCGTCAACCGCATGCCTCCAGTATCCCGCCCCGGAGAGTGCACCCGCTCCGTTCGTGCCCTGCGGCCCGGTCCCCGCGCCCTACGGTGTCACGCATGCCTGGAGACGAAGCTTCCACGCCGGCCCCATCGGGCCCACCGGCCCCACAGGTCGCACGAGCCCCGCAGGGCCCGCCCACGGCTCATGCCCCACAGGCCGCACAGGCCCTGCCGGCCCCCCTGGTCCGTGCCGAGCAGTTCATCTGGCTCACGGCCCGCGTCCTGGAGCAGCGCCGGTTCGCGTTCCACTTCCTCGACGGGGAGGCCGACCCGGTGGACGCCGCCCTCGGCGCGTACCTCGGCGGCGACGGCGGCTACGGGCACGCCCTCGACCCCGATCTGCGCGGCCCGCTGAGCCAGCCGCTGCACACCGCGCACGCCCTGCGCGTCCTCGACAGCCTCGGCCGCTGCGCCGGGCAGCGCATCGAGCGGCTCTGCCGCCACCTGACCGGGGTGTCCACCCCGGACGGGGCGCTCCCGCTGGTCTTCCCGCCACCGCGCCACTACCCGTCCGCGCCGTACCACCCCGTCCGCGACGACCCGCCGGGCGAGCTGCTGACCACGGGGCCGGTCGTCGGGCTGCTGCACCGCAACCGGATCTGGCACGCGTGGCTGTTCCGGGCGACGGACTTCTGCTGGGAGCGGGTGGAGAACCTGCGCCGGCCGCATCCGTACGAGGTCCGCAGCGCGGTGGCCTTCCTCGACGGCGCCCCCGACCGGGCCCGCGCGGCGGCGGCCGCGGACCGGCTCGGCCGGCTCGTGCGCGAGCAGCGGCTGGTGGTGCTCGACCCGGCCCGGCGCGCGGAGTACCCGCTCCCGCCGGGGTACGCGCCGGACGAGCGGCTCTTCGCGTACGACTACGCGCAGCGCCCGGAGTCGCTGGCCCGGAGCTGGTTCACGGACGAGGAGATGGGGCGCTCGCTGGACTTCCTGGCGGCGGAGCAGCAGCCGGACGGCGGCTGGCCCGTGCTGCGTCCCGAGTGGGCGCCCGGCAGCTCGCTGGAGCGGCGGCCGATCGCCACCCTGGAGGCCCTGCTGACGCTGCGGGCGTACGGACGGCCGCTGACGGGGGTCAGCCGGCCAGGGCCCGCACACCCGCGGTGACCACGACCGCCGCGCCGACGACGACGAGGAAGGGGGCCCGCAGCAGCAGGGCGGCTCCGGCGGCGGCGAGCCCGGCGGCCCGGGCGTCGAGGACGAGTTCGTGGCCGGTGCTGAAGGTCTGCTGGGCGGTGAGCGCGGCGAGCAGCGCGACCGGCAGGAGCGCGGCGAGCCGTTGGACCAGGGGCCGTTCCAGTGCCCCGGCGGGGACGAGCAGCCCGACGAGCTTGAGGGCGTAGCACCCGACGACGGTGATCCCGATGGCGATCCAGACGTTCACGAGCGGCGTCCCTTCAACCACAGAACGGCGGGGGCGGCCAGCGCGGCGATCAGCACGGGCACCCCGGCGGGCAGGAACGGCAGGAAGCCCAGTCCGAGGACGACGGCGAGCGCGGCGACGGCCCGCTCGGTGGCCGTCCTGAGCATCGGCGCGAGGAGGGCGAGGAACACGGCGGGCCCGGCGGCGTCCAGCCCCCACGCGGCGGTGTCCCCGATGGCCTCGGCGCCCAGCGCCCCGAGCAGGGTGGTGAGGTTCCACAGGACGTACAGGGTGAGGCCGGTGACGGTGAACCCGAGCCGGGCCGACTTGCGGTCGGGCTGGGCGAGCGCCACGGCGGTGGTCTCGTCGATCACCCAGTGCGCGGCGAGGGGGCGCAGGAAGCGGGGCAGCGCGAGGAGCTGCGACAGCCGCAGCCCGTAGAAGGCGTTCCGGGTCCCGAGGAAGAAGGCCCCGGCGGCCGCGGTGAACGGGTTGCCACCCCCGGCCAGGGCTCCGACCAGCGCGAACTGCGAGGCGCCGGTGAAGACGAGCAGGCTCAGCACGCAGGCCTGGAGCACGCTGATCCCGGCTCCGGCGGCGGTCACGCCGAACGCGAACCCGGACAGCCCGACGGCCACCCCCACCCCGAGCGCGTCCCGCACGACCGCGGCGCGGGGCCGCCCGTCGTCGACCCTCTCGGGGGTCTCCCGCATCACCATCCGATGTTCTCCCACGCCCCGAAGGTACGCAGGGCGGGGGCGCCCGGTCTTGTACGTTCTTGCACGTCCGGCCCGGTCCGGGGAAGCCCGTCCGGGGGCGCCGGTCAGCCGGCCGCCCGCTCCCGCCGGTAGGCGCCCGGCGGGACGCCGACGATGCGGGTGAAGTGCCGGTTCAGGTGCGGCTGGTCGGTGAAGCCGACGGCGACGGCCGCCTCCGCCGGCGCCGTCCCCCCGTCCAGCAGCAGGCGCGCCCGCCGGACCCGGGCGTCGGTCAGCCAGGTGTGCGGCGGCATGCCGTAGCGGGCGCGGAAGGCCCGCAGCAGGGCGAAGGGGCTGGTGCCCAGCTCGGCCGCGAGCTGCTCCAGCGAGGGCGGGCCCGCCATCCGCTCCGCCAGGACGGCCCGGGCCCGCTCGGCGTCGGCGGCGCCCGCGCGGCGCGGCGTACGGGCGGGCAGCGGGCCCGCGTGCCGGGAGAGCATCCGGGCCACCACGCCCCGCAGGAGGGTGTCGGCGGCCAGCGCGTTGCCCTCCTCGGCGGCCCGGTGGACCTCGGTGATCGCCCGGGAGCCCGGGAGGTCGGTGACCAGCTCTGCGGTGAAGCCGGGCGTCCCCCGCAGGGTGCCGATCTCGGCGGCGACCTCGGCTATCAGGCCCCGGGACGGGTAGAGGGTGGCGTACGTCCAGCCTTCGGGGACACCGGCCCGGGCGGTGTGCGCGACCTCCGGGTTGATCAGGACGACGCTGCCGGGCCCGGCCCGCACGGTGCCGCCGGGGAGGCCGATCTCCTCGACGCCGCCGGTGACGGCGGCGATCACGTATCCGTCGTGGGCGTGGCGCGGGAAGGTGTGGCGCACGTAGCGGGCGCGCAGGAGGTCCAGGCCGGGCAGTTCCGCGTACTGCCAGTGCCGGGCCCACTCGCCGCGTCCCTCGTCCGTCCCCATCCCCCCATTCTGCGCCCGGTCGGGTGCGGGCGTTCTCGCAGGTCGGGCGGTATGTCAGTGCCGGGGTGCACGATGGGGGCATGTCCGGCTCCGCGCTCGCCTCGTTCTCGCCCGCGACCCGCTCCTGGTTCACGGGGGCCTTCCGTACGCCCACCCCCGCGCAGGAGGGTGCCTGGCGGGCCATCGGGGAGGGGTCGGACGTGCTGGTGGTGGCGCCCACCGGCTCGGGCAAGACCCTCGCGGCGTTCCTCGCCGCCCTCGACCAGTTGGCCTCGGCCCCGCCGCCCGCCGATCCGAAGAAGCGCTGCCGCGTCCTGTACGTGTCCCCGTTGAAGGCCCTCGCCGTCGACGTGGAGCGCAACCTGCGCAGTCCGCTGACCGGGATCAGGCAGGAATCGGCCCGCCTCGGCCTGCCCGAGCCGGACATCCGGGTGGGCATCCGGTCGGGGGACACCCCGCCGGCCGAGCGGCGGTCCCTGGCCACGCGGCCCCCGGACATCCTGATCACCACTCCGGAGTCGCTGTTCCTGATGCTGACCTCCGCGGCGCGCGACGCGTTGTCCGGTATCGAGACGGTGATCCTGGACGAGGTGCACGCCGTGGCCGGGACCAAGCGGGGCGCCCACCTGGCGCTGTCGCTGGAGCGGCTGGACGAGCTGCTGCCGCGACCGGCGCGCCGGATCGGGCTGTCGGCGACCGTCCGCCCGGTCGACGAGGTGGCCCGGTACCTCGCGCCGCGCGGCCGCGTCGAGATCGTGCAGCCGCCGTCCGGCAAGGAGTTCGACCTGTCGGTGGTCGTCCCCGTGCAGGACATGGGCGAGCTGGGCGGCTCCCCCGCCACCGACGGCAAGGAGGGCGGCGACAGGCCGTCCATCTGGCCCCACGTGGAGGAGCGGATCGCGGACCTCGTGCAGTCCCACCGCTCGACGATCGTGTTCGCCAACTCCCGCCGGCTCGCGGAACGGCTCTGCAACCGGCTCAACGAGATCGCCCACGAGCGGGCCACCGGCGCACCCCTGCCTGAGGGCGCTCCCCCGGCCGAGGTCATGGCCCAGTCGGGCGCGGCCCTCGGCGCCCCGCCGCTGCTGGCCCGCGCGCACCACGGCTCGGTGTCCAAGGAGCAGCGGGCCCTGGTCGAGGAGGACCTGAAGGCCGGCCGGTTGCCCGCCGTGGTCGCCACGTCGAGCCTCGAACTGGGCATCGACATGGGCGCGGTGGACCTGGTGATCCAGGTGGAGTCCCCACCGTCGGTGGCCTCCGGGCTGCAACGCGTGGGCCGCGCCGGTCACCAGGTGGGCGCCGTCTCCACGGGCGTGGTCTTCCCCAAGTACCGGGGCGACCTGGTCCAGGCCGCCGTGGTGACCGAGCGGATGCGCACCGGCTCGATCGAGTCGCTGCGGATCCCCTCCAACCCCTTGGACGTCCTCGCGCAGCAGCTGGTCGCGATGACCGCGATGGACACCTGGCAGCTGGATGAACTGCTGGCCCTGGTGCGCCGGGCGGCGCCCTTCGCGGCCCTGCCGGAGTCGGCGTTCACGGCGGTGCTGGACATGCTGGCGGGCCGCTACCCGTCGGACGCGTTCGCCGAGCTGCGCCCGCGCGTGGTGTGGGACCGCGTCGCCGGGACGATCACGGGGCGACCAGGCGCCCAGCGCCTGGCCGTCACCTCCGGCGGCACCATCCCCGACCGCGGGCTGTTCGGCGTCTTCCTCGCGGGCAGCGCCGCGTCCGACACGAAGAAGGGCGGCAGGGGCGGCGGTCGGGTCGGCGAGCTCGACGAGGAGATGGTCTACGAGTCCCGCGTGGGCGACGTGTTCACCCTGGGCACCACCTCGTGGCGCATCGAGGACATCACCCGCGACCAGGTCCTGGTCACCCCGGCGCCCGGGGTACCGGGCCGGCTGCCGTTCTGGAAGGGCGACCAGCTGGGCCGCCCCCTCGAACTGGGCCGCGCCGTCGGCGCGTTCCTGCGCGAGCTCGGCGGCCTGAGCGCCGAGGACGCCCGGCTGCGGCTGCTCGCGGCGGGCCTCGACGCCTGGGCCGCCGACAACGTCCTCGCGTACCTCTCCGAGCAGCGGGAGGCCTGCGGCCACGTACCGGACGACCGGACCATCGTCGTCGAGCGGTTCCGTGACGAACTGGGCGACTGGCGGGTCGTGGTCCACTCGCCGTTCGGCGCCCAGGTGCACGCCCCCTGGGCGCTGGCCCTCGGCGCCCGCCTGGCCGAGAAGTACGGCATGGACGCGCAGGTCATGCATGCCGACGACGGCATCGTGCTGCGCCTGCCGGACGCCGACCTGCTGTCCATGGACCTCCTCGACCACGATCCCGCGCACGTCCCCACCCACGGGTTCGACGACGACCGGCCGCCGCTGGGCGCGGCCGACGTCACCTTCGACCAGGGCGACGTCAACGGGATCGTCACCGACCAGGTCGGCGGTTCGGCCCTGTTCGCCTCCCGCTTCCGCGAGTGCGCGGCGCGCGCCCTGCTGCTGCCGCGGCGCAGTCCGGGCAAGCGCACCCCGTTGTGGCAGCAGCGCCAGCGCGCCTCGCAACTGCTCCAGGTGGCATCGGAGTTCGGGTCCTTCCCGATCGTGTTGGAAGCCGTCCGCGAATGCCTCCAGGACGTGTTCGACGTACCGGGCCTGACCGAGCTGATGGGGGACATCGAGGCGCGCCGCGTGCGGATGGTCGAGGTCACCACGCCCGAGCCCTCGCCGTTCGCCCGTTCCCTCCTGTTCGGGTACGTCGCCCAGTTCCTGTACGAGGGCGACTCACCGCTGGCCGAGCGCAGGGCGGCGGCGCTGTCGCTGGACTCCCGCCTGTTGTCGGAGCTCCTCGGCCAGGCGGAGTTGCGCGAACTGCTGGACGCGCAGGTACTGGAGGACCTGGAGCGTGAGCTCCAGTGGCTGACCCCGGACCGGCGGGCCAAGGACGCCGAATCGGTGGCCGACCTGTTGCGCCTGCTGGGCCCGCTGACCGACGCGGAGTTGGCCGAGCGCGGCGCGGATCCGGCGTGGGTCCGTGAACTCGGCGCCGCCCGCCGCGTCGTCGACGTCCGGATCGCGGGCGCGGAGCACTGGGCGGCGATCGAGGACGCGGGCCGGCTGCGGGACGCCCTGGGCACGGCCCTGCCGGTCGGGGTTCCCGAGGCGTTCACGGAACCGGTCAAGGACCCCCTCGGCGACCTCCTCGCCCGGTACGCCCGCACCCACGGCCCGTTCACCACGGTCACCGTCGCGGCCCGCCTGGGTCTGGGCACGGCGGTGACCGACGGCGCCCTGCACCGGCTCGCGGCGGCGGGCCGGCTGGTCCAGGGCGAGTTCCATCCGGCGGGCATCGGCCAGGAGTGGTGCGACGCGGCCGTGCTGCGCCGACTGCGCCGCCGCTCGCTGGCGGCGCTCCGCCAGGAGCTGGAGCCGGTTCCGCCCACCTCGCTGGCCACCTTCCTCCCCCAGTGGCAGCACCTGGGCGGCGGCCTGCGCGGCATCGACGGCCTGGCCCGCGCCGTCGAGCAGCTCCAGGGGGCCGCGGTCCCCGCGTCGGCGCTGGAGAGACTGGTCCTGCCGTCGCGGGTGACCGGGTACTCCCCGGCCCTGCTGGACGAGCTGACCACGACGGGCGAGGTGGTGTGGGCGGGAGCGGGAGCCCTGCCGGGCAAGGACGGCTGGGTCTCCCTCTACCTGGCGGACGCGGCCCCGCTACTGCTCCCCGAGCCGCACCCGCTGGAGCTCGGCGAGCTCCACAAGGCCGTCCTCGACGCCCTCTCGGGGGGCTACGGGCTGTTCTTCCGCCAACTCACCCAGTCCGTCCGCGCCGCCCACCCCGAGGCCTCCGATCCGGAGCTCGCCTCGGTGGTCTGGGACCTGGCCTGGTCGGGCCGCCTGACGAACGACACCCTGGCCCCGCTGCGTTCCCTGCTGGGTTCCGGCCGGACGGCGGGCGCCACCGCGCACCGGGCCCGCCGCACCGTCCCGCGCGGGCGCTACGGCACGCTCGGCGCCACCGTCTCCCGTACGGGTCCGCCGACGGTCTCGGGCCGTTGGTCGCTGCTGCCCGCGGCCGCCCCCGACCCGACGCACCGGGCCCACGCCCTGGCCCGCACCCTGCTGGACCGGCACGGCGTGGTCACCCGGGGCGCGGTGGCGGCGGAGGGCGTGGCCGGCGGCTTCAGCGCGGTCTACCGGGTCCTGTCCGCGTTCGAGGACAGTGGCCAGGCCCGCCGGGGGTACGTGGTGGAGGGGCTGGGCGCGGCCCAGTTCGCGATGGACGGCGCCGTGGACCGGCTCCGGGCGGCCGAGCGGACCCCGCCCCCGCTGGCGGCGGTCGTCCTGGCCGCCGCCGACCCGGCGAACGCGTACGGGGCGGCCCTGCCGTGGCCCGATCCCCCGGGCGACGCGACGCACAAGCCGGGTCGCAAGGCGGGCTCCCTGGTGGTCCTGGTCGACGGGGAGCTCACCCTGTACCTGGAGCGCGGCGGCAAGACCCTGCTGGCCTGGCCGGAGGCCGGCGACCCCCGGCTGCTGGCGGCCACGACGGCCCTGGTCACGGCGTCCCGTGCGGGCACCCTCCCGGCGCTCACGGTGGAGCGGGTCAACGCCGCCCCGGCCCTGACGTCGCCCCTGGGCCCGGACCTGGAGACGGCCGGTTTCCACGCCACCCCGAAGGGCCTGCGCCTGCGCACCTGAGGGCCTCGCCCACGTACGGGTACGAGGCCGGCCGAGGACTCGGTCAGGTCTCGACTGTGCCGCCACTGTTCTGGCCATGTCACGAAACTGCTGCCGACCGCCCCCGAGCTCGCCCGCGCCCTTATCCATGCTTTATCAAGATGATCAGAGCACCGCACGGGCGGTGCGCCAACATGGGGGAACGAAGAGTGAGCACCATCAGCATGCGCGGAACCACCCTGGGCGCGGTCGGCCTGGCGGTCGCCGGCACCCTGGCCCTCACGGGCTGCAAGAACGGCAACGAGGAACTCCCCGCGGCGCAGCCCAGCAGTTCCGCCACCCAGCCCTCCCAGCCCGCCACGCCCTCGGACCAGCCCAGCAGCCCGGCCGCCCCGAGCTCGTCGGCGAGCACCGGAGGGGCCTCCGTGCCGGGAGCGAACGGCACGGCGAAGTCGGGCCAGCAGTTCAAGATCGGCGAGGCCGCGCAGATCCCGTTCGACTACGGCAGCACCAAGGGCGGCCGGATCGCCCTCACCGTCACCGCGATCGAGCAGGGCAACCCGGCCGACCTGGACGTCCTGAAGCTAGGCGACAAGGTGAAGGGGATGATCCCCTACTACGTCCGCTACTCGGTCCAGAACACCGGCACGGTGGACCTGTCCCACACCTCCGTGGGCCACATCAAGGGCCTCCTCCCGGACGGCAGCGAGGCCCAGGGCGTGTCCGTCATCGGGAAGTTCGAGAAGTGCCCGAACGAGTCGCTGCCGAAGGGCTTCACCAACGGCAAGACGCAGACCAGCTGCGCGATAGCCCTCGCCCCGTCGGCCCAGACGAAGGTCACCGCCGCCCAGTACTGGGGCGAGCCGTACAACATCCTCAGCAAGAACAAGGAACTCGTCTGGAAGTAGGGGATCGGCCCCGGGCCCTCCTCACCACCGGTCCCGGAAACCCCCGCGGCACCTGCCCGCGGGGGTTTCGACGTCCGGCCCCCGCGCCCCACCGCACCACCCTGGACGTCACCCCGCGCGGCACCGCCGGCCCGCCCCCGCCGGACCGCCACCCGCCCGCACCGGCGGCCGCCCGGCGCGACAATGGCCCCATGCCCGAAGGAGACAGCGTCCACCGCGCGGCGAGCCGCCTCCACACCGCCCTCGCCGGCAAGCCGCTCACCCTCAGCGACCTGCGCGTCCCGCGCTTCGCCCTCGCCGACCTCACCGGCCGCACCACCCTGGACGTCACCCCGCGCGGCAAGCACCTCCTCGCCCGCCTCGAAGGCGGCCTCACCCTCCACAGCCACCTGCGCATGGACGGTGCCTGGCACGTCTTCGCCCCGGGCGAGAAGTGGCGCGGTGGCCCCGCGTACGAGATCCGCGCCGTCCTCGGCACCGCCGACACCACCGCCGTCGGCTACCGGCTGCCCGTCCTCGAACTGCTCCGCACCGCCGACGAGGACAAGGTCGTCGGCCACCTCGGACCCGACCTCCTCGGCCCCGACTGGGACCCCGGGCAGGCCGCCGCCAACCTGCTCTCCGACCCGGACCGCCCCCTCGGCGAGGCCCTGCTCGACCAGCGCAACCTGGCCGGCATCGGCAACATCTACAAGTCCGAGGCCTGCTTCCTGGCCCAGGTGACCCCTTGGACCCCGGTCGGCGCGCTCCCCGATCCCGAGGTCACCCTCCCCCGTCTCGCGGCCGCGGCCCAGCGCCTGCTGGCCGCCAACATCGGCGAGCACGGACGGCGCTCCACCACCGGCAGCCGCGTCCCCGGCCGGGAGCTGTTCGTCTACGGCCGCTCCCACCGCCCCTGCCTGCGCTGCGGCACTTCCGTCCGCGAGGCCCCGCAGGACGATCGCCCCACGTACTGGTGCCCGCGCTGCCAGTTCGGGCCCGCCCCCGCGCCCGTCGGGCACCGCCGCACCGGTTGACGACCCGTCAGATTCACTCGTACGGTCCCTTGCATGCCCACACCCGCCATCGCGTACGACCTCACCGGCCGCACCGCCTTCGTCACCGGGGCCGCCAGCGGCATCGGCCGCTCCACCGCCGTGCTGCTGGCCCGGGCGGGCGCGACCGTGCACTGCGCGGACCGCGACGAGCTCGGCCTCGCCGGGACGACGTCACAGATCACCGGGGCCGGCGGGGCCGCCACCGGCCACCCCCTCGACGTCACCGACCGCGCCGCCCTGCGGGCTGCCGTCGCCGCGGCCGGGCCGCTCGACGTCGTCGCCGCCATCGCCGGGGTCATGCACACCAGCACCGTCCTGGAGACCACCGACGAGGACCTCGACCGGATCCTGGACGTCAACTTCAAGGGGGTGCTGCGCACCTGCCAGGAAGGCGTCCGCGCCATGATCGCCGCGGGCCGCCCCGGCTCGGTGATCACCATGGCCTCCGGGGCCGTGGACGCGGCCCAGCCCGGCCTGCTCTGCTACAGCGCCGCCAAGGCGGCCGTGATCCAGCTGACGAAGACCCTCGCCACCGAGAGCGGGCCGCACGGCATCCGCGTCAACGCCGTGGCCCCCGGTTGGATCCGCACCCCGATGACCGGCCGGCACAGCGCCGAGGTCCTGGAACGGACCGAGGCGACGATGGTGCGCATGTCCCCGCTGGGCCGGGTCGGCGAGCCCGAGGACATCGCCCAGGCCGTGCTCTACCTCGCCTGCGACGCCTCGTCCTTCATGACGGGCCAGATCCTTCGCCCGAACGGTGGAGTGTCGATGCCCTGGTGACCCCGGCCGCGGCCTCCGCCCCGGCCCGCCCCCGGTCCGCCCGCCGCGCGCAGTGCACCGGCAGCAGCCCCAGCCCCCAGCCGCCCACCGCCACCGCGCCCTCCACGGGCCCGGACTCGGCCGGTGCCAGCGCCAGCCGCAGCACGGCCCACCACCACAGCACGCCCATCGCCAGGGCGAGGGGTATGAGCAACCGCCGCACGGCCACCTCCCAGCGGGCCGGATCCCGGACGGGCCCATCCTCCCGCACCGTCCCGCCCCCCGCACCCAGAACGCCCGCCACGTCGCCCCGACGGCCCCCGCACGGCAAGGAGCCCCGGGCCGGTGCTTCACGCACCACCCGGGGCTCCCGCCACACTCACATGCTCACGTGCACTCAAGCGGCTACGACGTTCACCGCTTCCACGGGTGCCTTGATGGTCACCCGCTCCGGTCCCGTGACCGAGGCCACGGAGACGGAATTGAGCATCGGGCGCACCGGTGCCGGCACCGGTTCGCTTGCAGCTGCCGACTGCGCAAGCTCGGCCAACGACAGCTCGTCGCTGACTTCGCGCATCAACTCGGACATCCGTACGTCCAGCGCGTCGCAGATCGCGGAGAGCAGCTCGGAGGATGCCTCCTTCTGCCCCCGCTCCACCTCGGAGAGATAGCCGAGCGAAACTCGGGCGGACGAGGAGACTTCGCGCAGAGTACGGCCCTGGCGCTGGCGCTGCCGACGCAGCACGTCACCCAGCAGGCGACGGAGCAGAATCATCGGTGGCTCCCTCCTCTGACCGTGTAGCCGTAACCTTCACGCCCCACCGTACCGCCTCGCGCCGCGGCCGTGCGGGGAGCGATGTCGTGTTCACTCAGGGCTGCAAACATCAAATCCCCCCGTTCCGTTCCGTATCCTGCCCCCGCAGATTCTCGCGGAGTTCGCTCGACAACAGTTCGAGCACAGTCCGTGCACTCTCCCTACGAATTTCCGTACGGGAGCCGTTCAACCGCAGCCGGGCCGTTTTCCTGCCCCCCGGACCTGCCACGGCGATGAAGACGGTGCCCACCGGCTGCCCGTCCTGAGGGTCCGGACCGGCCACTCCGGTGGTAGCGATCCCCCACGAAGCGCCCATGACGCGCCGCACCCCGTCGGCCATCTCCTGCGCGACCTGCGCGTTCACCGCGCCTTCGGCCGCCAGTAGCCCCGCGTCCACCCCGAGGACGCGGTGCTTGAGCTCCGTGGCGTACGCCGTGACCGAGCCGCGGAAGGAGCGGGAGGCACCCGGAACCGCCGTCAGCTCGGCCGCGACCATCCCTCCGGTCAGCGACTCCGCCACGGCGACCGTTTGATCACTCTCCGCGAGCAGCCTCAGTACGTCCCCCGCCACCCCCGTGGCGCCTTCGGCCGCCCGTGCGACCCCCGGCCCGTCCCCCGCCCCGTACATCACTTCGAGGCCCGCTCCGCGGCCAGTCCGGCGCGACGCATGACGACGGCCTGCCGGATGTAATCCAAACCGGTGACCACGGTCAGCACGACGGCGATCGCCATCACCCAGTACCGCATGGTCGCCAGCGGTCCGGTGAGCGCGAGGACGTACATGCCCACGGCCGTGCCCTGGGCGAGGGTCTTCAGCTTGCCGCCCCGGCTGGCCGGGATCACTCCGTAGCGGATGACCCAGAAGCGCATCAGCGTGATGCCGAGCTCCCGGCCCAGGATCACCCCGGTCACCAGCCAGGGCAGGTCACCCAGCCAGGAGAGACAGATGAGCGCCGAGCCCATGATCGCCTTGTCGGCGATGGGGTCGGCGATCTTCCCGAAGTCGGTGACCAGGTTGTAGGTCCGCGCGAGGTGGCCGTCGAAGATGTCCGTGATCATGGCGACGGCGAAGGCCGCCCACGCCCACGCCCGCCAGACGGGGTCGTAGCCCCCGTCGGCGAGCAGCAGCATGACGAATCCCGGCACGAGGACGAGCCGGATCATCGTCAGGATGTTGGCGATGTTCCACAGGCTGGCCTGGTTGACGGCCGCAGTCCCGAGCTTGGTGCCGGGCGCGGGCCGGCGGCCGGTCCCGCCCGCCGCCGATGCCGGGACTCCGGTCATCCGGCCGCCTCCTCAAATTCCATGCCCAGGGGCTCGGCCACCAGGTCGACGCCGAGGCTGCCGACCACCTTTGCCGTGACGATACGCCCGGGAACCAGTCCCGTGCCGTCGGTGAAGACGACCTGGCCGTCGGTCTCCGGGGCCTGGTGGGCGGCGCGCCCGTAGGCACCCTCGCCCTCCTCGGCCTCGTCGAGCGGGACTACCGTCTCGACGAGCACCTCCAGGGTCTCCCCGATGCGCTCCTCGGCGCGCTGCGAGGTGAGCTCCTCGGCGAGGCGCTGCATGTGGGCGAGGCGTTCGGCGATGGTCTCCGCGTCCAGCTTCCCGTCGTACGTGACGGCCTCGGTGCCGTCCTCGTCCGAGTAGCCGAAGACGCCGATGGCGTCGAGGCGGGCGTGCGTGAGGAAACGCTCCAGCTCGGCGAAGTCCGACTCCTTCTCGCCGGGGAAGCCGACGATGAAGTTGGACCGGACGCCGGCCTGCGGGGCCTTGGAGCGGATGGTGTCCAGCAGCTCCAGGAAGCGGTCGGTGTCCCCGAAGCGGCGCATGGAGCGCAGCACGTCGGGGGCCGAGTGCTGGAAGGAGAGGTCGAAGTACGGGACGACCTTGGGGGTCGAGGTGAGTACGTCGATCAGGCCCGGCCGCATCTCGGCGGGCTGGAGGTAGCTGACGCGGACGCGCTCGATGCCGTCGACGGCGGCGAGCTCCGGCAGCAGGGTCTCCAGCAGTCGGATGTCGCCGAGGTCCTTGCCGTACGAGGTGTTGTTCTCGGAGACCAGCATGACCTCCTTGACGCCCTGCTCGGCCAGCCAGCGCGTCTCGCCGAGCACGTCGCTGGGGCGGCGGGAGATGAAGGAGCCGCGGAAGGACGGGATGGCGCAGAAGGAGCAGCGGCGGTCGCAGCCCGAGGCCAGCTTCACCGAGGCCACGGGGCTCTTGTCGAGCCGGCGGCGCAGGGGCGCGCGCGGCCCGGAGGCGGGGGCGAGGCCGTCGGGCAGGTCGGCCGGGGCGGCCTCGGGCTCCTGCGCGTGGCCGGGCAGGGCCACAGTGGCGTCCTGGCGCTCCGCCGGGCTGATCGGCAGCAGCTTGCGCCGGTCGCGCGGGGTGTGGGAGGCGTGGACGCCGCCGTTGAGGATGGTCTGGAGGCGGTCGGAGATGTCGGCGTAGTCGTCGAAACCGAGGACTCCGTCGGCCTCGGGGAGCGCTTCGGCGAGTTCCTTGCCGTAGCGCTCGGCCATACAGCCGACGGCGACCACGGCCTGGGTCCTGCCGTGGTCCTTCAGGTCGTTCGCTTCGAGCAGGGCGTCTACGGAGTCCTTCTTCGCGGCTTCGACGAAGCCGCAGGTGTTGACGACGGCTACGTCCGCGTCGGCGGCGTCCTGGACGAGCTCCCAGCCATCCGCCGCCAAGCGGCCTGCGAGCTCCTCCGAGTCCACCTCGTTACGGGCGCAGCCAAGAGTGACAAGGGCGACGGTACGGCGTTCGGGCATGGACTCAAGACTACTTCGTCCCGACCCCGGCCCCCGCCCCACGTCCCGCCACGACAAGATCCCCGGGGCCGGCGGCGGGTGCCGCGCGACGTCCCGGGGATCTGGAATTTACTGTTCCGCGCTGGTCAGCCCGCCTGGGCCTGACCCTGGCGCGGATCTTCCTTGGTGTAGGTGAGACGTTCCACCTGACCGGGCTGGAAGCTGTCCTTGATCTCCTTGCCGTTCACGAAGAGGTTCACGGCCCCGGCGTCACCGAGCACGAGGTCGATCGACTCCTTGTCCGTGAAGGTCTTCGACTCGCCCTGCGCGAGGGTTCCGTCGAACAGCAGTCGCCCGCTGTGGTCCTTCGCGGAGATCCAGCTCTCACCCTCGCTGGCCGTCAGGACCACCGTGACGAGGTCCTTGGGAGCCGCTGCGATGGCACTGTCGGACGGCGTCGGCTTGGGCGCCTGCGGGGTCTGCTGGGGCTGGGCGGCGGGCTTGCCCGCCGTCTGCTTGGGTGCGGGCTTCGGGGAGGCGGAACCTTCCGCCAGCGGACGCTTGCTCTGGGCGTCGCCACCGCTGAAGGCGGTGAAGCCGACGAAGCCGATCACGGCGACGATGGCGGCGACCATGGCGGCGGTCCAGTTGGGCCGCTGCCGTTCGGGACGGATGCGTTCGGCTTCGAACATCGGCGCGGCGGGGGTGGGTGCCGGCCGGCCGCCGTGGGCCGCGTCGTAGCTGTCGATCAGGGGTGCCGGATCGAGGTGCACGGCGCGGGCGAGCGTACGGATGTGACCGCGGGCGTAGACGTCGCCGCCGCAGCGCGTGAAGTCGTCCTCTTCGATCGCGTGCACGATCGGGATGCGCACGCGGGTGGTGGAACTGACCTCGTCGACGGTGAGCCCGGCGGCGATCCGGGCCTTCTTGAGGGCCGTCCCGATCGACGGCTCTTCGACGGAACGTTCGACGATGCGGTCCTCGGACCGGTCGTCGGTCGAAGGCCGCTCTTCTTCGGGGGAGTTGGAGTTGCCGATGGACACGAGGGCGCCTTTCGAGCGTGTAGCCACCTGCTGGCTTACCAGTCTAGGGGGGTGACGAAAGGGTGGGGCAACCGGAGGGTCCTCTTCCTACGCCATCCGAATGGCTTCGGGAGGACCCCCGTCGTCTCCTCAACTTGACGCACGCCCAAGGGAAACGGTTGCCCGCCGATCCCATACGGTCGAGTGAGCCGGACGGACCCCCGTTCTACGGCGTGTCCTCGCCCCGGATCACGGCGAGCACGCCGTCCAGCTCGTCCGGTTTGAGCAGGACGTCGCGCGCCTTCGAACCCTCGCTCGGGCCGACGATCCCCCGCGACTCCATCAGGTCCATGAGTCGCCCCGCCTTGGCGAAACCGACGCGCAGCTTGCGCTGGAGCATCGAGGTGGAGCCGAACTGGGTGGAGACGACGAGTTCCGCGGCCTGGCACAGCAGGTCGAGGTCGTCGCCGATCTCCTCGTCGATCTCCTTCTTCTGCTTCTGCCCGACGGTCACGTCGTCCCGGAAGACGGGCGCCATCTGATCCTTGCAGTGCTGGACGATCCCGGCGATCTCGTCCTCGGTGACGAACGCGCCCTGGAGACGGACCGGCTTGTTCGCTCCCATCGGCAGGAACAGTCCGTCACCCTTGCCGATCAGCTTCTCGGCGCCCGGCTGGTCCAGGATGACCCGGCTGTCGGCGAGCGAGGAGGTGGCGAAGGCGAGCCGGGAGGGCACGTTGGCCTTGATCAGACCCGTCACCACGTCCACGGAGGGCCGCTGCGTGGCGAGCACCAGGTGGATGCCGGCCGCGCGGGCGAGCTGGGTGATCCGGACGATCGAGTCCTCCACGTCGCGCGGCGCCACCATCATCAGGTCCGCGAGCTCGTCGACGATCACCAGCAGGTACGGGTACGGGTTCAGCTCCCGCTCGCTGCCCGGCGGCAGTTTGATCTTGCCGTCCCGGATCGCCTGGTTGAAGTCGTCGATGTGCCGGTAGCCGAAGGCGGCCAGGTCGTCGTAGCGCAGGTCCATCTCGCGGACCACCCACTGGAGGGCCTCGGCCGCCCTCTTCGGGTTGGTGATGATCGGCGTGATCAGGTGCGGGATGCCCTCGTACGCGGTCAGCTCGACCCGCTTGGGGTCGACGAGCACCATCCGGACGTCCTCCGGGGTCGCCCGTACCATCACCGAGGTGATCAGGCAGTTGATGCAGGACGACTTGCCGGAGCCCGTCGCGCCGGCGACCAGCACGTGCGGCATCTTCGCGAGGTTGGCCATGACGTAGCCGCCCTCGACGTCCTTGCCGAGCGCCACCAGCATCGGATGGTCGTCCTCGGCGGCGTCCGCGAGGCGCAGGACGTCCCCCAGGTTCACCATCTCGCGGTCGGTGTTCGGGATCTCGATGCCGACCGCCGACTTGCCGGGGATCGGGCTGATGATCCGCACGTCCGGGGAGGCCACGGCGTAGGCGATGTTCTTCGCCAGCGCCGTGATCCGCTCGACCTTCACCGCGGCGCCGAGGGTCACCTCGTAGCGGGTGACCGTCGGGCCCCGGGTGAAGCCCGTGACCTGCGCGTCGACCTTGAACTCGGTGAACACGTTGCTCAGCGAGGCCACGACCGCGTCGTTCGCGGCGCTGCGGGTCTTGCCCGGACCGCCCCGCTCCAGCAGGTCCAGCGAGGGCAGCGCGTACGTGATGTCCCCGCGCAGCTGGAGCTGCTCGGCTCGCGGCGGCAGCGGCTGCGCCTCGGGCGCGGACTTCGTCAGGTCCGGCACGGACAGCGTCCCGGAGGCCGCGGCGGTCCGCTCGTGCGGCGGGTCGGCGACGACCGACGCGGCCGGGGCGGGCTCCGACGGCGCGGGCGCGGACGGTGC
>NZ_JANFAK020000109.1 GCF_024721315.2 Streptomyces sp. Isolate_45
GTAAAAATTTCACCATACACTACGCTGTGCCTATCTCCCGCCCCGGGCCGCGTGCCGGGCCGGTGAACCCGGGGCCCGGTCCGGGTCCGGGGCCGGGCCCCGGTCCTTGCCGGGCGCGGCCGGTGCCTCCCGGATCCGGCGCAGCACCTCGTCCCGCATCCCCGGCGGCGGCTCCACCGACACGGCCGCGCCGAGCAGCGCCGCGGTCGCCGCGAACTCCCGTACCTCCCGGGCGCAGTCCGGGCAGGTCGCCAGGTGCTCCTCGAACGCGGCGCGCTCCGCCGGTGACAGCGCGTCCAGGACGTAGGCACCCGTCGCCTCGTGCATGTTCTCCGTGCTCATCAGCCGCTCACCCCGAGACAGTCACGCAGCCGCAGCAGGCCGTCCCGCAGCCGGGTCTTGACGGTACCCAACGGCACGGACAGCGCCTCGGACACCTCTCGGCAGGTCAGGCCCCGGTAGTAGGCCAGGGTCACCGACTGGCGCTGGATCCCGGTCAGCGAGCCCAGGCAGCGGCGCACCCGGGCGGCCTCGTCACGCTCCAGCGCGGCCTCGCTGACCTCGTCGAACTCGGGCAGCGCCGACTCCAGCCGGGCGGCCCGCCGTTCCCGGTCGGTCGATGCCTGGGCCGACCGGACCCGGTCCACCGCCCGGCGGTGGGCCATCGTCAGCACCCAGGTCCGCACGCTGCCCCGGTCGCTCCGGTAGCGCCCGGCGGTACGCCACACCTCGACGAACACCTCCTGGGTCACCTCCTCGGCCTGGGAGCGGTCGCGCAGGACCGCGAGCGTCACGCCCAGCACGCGCCCGCACACCGCCCCGTACACCTCGCCGAAGGCCGCCTCGTCGCCCTCGGCGACCCGGCCGAGCAGGACGGCGAGGCCTTCGTCGGCCCGTGTCGCGTCATTCACGGACCGATCCTCCGGGATCCGCACCCATTCCCTCGCATCCGCAGGTCTCTACGGCGATTCGGAACCGCGGGTCCGCCGGATTGGTTCCGTCCGCGGATCCGTCGGCCCGGCCCGCGGGCCGCCGCTTGCGCAATTCCACCACGCCGTCGGCGAGCCGGCCCCACAGATCGCCGGCCCCGGGGTGCTCGGGGCCGGTCTCGGACACGTCGGACACGTCGGACACCTCGGTCACGTCGGGTGCACTCCTGTCGGCCGGTCGGCCTCGCGGCCCTTGACGTCGGAAAGGGGCGGGCACCGGATCGCTCCGGTGCCCGCCCCTGACCATGGCCGGGCCAGTGAACCCAGTGCCCCCGCCGCACGGTGGCCGTTCGCTCACGGCTCCCCCTCACGGGGAGCGGGATTCCCCCGGGAGGGTGATCACGACACGCGATGCGGGCCGGCGGGCGGCGGGTCGTGCAATGCGACGGGCCCGGCCGGTCGGGCCCGAACCCGACCCGACGCGACCCGACCCGACGCGACCCGACACGACCTGATCGTCCCGCCGGCCCCGGACCGTCAGACGGGCAACGCCCAGGCCTGGTCGGGCCGGTGGTCGCCGCAGTCGGCGAGCCGCAGCCGCTCGGCCGGTGCGTCGGGGGTCGCGGCGGCCGCCGGCGCCGTCAGGCACAGCCCGCTCGCGCCGTGGACCAGGGCTCCGTCGCGCCGGTGGCTCCAACGCTGCTCCGACCGCGGGCCGTTCGCACAACCGGCCAGCTCGATGGGACCGTCCCCACCTGCCGTCAGGCATTCGCCGGCCAGCAGCAGTCGCCCGTGCTCCCCGAGCGTCCAGCGCTGGTCGGCGCCGGCGGTACAGCCGGCCAGGACGACCGCGCCGACACCGGTCGTGTTGGCTCCGTCGGCGCACTTGGACCCGTTGCCGACGATCTGGCCGGTCGGTACGGCGTCGGCGCAGCCGTGCGGGGTCAGCCGCCACACGACCGTGTCGTGCGCGTCGAGCCGACCGGTCAGCGAGGTCGACACCTCGGTGCTCTCCCCGTCCCACAGGTTCTTCGCGTCCACCGTGCAGGAGTGCAGACCGATGTCGGCCAGCGGTACGGAGACGTCCCGGGCGGTGGCGGACCGGTTGAGCACCGCCACGGCACGGTCGCCGTCGGCCAGCGGCCGGGCCAGCACCTCGAAGGTGGCGTTGGAGGAGACCACCGCGCCCTGCCGGCCGAGACGGTCCTGGTCCAGGGCGATCAGATCCGTGTTGCCGAGCGCGGCCAGCCCCTCCGGGGTGAGCTCCGACACCTCGGAGGACAGGATGAACGGAGCGGCCATCATGGCCCACAGCCCGACCTGGCTGCGGCTCTCCGCCGGGGTCAGCCCGGGGGCGCCCGCGATCAGGAAGTCGGGGTCGTTCCAGTTGCCGGGGCCCGCGTACCGGCCGAGCCAGCGGTTGTAGCCGTAGTTGCCGAGGACCGAACTCCACCGCGAGGTGGCGGGAGCGGCGGGGTTGTAGACCTTGATGTCCCGGCCCTCGCGCCACAACTGGCCCGTCTCGCCGACCCAATCGAGGACCTTGTGCCAGTCGGAGCCGCCCCATTCGCCCTGCTGGAAGTAGGCGGGCGCGGAGGCCGAGAGCACCATGGGCCGGCCGCTGTCGCGCAGGGCCTTGGCGATGGCGTTGTACGCGTCCCGATAGGCCTCCTCCTTGGTCTTGCCGGGCGGCACCCACAGGTTGCAGCCGTCCATCTTCACGTAGTCCACGTTCCAGGACGCGAACAGCCGTGCGTCACGGGCGTAGTTGTCCGCGCCGCCGCCGTTCGGCGCCCCGCTTCCCGGGTACTTCTCGCACGTCAGGTAGCCGGCGTCCTCGTAGATCCCGAACTTCAGCCCCTTGCCGTGCAGGTACTCGCCCAGCCAGGTCATGCCGTGCGGGAACTTCTCGCTGTCGACGACCAGATCGCCTTCGGCGTCACGGCTCTTGAGCATCCAGCAGTCGTCGATGGTGACGGTGTCGTAGCCCTTGGCGGCGAGCCCGGTGGACACGAGCGCGTCGGCGTTGGCGACGACCGTGGCCTCGTCGATGTCGCACATGTGGTGCGCCCAGTTGTTCCATCCCATGGGCGGGGTGAGCGCCAGCGGGGTGTCCGAGGTCGCGGTGGGATCGGCCGGGGAGGAGCCGGCCGCCGAGGCGGAGGCCGGGACGGGGCACAGGCACAGGGCGAGCAGGGCGGCCGCGGTCAGACAGGGGAGCGACGCACGCAGGCGAGGCGGCACGGGGTCTCCTTGACGTGGGGGGCGTACCGACGGGCAGTCGTGGGCTCAGTGCAGCGATGTGACTACCCGCTGTCAACACAAGTCGTGGGATATGGCTCGATGACCAGCAATATGGCCGTAGTGGGCATCACACGGAAGTGTTGATACGTCGTATGTGCCGATGGCTGATACGGTGTATCTCATGCCGAGAAGATCAACCTCCCTCGACCGGGCGACCCCGGAGGCGATCGCCGAGGCCGCCCTGCGGATCCTCGACGACGAAGGCCCCGGACAGCTGAGCTTCCGCGCCCTCGCCGGTCGGCTCGACGTCTCCCACGCCACCGTCCAGCGCCGCTGCGTCGACCTCGCCGGACTGCTGGACCTCTGCACCGAGCACCTCGCCGCCCAACTCCCCGACGTACCCGCGGGCACCGGTTGGGCCGAGGCGGCCGAGTTGCGCTTCGGCGCCCTGTACCGGCTGCTCACCGCCCACCCGGGGCTGCTCGTGCTGCGCGGCGGTCGCCCCTGGCTCGGCCGCCAGCTGCTCGCCCGGCTCGTCGAGCCCGCGCTCGCCGACAGCGTCGCCGCCGGGATGAGCCCGGCCGAGGCGATGACGGTGTACCGCCGCATGTACCTCCTCACCCTGGGCAGCGCGGCGTTCGTGGACCACCGCGATCCGGCGGCCGCCACCGCGGCCTCCCGGACCGCGCTGGCCGCGCTGGATCCGGCCGAGTTCCCGGTGCTGGCGGGGGCGACGGCCGACGTACTGCCCCCGCTGACCGACCACGAGGTGTACTACGGCGCCCTGCGCCAGCTCATCGCGGCGGCCGCACCCGCGGAGCCGGCCCGCTGAGGCGCCGACCCGAGCCCCCTCGCCCCGCAACCCCGCGCCCCAAGTCCCGTCACCAGAAAGGCAGTCAGCCATGGAACAGCAGCTCGACCTCGCCGCCGTCCGCGCCGCCGCCGACCGGCTGGCCGGCGCCGTCCGGCCCGCGGCCGTCGTGCCCGCCGCCGAAGGCGTCTGGTACGCGCTGGAGTACCTCCAGCACACCGGCTCCTTCAAGGCCCGCGGCGCCCACAACTTCCTCGCCGCGCACCGCGCCGCCGGCTCCCTGCCCGCGGCCGGCGTGACGATAGCCTCCGGCGGGAACGCCGGCATCGCCTGCGCCTGGGCGGCCCGCGCCCACGGCGTGCCCGCGACCGTGTTCCTTCCGGTCAACGCCCGTCCCGTCAAGGTGGAACGGCTGCGCGGCTACGGCGCCGACGTGCGCCTCGTCGGTGACCGGTACTCCGAAGCGCTCGCCGCGAGCCAGGAGTTCGCGGCCGCCCACGGAGCGCTGGCCAGTCACGCCTACGACCATCCGCTGATCGCCGCGGGCGCCGGCACGCTGCTGGACGAGATCCGCGACGCCCTGCCCGGCCTGGACGCGGTCGTCGTCGCGGTCGGCGGCGGCGGACTCTTCGCGGGCATCGCCACGGCCGCGCGCGAGCACGGCGTCCACGTCACCGCCGCCGAACCCGAACACTGCCGGGCCCTCAACGCCGCCCTGGACGCGGGCCGCCCGGTCGACGTCCCGGTCGTCTCCGTCGCCTCCGACTCCCTCGGTGCCACCAGGGTTTCGGCCGACGCGCTGGCCGCCGCCCAACGGACCGGCGTCGACTCGGTGCTCGTCACCGACGCGCAGATCACCGCGGCCCGCCGGGAACTGTGGGAGGAACACCGGATCGTGGTCGAGGCGGGCGCCGCCACCGCCCTGGCCGCGCTGCGCGCCGCACCCCGGCCGCCGGGGAAGCGGGTCGCCGTCGTCCTGTGCGGGGCCAACACCGACCCCTCGGACCTGACGGCTCCCGTACCCGGGGAGGCGTAGCCGGGAGCCGGCCGCCCGTCAGGCGCCGTGACGGACCACGACGACGCTGCCGGCCGCGTACTGGACCACCTGCTGGCTCACCGACCCCAGCAGCGCGCCCTTGATCCCGCCGTAGCCGCGCGTGCCGACCACCGTCAGCTCCGCCTCACGCGACGCCTCCACCAGCACCTGGCCCGGCGAGCCCCGCTCGACACGGCGGAACACCGGCACGCCGGGCGAGGTGCCGACCGCCTCGGCGACGGTGTCCGACAGCTTCTGCCGCGCCGCGTCCTCGACGTGCACCAGCTCAGCCTGTTCGGCCGTGCCCACGGCGAACGGATTGGTGTTCCAGTCCCAGCTCATGACGGCGTGTACGCGGCCGCCGATGGCCTTGGCCTGGGCGACGCCCCAGCGCAGCGCTTCCTTCGAATGGTTCGAACCGTCCACTCCGACGACGATCAGGGGCTCGACGGGCTCACTCACAGGTGGTTCCTCTCGTTTCGTCCGGATCGTCCTTCTCCTCTTGTATACACGGCCCCGGGGGTCCGACCGCGAACGGCGCCTTGAAACGACGATCGTTGCGACGGCCCGAGACTTTCGGGGACAGCCCGCCCACGCCGCCCGCTGCGAAGGTCGGTACGTCACGGTGAAGGGCACCGGACACGGCGGACTCGGAGGAACGGGCGTGGCTCAGCGCAAGGGTTGTCTGATCGGTTGCGGCGTGGCGCTGGTGGTGGGCGTCGGACTGGCCGTGGCGCTCGTCCTCGGCGGGGGGAAGCTCCTCGACATCGCCGACAAGACCCTGCTCGACCCGAAGGTCTACGAGGCCGTGCGGATCGGCGACAACGAGACGGAGGTCCGCGCGAAACTCCCGTCGGGCGACAGCTTCGTCAAGGAGGCCCTGAAGGACGGCGGCCCCGCCGAGCCCACCGGCAGCACCTGCGCCTGGTACCTCTCCAGCACCGACAACAGCAGTTCCGACGTACTGCGCCTGTGCTTCAAGGACGGGAAGCTCGCCGACAAGGCGGCCTACCGCATGAAGTAGACCACCGCCTTCCGGCGGTGGTCCGTCCCGGCCTTCGCGGCGCCCGGGTCAGGCGCCCTCGTCGAAGCGGGCCGCCGAACGGGTCAGACCCTCGGCGGCCGTGGTGCACCGCAGGGCGAGCTCCTCGACACGGGCGCGGAACGCGTCCGCCTGGGGGCCCTTCCAGTCGAGCCCGTCACAGGCCCCGCGCAGCCGCTCCGCGCGCTCGCGCAGCGCCTCGGCGTGGCCGCGCAGGCCGTCCGCCGGGCCGGTGGGACGCCGCCGGGCGGCGGGCACGGTGCTCATGAGCGCTCCTTCCACGGGGCGAAGGCGTTGGACACGCCGTCGAGGGCCGGGGCCAGTTCCGGGTGGTGCCGCAGCAGCACCGTGACCATCGAGTTGCGGTCGACCCAGCGCAGCCCCTCGGCGGTGTACACCTCCGGCCGGTAGTCGGTGGTGAAGAACCGGTCGCTCTTCAGACGCCGGCTGGCCATCAGGATGAAGATGCGGAACAGGGTGTCGCTGAATCCGAAGCCCGCCGGGCGCGGTTCGGCGAGGTTCCCGACCAGCGTGTCGACCCGGTCCAGCCGGCCGTCGTAGAGCTCCCGCAGCAGCGGGGTGTCGCCCGGGTGCCCGCCCGTGAGCTCCTCGAAGGAGGTCACCGGCCGCTTGCGCAGCATCTGCCGGTAGGCGTTGTAGCGCGGGATGCCGCGCTCGCGGTCGCGCAGGATGTCCACGGTCCCGAGGTCGATCCGCTCGCCCGACAGGCGCGTGAGGTTGCGCAGCGCGTCGGGGTGGTTGTGCAGGACCAGGGCGCCGGGGTGCGACACGCCGAAGGTGTACATCAGGTCGCTCGTGCCGTACTCGTCGAGTGAGGTACGGGTCGTCGCGCCCTGCATGTCGTCGAAGCCGACGGCCTTGCGGACGCCGCCGCGCCGGTGGTCCCGGACGGTGATCTCGTCGGGGATCAGCGGGTGCAACCGGTACGCCGAGACGAACTCCTCCGTCATGGAGAACGGCGCCGCGTGGTGTTCGGTCCGGGAACCGAGGATCCCGCCGAGGGCCTCGCCGCCGATCCGACCGAACCGGCGCGTCACCCAACGCGGCAGCAGACCGTGCCAGTTGGCGTTCATCGAATGCTGGAGCAGCGGGGTGTCCAGGATGCCCGGCGTCCACTCCACCGTGTGGATCTTCGCCATCAGGGCGGTGTTCACCAACCGCGCCGTGTGGAAGAGCCGCTCGTCGTCCCAGGTGGGATGGTGCGAACGGACCAGGTCGCAGATCGCGTTGTGTTCCTTGGCGAACAGGGTGTGCAGCAGCGACAGTCCGGCCCAGTAGTCGCTGTTCATGCCGGTCGCGTCCAGACACTCCATCCCCGGCCGCGGGTCGGCGGGCAGTCGGCCGTCCGTCAGGATGAGCTTGCCGTGCTCGCCCGTGCGCAGGGACCGGCAGCGCGCCTCGTCCGATCCGTAGATCTGCGAGCCGTCCCACCAGTGCGTGACGGTGTTCTCGTAGGTCGGAGGCGCGTCCGGGGAGGTGTGCGCCACCGGATCGGGGCGGGTCCGGTTCACCCGCATCGGACAGCCGCCGCCCTGCTCGGCCCAGTCGTCGTCGGCGGCCAACGGGACGGTGAAGGGCTCCGCCTCCTCGTTGTCCCCGTGGTTGGCCCAGCCGTGGTTCTGGAACTGGATCCAGGCCGCCGCCAGCAGGTTGAGGGTCGGCGCCGGTACGAATCCGCGCCGGGCCAGCAACTCCCTGCTGATCTCGCGCGGACTGGGTGCCATCAGGGACTCGTCGTCCTCGGGGAACGCCATGTGCAGCGGGGCGTTGCGGTCCAGCCGGGTGCCCACCCGGCCCATGTCCACGTCGTACGGGTCGTATCCCGACCCGTCGTACGAACGGTACGGGGCCGGCCGGACCGTCGGCCGGCGGTCGCGCTCGCCGCCCGCGCCGAACGTGTCGTGGAGGTTGTGCCGGCGCAGGTCCTCACGGAGCACCGCCAGGTTCAACAGTCCGAGGGGTGCGGGGAGTTCATGCCACTCGCGGGAGCGGTTGAGCCGGGCGAAGGCCGCCGACTCCAGTCGCTCCAACAGCCCCGGAGGACCGTACGCGGCGGCCGGGACGGGTGGGGAGGCGCGGCGCGCCTGACCGGGCAGCAGCCGCTCGCCCGCGGTCGCGTCGGCTTCGGAGGCGGCTTCCGGCGTAGCCTCGGAGGGGGCCGGTGGGGGAGTCGCCGGGGCGATGTCGGTCATACGGGGTCCTCAGCGGTCGTGGAGGGTGAACAGGTGCGTACCGGTGACCCGGCCGCGGAAGGCTGCGAGTTCGGAATCGACGTGCGTCCGCGCGTGCGGCACGTCGTGTTCGAGGTTGTGCGCGTACCGCTCGGCGGCGTGGCACAGGGGGAAGGCATGGGTGTCGTCGGTCCACGCGAACTCGGTGAACCGCTCCGGCAGCGCGTACGGGGACACCGTCGAACGGCCTTCCAGCGTCGGCACGATGTCGTGCTCGTTGACGAGGGAGACCACCTTCGTCCGAGGATCCGCGGCGCGTTTGTGATCGATGGGAGAGCCGATCGCCACGACGTGCGTCACCGTGTACAGGGCGTTGAAGTCCGGGCTCGCCGCCAGGTTCATGGCGGTGATCCCGCCCTGGCTGTGCCCGACCAGCGCCACCTCCGCCCCGGACGGGACGAGGCGGCGCAGCGCCCGGCCGACCGCCCGGGTGTACGCGGTGTCCGTGGTGCCCACCGCGTTGAGCGCGCCCACCAGGTCCTGCGGGCCCTCCTCGTTGAACCCCTTGCCCATGCCGGCCAGTTGGATGACGAAGCGGCGCGTCCCGTCCGGACCGTCGACCTCCTGGACCAGCATCAGGCCGCGGGTGCCGATCAGCCCGATGTTGCGGACGTACCCGACGATGGACCCGGAGGCGTCGAGGCCGCCCAGGAGTTCCGCCGGTGCCTCGTGGGGCTCGGCGCGGCCGCGGCCCCGGTCGAGGAAGGCCCAGAAGCTGCCGCTGAACCCCGTCAGGAAGTCGGAGGTCAGAGCCCGGTTGGTGGCGATCTGCCAGCCCGCGTTGTCGTTGAAGGGGTTCTCGTCCGTCAACGCGTTCCAGGCCATGATGTCGGCGAACGACGGCGCGAGCAGGGCCAGGGCGTACTCGGCGCCCTTCTCCGTCAGCAGTCCCTTGAAGATCCGGACGGCCTCCGCCTGCCGGTCCTCGTCGATGGCCCGCAGCACCCGGGACGTGGTCGGGTTCTCCAGGAGCTCGGGATGGCGCACCGAGGCGGCCCGGATCCGCGCCTTCAGTCCCTCCACGGCCAGGCTCACCGCCAGGCTCTCCCGGCTCGTCAGGATCCCGGCCAGCCATACGGCGCCCGCCAGCGGCCCGCGCCCGTGCGCCGCCCAGCCGAACCCCCGCGGATCCATCAGCGTGGCGAGCAGGGCCCGCCGGGCACCCCGCGCCCGACGGGGCCCCGGGGTGGCGGCCGGCAACCGGGAGCCCAGCGCGACCCGTGACGCGTAACGGGTCGCCTCGCGCACGGTGTCGGCGGCCTCCGCCAGCTCACGGCAGACGTGGTGCAGGGAGGCGACGTCCGGTTCGGTGACGGACACGAGGGGCCTTTCTTCTCGGGGCGGCGCGGGGGAGCCCCGCGCGGGCTGTGAGCGGTTGGGCGGGACCGGGGGCTCGGGGTCCGGCTAGCGGTTCTCGGGCCGTAGGCGCAGCCGGATGCCGGCCGTGTCCAGGACGCCGGGCAGCGGGCGGCCCACGTCGAGGAACGGGCGGGCGGCGGTGATGCGGTGGCCGCGCAGCACCTCGGCGCAGACCATCGAGGTCAGCAGCAGCGCGATGTGTTCACCGGGGCATCGGGCGCCGCCGTGGCTGAAGGGGGCGATCCGGGTGTCGTCGCGCACCCCCGGGACCAGCCATCGGCCCGGGGCGAAGAGGTGCCCGCCGTCGACCTGTTCGGGGTCGCGCTGGTGGAATCCCATCGGGACCAGGACGTCCGTCCCGGCCGGGTAGCGGACCCCGCGCCACTCGGTTTCGGCACGGGTGACCCGTACCAGGTCGGGGACGATCGGGTAGAGCCGTGCCGACTCCTCCAGGCAGGCCCGCAGCCGGGGCAGTCCCGGGACGGGGTCGGCGGCCTCCGCGCGGGCCGCTTCCTGCTCGGCGGGATGGTGGGCCAACAGCAGCAGGGTCCGGGCCACGACCGGGGCGGCCAGGTCGATGCCCAGCAACCAGTGGTGGGTCTGGCCCAGCGGATCCGTGCCCTCGGGGGAGGGCTCGACGAGCGCGCGGGCCACCAGGGCGTGCGCGGGGGCGTCGGCCGCGTACCCGGCGATCCGGGACTCGGCCTTCGCGTACAGGGCCCTGGTGGCCTCCGGCTTGCTCCGGCCCATCCAGTTGGCCTGGCCGCGCAGGGTCACGAGCCAGTCCGACAGTTCCTGGTCGTCGGCCGCCCGGTCGCCGAGGACCACGCGCCGGGAGATGCGCGTCATCGCCTTCCACAGCAGCGGGAAGTCGACGACGGGCCGCGCGGTGAGCCGCCGGCACTCCTCCTCGACGACCGTTCGGAACTCCGCACAGGACGGGTGCACGGGCCGGTCGGAGGCCAGGGCCCGGTCGTTGACCCGCCGCCGGTCCTCGCGGACGGCGCCGTGGGAGCAGATCACCCCGGTGGGCTCGAACACCGACAGGCTGCGGTACTTGTCCGGGGCGTCCATCGCGAGGACCTCCACGGGCTCCGCGAAGAACCGGCGGATGTCCTCCTGGTCGAACAGCACGAGCATGTCGCCGGACAGCGCCCGGACCTGTACGGGCGCTCCGCCGTGGCGGGCCTTCAGCGCGCGCAGGGTCGCGTTCGACCAGCCGGGCTGGTTGATCCGCGCGTACGCCGCCATGACCCCGAAGCGGGGGTTCGCGACGCCCCGGACGAAGACGGGCAGCGTGTGGGTGGCCACGAAGCGCAGGGCCTCCGCGAGGCCGGCCCGGACCGGCGGCGGGCCGTACACCTGGCCCACCTGCCCGCCCAGGGCCTCGGGTGTCCCGGTGGACCGCGTCATGCCGTCACGACCTTCCCGGGGTTGAGGAGGTTCTTCGGGTCGAAGAGGCGCTTGAGTCCGCGCTGGAGCTCCAGGGACACGGGGCCCAGCTCGCGCTCCAGCCACTCGCGCTTGAGGGTCCCGATGCCGTGCTCCCCGGTGGTGGTGCCGCCCAGTTCGAGGCCGGCCGCCATGATGTCGTCGTAGGCGGTACGGGCGCGCTCCACCTCGTCAGGGTCGGCGGGGTCGAAGACGACGGTGGGGTGCAGGTTGCCGTCCCCGGCGTGGCCCAGCGTGAAGATCTTCAGCCGGTGCCGGGCGGCGATCCCCTCGATCATGCCGACCAGGGTGGGCAGGGCGGAGCGGGGTACGGCCACGTCCTCGATGAAGGCGGTCAGCCCTCCGCCGTGGGAGGCCATGTACGCGGCGAGGGCCGTACTGACCAGACGGCGCGCCTCGATGATCTCGCGGGCCTCCTCGGGGGTCGCCGAGGTCGCGATGTGGTCGGAGCCGGCCTCCTTGCAGAGCAGTTCCATGGCCGTGAGGTCCGCCGACGGGTTCGCGGTGTCGCTCTCGACGATCAGGGTGGCTGCGCTGCCCGAGCGCAGCAGGGGGTGCCGGCCGAGGTCGACGACGGCCTCGGTGGTGGCCCGGTCGAGGAGTTCGAGCGCGGACGGGGTGTGGCCGGCCGCGATGATCGCCGCCACGGCGTCCCCGGCGGCCGTCAGCGTGGGGAACTGGGCGAGGAGCGACAGCGCCGGCGGCCGTGCGGGCCGCAGGGCCAGCGTCGCTCCGACGACGACGGCGAGGGTGCCCTCGGAGCCGACGACGAGCCGGGTCAGGTCGTAGCCGGCGACGCCCTTGGCGGTGTCGCGGCCGGTGCGCACGCGACGGCCGTCGGGCAGGACGAGGTCGAGGTCGAGGACGTAGTCCGCGGTGACCCCGTACTTCACGCAGCAGATGCCGCCGGCGCCGGTGGCGATGTTCCCGCCGATGGTGCAGTGCTCCCACGAGGCCGGGTCCGGCGGGTACGTCAGCCCGTGCTCGGCGACCGCCTCGGCCAGCCGGCGCGTGGTGACCCCGGGCTCGCAGCGGACCAGCCGGTTGGCCGGGTCGACGGACAGGATCCGGTCCATCGCGGTGGTGGACAGCACGACGCAGCCGTCGACGGCGTTGGCGGCGCCCGCCAGTCCGGTCCGGGCGCCCTGCGGCACGACGGGGACGTCCAACGCGTACGCGGTCCGCATGACGTGCTCGACCTGCTCGGCGGTCCGGGGTACGGCGACCACCGCCGGGGTGCCGCACTCGGAGAAGGGCGCCGAGTCCCTGGAGTGCGCGGCCAGGGAGACGGGGTCGGTCAGCAGTGCTTCGGCGGGCAGCGCGGTGCGGAGGGCGCGCAGGAGGGGGGTGTCGGTGGTGAGGGGCATACCGGCCTTCCGGGGCGGTGCGGGGCGAGCGCGGGAGGGGCTACAGCGAGGGGAGTTCGGTGGTGACGGGGACGTCGATGAGCACCGGGCCGTCCTGCTGGAGGGCCGACTCGCGTACCAGCTTGGTCAGTTCACCGAAGCCGGTGGCGCGGTGGGCGGGTACGCCGTAGCCGGTGGCGATGGCGGTGATGTCGAGGCCGGGGATGTCCAGGCCGGGGGCGCCCTGCGCGCGTTCCACCTGGGCGAACCACTGCAGGATGGCGTAGCGCTGGTTGCTGAGGACGACGAAGGTGACCGGCACCTTGTAGGCCGCGGCGGTCCACAGGGCCTGGACGGCGTAGTGGGTGGAACCGTCGCCGATGACGCACACCACGGGCCGGTCGGGGGCGCCGAGCTGGGCGCCGACGGCCGCGGCGAGGCCGAAGCCCAGGCCGCCGCCCGCGGTGAACAGGAAGGAGCCGGGCGTGGAGATCCGGGTCGCGTCGTGGAACTGCCCCAGGTTGGAAGGGGACTCGTTGATCCACAGGGTGTTCTCGGGGGCGCCCTTGGCGACGGCCGTCATCGCGGCGAGCGGGGTGAGGATCCCGTCGAGGGTCTCGGTGGACTCCACCGGCGCGATCCGGTCCGTCGCGGCGGGGGATTCCCGTCCGGGCAGCTCGGCCAACAACGCCCGTACGGTCAGGGTGAGATCGGCGACGATCGCGTCGCCGACGGGGGCGCGGGCCGCCTCGTCGGCGTCACGGGTCAGCTGCACCAGCTCCGTACCGTCGGGCAGGTAGGTGCCCGGGAGGTAGGGGTAGTAGCAGAACACCGGGGCGCCGATCACGAGGACCAGGTCGTGTCCCTCCAGGCAGCGGGAGAGCGGCGCGATGGCCGGGGGAAGCATTCCCCGGTACTGGGGGTGCGACTTGGGGAAGGCGACCCGGCCCTCGGTCGGAGCCGACCACACGGGCAGCCCCGTCCGCTCGGCCAGCGCGACCACCGCGTCCCAGGCCCCGGCGGCGTCCACGTCGTTGCCGACGACCAGGACGGCGCTGCGGGCGCCCCCCAGCCGTCCGGCGAGCTCGCGCACCGCCTCGTCGGAAGGAACGGCCGCGTGGGTCACGGTGCGGGCCGCGGTCCGCTGCGCCGCCGCGTCCTCGGACGCGTCGAGGACCACGTCGAAATCGTCCATCGGCAGCGACACGAACACCGGCCCCTGCGGCGGGGTCTCGGCGATCTGCACCGCCCGAGCCAGGGCCGGCGCCACGTCCGCGGGACGCGGGGGCTCGTACGCCCACTTCACCGCGGGCTGGGGCAGCAGCGTGGACTGCGGGTTGGTGAGGAGGGCCTCCATGGTGAGCATGGCCCGCACCTGCTGGCCCGCGGTGACCACCATGGGGGTGCGGTTGGCCCGCGCGTTGAGGACGGCCCCCATCGCGTTCCCGGTGCCGGGCGCGGTGTGCAGGTTGACGAGGGCGGTGGTGCCGGAGGCGAGCGCGAAGCCGTCGGCCATCCCGACGACCACGGCCTCCTGGAGCCCCAGGACGTACCGGAAGTCGTCCGGGAACTCCTTGAGCATGGGCAGTTCGGTGGAACCGGGGTTGCCGAACACCGTGGTCATCCCACGTGTCCGCAGGACGTCCAGAACCGACTCTCGGACCGTGCGCATGGAAGATCCTCCGGGTAACCGACGGGAACGGTGCGTGATCAATGCATCACACCCTGTCGATCCGGATCAAATTCCATGATCCGTTCGTGTCGGCCGTCCGGGATGGGCGGCGGACCGCCCCTCCGGCGTGTTAACGCCGCGGTACCTCCTGACGCCCCGGCACCTCGACGCGGCACATCCAATGCCCGTCGGTGCTCCAGCCCAACAGCCGCCGGGCGCCACCGCCGTCGGCGGTGCCGTCCGGACCGAACGTGCCGCCCCCGGCCACCAGCCGGAGCCCGGCCAGGGCCGGGGCCAGGCGGGCCCGGACGTGCGCCGGGCGCAGGGCGGCCTCCGCGTCGATCCGGGCCAGTGCGGCGCGCCGGTCCGCCTCCCCGCACAGCGAGAGGTGGAACAGCATCTGCCGCCAGGCGTACGCCGCGTCCTTGACGGCGGGCAGCGGACGGGGGTTGCCCTCCACGCGGGCCACCGACCGGCAGACGACGTCGAAGCAGTCGCCCGCCAAGCCCGCCCAGCCGGGCAGCGGCGCGATACCGGCCCGGGCGACCAAGGTGGCGAGGTTGTGGGTGGTGAGGATCTGCGCCTGCTCGATCACCGTTCCGTTCGCGGCGGTCCCCCAGGAGCCGCCGCTCCCCGCCCGGTCTGCGCACATCCGTGCGAAGTCCGGTGCTGTGCGAGCCCGGTTGACGCCCGCCGCCCGATCGGCCGCGCGGGCCACCGCCATGCGGCGCACCGCCGCGTAGTCGATGCCGTAGTAGCGCGCGTACAGACTCCCGTCGAGGAGTTCCGCGGCGACCCGCGCGGCCACCAGGAACTTGGGCGTGAACGACCCCGTGAAGATGTCGGCGGCCAGCTCCTCCACGAAGGGGGCGCCCAGCTCCGCCTGACCCGCGAGCTGCGCCAGCTCACGGACCAGCGGGTTGGGCAACAGCGTCGCGGGGAAGGCCCGCACGGCCAGTTCGCCGAGCCGGCGCACCGCCTCGTGGGCGGGCTCCCGGACGTCCTCACCGCTGCCGCGGTGCCCGGAGACCGCCCGGATCCAGGGGAGTTCGTCGATCCGGACCTGGTGTTCGAGGTCGAGCAGGAGCAGCGACCGACGGTTGCGGAAGGCGCGGTACGTCGCCGCCACCAGGGTCCGCAGCGCCGCGTCCGCGTACCGGTCGGCGGTCACCGCGGCGACGAGCTGCGGAACCAGCCCGGCCAGCACCTCGGCCGAGGGGACCACCCCCCGCTCCACGAGCACCTCCAGCGGCGCGCTGAGCGCGCCCGCGACGGCGGCCCCGATCGCGGGCGGGATCGCCGCCCCCGCGGGCAGGCCCGTCTCCCGCGCCTCCTGCGCCGTCACCGGAACCAGCGGGGACTCCACGTCGGTCGTGCCGCCGTCCTGATCGAGCCGGGAGATCCGGCGCAGCACCAGGGCGGCCAGCGCGTGGTGCGCCGGCAACCCCGCCTGCCGGGCCTGGACCTGCCGCAGCCGGACGTGTTCGGCGGAACCGGGCAGGCCGCGCTTGGCGACCATCGAGGTGACGGCGACCTCCAACAGCCCGCCGAGCCGGGGCGTCAGGGCGCGGCCCGCCACCTGCTCCTCCAACGCCCGTCGCAGGACGGCGGCGTTCGACTTCGGATCCAGGTGCTTCGTGCAGCGGGTGTGCTCGGCCGCGAGTGCCCCGTAGCGTGCCAGCAGGGCCGCTCCCGCCGCGTGCCAGTGCGGGCCGGGCGCGCCGTCGCGTGCCTCAAGGCGGTGGGTGAGCAGCTCGTCCTCGAACGGACGCCAGACGGCCAGCGCCTCGCGCTGGGTCTCCACGGCGGCCTTGGGCCTGCGGCGCGCGAGCGCGGCCGAGGCCTCGCCGACGGTCCACCGGTGCACCGAGTCCACCCCGGGCGCGGGACGCTCCGCGGGCCGCGGGGTGAAGCGGAGCCGGTCGGCGAAGGGCTCCAGCAGCCCGACGAGTTCGGCGGCCGCCTCGAAGTCCCCGGCCCGCACCAGCCACGCGACGGTCGCCAGCGCGGCCTCCTCCGGCAGGTGCACCTCGTAGCACCCGCTGTCCAGCAGGGCCCACAGGCCGCGCAGACCGTCCTCGGTGAGGCAGTGTGCGAACAGGGCCGCGCGGGTGGCGGGGACGCCCGCCTCACGGGCGGCCTCCCGTTCGTGCGGCAGCAGTGGCCCGCCCGCGGAGGCGGCGCCGGTGGCGAAGCCGCCGGTGACCACGTCGGGGGTGACCCAGGCCGGCAGTCCGGCCACGGGGGTGCGCGATCCGACGGAGAGGGTGCCCCGGGCCATGCCCGACAGGACGTCCTGCCACTTGCGGATCCGGGTCGCCGCCCGCTCGCGCGTGGCGGTGTCCGGGTGGGTCGCGGCGGTGCGCCGGGCCCGCGCGAGTCGGTCCGCCGCGTACGACGGGGAGACGGACGGGGACGGGACGGGGAGCTGCTGATCAGCGTTGGCGTTCATGGCCGGCGTGGCAGGTTCCGCCCCTGCGCCCCCCGGGAAGCAAGCCCGGTGCTCTGCTGCTGAGCTACACGCCGTGGTGTCTCGGTCCCGAACCTAGCCGGACGGCCGTCGGCGTTCAACGGATATCCGGTGGGCGGCGGCGGCCGTCGCGGAGGGCGGGCCTCCGTGCGCGGGCTCGACGGGTATGACGGAGCCTTCGATAAACCGAATTCGTGCGGCTCGTTCCGGACCGTCGACAAGAAGTCAAACCCCGCCCGGCAATCGGCCCCGGGAGCAAAGCGCCGCCCCACCGGTAAAGATCGGGACTAAAGCGCATCAGTCCAGTTCGGGGCGGGTCCGTACGGCGGCCCTGGGGGGTTCGTCGCTTCCCCGCCGGAACGGGCGACGTACGTGTCGTCGGCCAAAGGGATTTCGGGCACGTTGACGGGCTCCGGGATTCCGTACAGCGTGGAACCGCCCTCCGGCGACGAGGCCGGAACTTCCCCTGAAAGCGGCGGAGATGACTCGTTCCCAGGCGGCACGAACAATCCTCACCACCCTGCTGGCGGGTGGCCTCCTCTCCATGTCCGCGTGCGGCCTGAGCGGCGACGGCAGCGCGGCGGACGGCAAGGACGCGGAGCGGACGGGGACCGTGTCCGGTGGGATCACCTTCCGCACCCTCCAGCTGAAGCCGAAGTTCACCGGCTACATCCAGGGCGTCATCGCCTCCTTCGAGCAGCGGTACCCCGACGTCACGGTGAAGTGGGAGGACGTCCCCGGCGACGGGTACAACGAGAAGCTCGTCGCCGACGCCCGGGCCGGCGCGCTCCCCGACGTGGTGAACCTCTCCACCGACTCCTTCCAACTGCTGGGCGACCGGGGCATGCTCGCCGACGTCTCCGCGCTGGACGCCGAGGTGGCCAAGGACTACGTGCCCGGTGCCTGGGAGCAGTTCAGACTTCCCGGCCGGGGCGACGGCGTGTACGCCTACCCCTGGTACGTGACCCCCGAGATCCTCACCTTCAACACGGACCTCTTCGAGAAGGCCGGCCTCGACCCGGCCCAACCACCCACCAGTGTCGAGCAGTTCTTCGACTACGCCGAGCGGATCGCCGCCCGCTCCGGCGGAAGGTACGCCGCCTTCATGGCCGACCCCAAGGGACGCCTGCCCGGGGACTGGCAGAAGATGGGCGTCCCCATCCTCAACGAGCGGCGGGACCGCTTCACCTTCGACACGGACAAGGCCGTCGAATGGGTCGACCGGATGAAGGACCTGTACGCCAAGGGCGCCATGCCCAAGGAGTCCCTGCTGAAGTCCGACGACATCAACCAGCTCTACGGGGGCGGCAAGCTCGTCTTCGGCCCCGGCTCCCCGGGCTTCGTCAAGGACATCCGGCAGAACGCCCCGCAGGTCTACGAGCGGACCCGGGTCGCCGGCGCCGTCACCGGCAGGCTCGGTCACATCGGCATCTACGCCCAGGCCCTCGGCATCCGGAAGGACACCGAACACCCCGACGCGGCGGCCGAGTTCGCCAAGTGGGTCACCAACGGACCCAACCAGGTCGAGTTCTCCCGCAAGGCCACCATCTACCCGTCCAACGCCCGGGGCCTGGCCGACCCGTACTTCTCCGACCGGGGCGACGGCAAGGACGCCGAGACGGTGGCCCGCGCCGTCGGGGCCGAACAGCTGAGGACCGCCGCGCTCGACGCCAACACCCCGGTCCAGTGGACCAGTCAGGTCGGTGACGCGGTGGTGCGCGAGATGCAGAAGGCCATCCAGGGGGAGCAGGACCCGAGGACGGCGGTGCGCAGGGCCCAGGAGGAGGCGAACGAGCTGCTGTCCGCCGCGGCCCGACCGTGACGGTGAAGGAGGGGGCGGCGAGTGGCGCCGCCCCGGGAGGCGGTGAGGGCCTGCCCCACCGGACGTGGTGGGCGCCCTACCTCTTCCTCGCCCCCGGGCTGGTCATGGTGGCCCTGTTCAGCGTCTGGCCGTTCGTCAACACCGTGATCCTGTCCTTCACCGACGCGCGCATCCTTCGCGGCGGTGGCTTCGTCGGACTCGACAACTACACCCGTGCCCTCGGCGACCCGGACTTTTGGGTGGCCACCGGCAACAGCGTCCTCTACCTGGCCGTCGTCGTCCCCTGCCTGGTGCTGCTGCCGCTCGCCCTCGCGGTCCTCGTCCGTACGAGGATCCCGGGCATCGGGCTCTTCCGCTCCGCCTTCTACACGCCCGTGATCGCCTCCGCCGTCGTCGTCGGCCTGATCTGGCAGTGGGTGCTGCGCAGCGACGGACTCGTCAACACGGTGTTCCGCAAGCTCGGCGTCGTCTCGGAGCCGGTTCCGTTCCTGACGGACAGCACCATGCTGCTGGTGTCGGCGATGATCGTGACCGTGTGGAAGGGCCTCGGCTACTACATGGTCTTCTACCTGGCGGCGCTCGGGAACGTCCCCGCCTCCCTCGACGAGGCCGCCGCGCTCGACGGCGCCGGGCCCGTACGCCGCTTCTTCAGCATCACCGTCCCCCAGGTCAAACCGATGATGCTGCTGGTCGGCACCCTCTCCGCGATCTCGGCGCTGCGCGTCTTCACCGAGATCTACATCCTGGGCGGCGAGAGCGGCGGACCCGGGGGCGGCGCCCGTACGCTGCCGTTCCTGATCCGGCAGGTGGGCCTCGGCTTCTCCGGGGAGACCGGCTACGCCTCGGCCATCTCCCTCCTGCTCTTCCTGCTGACCCTGGTCTTCAGCCTGCTGGGCCACCGACTGTCGAAGGGGGACGAGAGTTGACCGCCCCCGCCGACCGGGCCCCGGCAGCCCCGCCTTCCCCGGTGGCCCCCGGCCCGCCGAGGGACCCACGCGTCCGAGCCGACCTGCGCCGCCGCCTCCTGGGCCGCACCGGCCGGTACGCGACCCTGCTGCTGATGCTCGTGGTCATGCTCGGCCCGATCGTCTGGCAGTTCCTGACCTCGATCCGCGGCCGTACCGAGAACGTGTACGACGGCGTGCTGCCGTCCCGGCCCACCCTCGACAACTACGTCCTGGTCGCCGAGTCCTTCCCCCTGCTCCAGTACGTCGGCAACACGTTGACCGTGGCGGCCCTGTCCGTCACCTCCAACCTGCTGTTCGCGGCGATGGGCGGATACGCCCTCTCCCGGGCCGGTTGGAAGGGCCGCAGGAGCGTCTTCACCGTCCTGGTGGCGACCCTGATGTTCCCCTTCGAGTCCGTGATGATCTCGATGTTCCTGACGGTGCGCGGGATGGGCCTCGTCGACACCCTCATCGGGGTCTGGCTGCCCGGCGCCGTCTCCGTCCTCAACATCATGATCATGCGAGCGGCGTTCCTGTCCGTGCCCCGGGATATCGAGGAGGCCGCGGTCCTCGACGGTGCGGGCGAATGGACCCGCTTCACCCGCGTCTTCCTGCCCTCCGCCAAGGGCGCCCTCGCCGTCGTCTGCATCACCAGCTTCATGGGCGCCTGGGACGACTTCCTGTGGCCGCTGCTCGTCCTCACCGACAGCGAGCACTACACCCTCCAACTCGGTCTCAAGACCCTCGCCGGCGCCACGACCACCAGCGACCAGCGGACCATCGCCGCCGGGGCCATGGCCGCGCTGATCCCGATGATGCTCCTCTTCTTCGGCCTCCAGCGTTACTTCTTCAAGGGCGTGGCCGAGGGAGCCGTCAAGACCTGATCCGTCGCCTCCCCGGCCGCCCGGGGTCCGCCCGCCCGCCCGTCCGTTCGCCGCCCGCCACCCATCACCCGCCACCCGCCACCCATCGCCCGCCCGCCGGCCCGTCCGTCGCCCGAGTCGCCCACCCGACCAGCCAGCCTTCCTGGAGCCGCCGTCATGCACGACGACCGCAGCATCGCCGAACACCGTCTGCGCCGCGTCCTCGCGGAACGGATCAAACCCGCAGTCCGCTCCCGCTCGGTACCGCTCACCGTCGAGCGCTGGGACGCGCCCGGCGAGCCGGTGCCCGTGGCCGAGGGGCTGGCCGCCCCGTACCGGCCCTGCGCGACCGGTGACGCCTGGGGCCCGGCCTGGGGCACCACCTGGTTCAAGGTCACAGGCTCGGTACCCGCCGACTGGGCGGGCCGCGCCGTCGAGGCCGTGCTCGACCTCGGCTTCGACCGGATGATGCCCGGCTTCCAGTGCGAGGGCCTGGTCCACCGGGCCGACGGGAGCGAGGTCAAGGGGCTGAACCCGTACAACGACTGGGTCCGCGTCGCCGACCGGGCGACCGGCGGCGAGCGCGTCGAGTGGTACGTCGAGGCCGCTTCCAACCCGGTCCTGGTCAGCCACTCGCCCACCTACGAGGGCGACCGGCCGACCAGTGGGGACCAGCCCCTCTACCGGCTCGCCCGGATGGACCTCACCGTCTTCGAGACCGAGGTCTGGGAACTCGTACAGGACCTCGACGTCCTCCACGAGTTGATGACGCAGCTCGACGGGGCGGACGCCCGCCGGTACGCGATCCTGCGCGCCGTCGACTCCGCGCTGGACGAGGTGGACCTCACCGACGTGCCCGGTACGGCCGCCGCCGCCCGCGCCCTCCTCGCACCGGTCCTCGCCGTACCGGCCAACGCCTCGGCACACCGGATCAGCGCGGTCGGCCACGCCCACATCGACTCGGCCTGGTTGTGGCCGTTGCGCGAAACCGTCCGCAAGGTGTCCCGGACCACCTCCAACGTGGTCTCCCTGATGGACGAGCACCCGGAGTTCGTCTTCGCCATGTCCCAGGCGCAGCAACTCGACTGGATCAGGACCCACCGGCCCGAGCTCTTCGAACGGATCAAGAAGAAGGTCGCGGACGGCCGGTTCGTGCCGGTGGGCGGCATGTGGGTGGAGTCCGACACCAACATGGTGGGCGGCGAGGCCATGGCCCGCCAGTTCCTCTACGGCAAGAAGTTCTTCCTCGACGAGTTCGGGATCGAGACGAGGAACGTGTGGTTGCCGGACTCCTTCGGCTACACCGCCGCCATGCCGCAGATCGTGAAGCTCTCCGGCTCGCAATGGTTCCTGACCCAGAAGATCTCCTGGTCCCAGGTCAACAAGTTCCCCCACCACACCTTCTGGTGGGAGGGCATCGACGGCACCCGCGTCTTCACGCACTTCCCACCCGTCGACACCTACAACAGCGACCTGGGGGGCGCCCAGCTGGCCCACGCGGCACGCAACTACCAGGAGAAGGGCCGGGGTTCACGCTCACTGGTTCCCTTCGGCTGGGGTGACGGAGGTGGCGGCCCCACCCGCGAGCACCTGGCCCGCGCCCGGCGCCTGCGTGACCTCGAAGGCTCCCCGCGCGTGGAGGTCGAACGGCCCGACGCCTTCTTCGAGAAGGCGCACGCCGAGTACGAGGACGCGCCCGTCTGGGCGGGTGAGCTCTACCTGGAGCTGCACCGCGGCACCTACACCTCCCAGGCCCGGACCAAACAGGGCAACCGGCGCAGCGAATCCCTGCTCCGGGAGGCCGAGTTGTGGGCGGCGACCGCCGCCGTGCGCGTCCCCGGCCTCGACTACCCGTACGAGGACCTGGAGCGGCTCTGGAAGACCGTGCTGCTCCACCAGTTCCACGACATCCTGCCGGGCTCCTCCATCGCCTGGGTTCACCGCGAGGCCCGTGCGACGTACGCGGCCGTGCGCGAGGAACTCCTCGCGATCACCGGGGCGGCGCAGTCGGCCCTGGCGGGCGAGGGCGCCCTGGAACTCGTCTTCAACTGTGCCCCGCACGCCCGGCGCGGCATCCCCGCGGGCGGCGCGGGGCGCCCCGAGGGGGCGGCGCAGCCCGTCACCGTCGAGGAGCGGCACGGCGGCGGGCACGTCCTGGCGAACGGCCGGCTGCTGGTGGAGGTCGATGGGCGCGGGCTGCTCGTCTCTGCCTACGACCTGGAGCGGGGCCGCGAGTCGCTCGCCCCGGGGAGCGCGGCGAACCTGCTCCAGATCCACCCCGACTTCCCGAACATGTGGGACGCGTGGGACATCGACGCGTTCTACCGCAACAAGGTCACCGACCTCGTCGACCTCGACTCGATGGAGGTCACGGACGACGGACCGGACGCGGCGACCGTCACCGTCACCCGCTCCTTCGGCTCGTCCACGGCGGTGCAGACGATCACCCTGCGGGCCGGAGCCCGGACCGTCGACCTCGTCACGGACGTGGAGTGGCACGAGACCGAGAAGTTCCTCAAGGCCGCCTTTCCCCTCGATGTCGCGGCCGAACGATCGGCGGCCGAGACCCAGTTCGGCCACGTCCACCGCCCCACTCACACCAACACCTCCTGGGAGGCGGCCAAGTTCGAGATCTGCGCCCACCGCTGGATCCAGGTGGAGGAGCCGGGCTGGGGCGTGGCCCTGCTCAACGACTCCACCTACGGGCACGACGTCACCCGGGACGTGCGCCCCGACGGCGGCCGGACCACCACGGTCCGGCTGTCGCTGCTGCGCGCCCCCCGCTACCCCGACCCGGAGACCGACCAGGGCCGCCACACCCTGGGGTACTCCCTCGCACCCGGCGCGACGACCGGGGACGCGGTCCGGGAGGGCCACGCCCTGAACCTGCCCGAGCGGTCCGTGCGCGGCGCGGGCCCGGTCGAGCCGCTGCTGGCGGTGGACGAGGACGCGGTCGTCGTCGAGGCGGTCAAACTCGCCGAGGACCGCAGCGGAGACGTTGTCGTGCGCCTGTACGAGTCCCGCGGCGGCCGGGCCACGGCCACCCTGACCCCCGGTTTCGCGATCACCGCGGCCGTCGAGAGCGACCTGTTGGAGCGGCCCGTGGCGGGTTCCGCCGTCGCCGCACCGGCGGCGGACGGCCGGGTCGCCCTGACCCTGCGTCCGTTCCAGATCCTCACCGTACGGTTGCGGCGCGCCTGACGGGCCGCGCGGCCCCGGGTCACTCCGGGGCCGCGTCGCCGGCCGCGAGCACCGCCGCGTCCCAGGCTTCCGGCCGCTCGCGGCGGTTGGGGAGTCCGGCGGCCAGTACGGTGCGCAGCGCGGCGACGTGTTCGGTGTCCGGCGGGAGTTCCAGCCCGTCGAGGAGCGCGAGGCCCTCGGCGGGGTCGAGGGCCCCGTACACGTCGTGGTAGCACAGCAGGAGGGCCCGGAAGAGGGCGTGGTGCAGCGCGGGTACGCGGGCGGCGGCCCGGTAGGTGACGGCCTTCGCGGACCAGGGCACCGGCCCCGAGGACTCCAGGACGCGGCGGGCCCGGCGCAGCAGGGGCTGCGGCGCGTCGGGCAGCAGTCGGGCGTGGTCGTTGCCGAGGACCTCGGCGAATGCGGCCTCCGAGGTGGTGTGGTGCTCGAACCAGTCGACCCAGAGCGAGTAGGTGATCGCCTTCGCGGTCACGGGGGCTTCCAGCCGGCTCCGGTAGCCCTCCCACAGGATGCGGGCCGCGGCCTGCGGATCGTCCGTCCTGGGCAGGGCGAAGCCGAGTTCCACGGTCACCCAGTACGCGTCGAGGAGGTCCACCAGGCCGAATCCGAGCCGGGTTCTCCCTGCGTCGTCCAGGTCGTCGGCCAGGACCATGTCCTCCGCCCAGGTGTGCGCGACGTCGTCGGAGGTGAGCCGCCCGCCCTCGGAACCGCCGTCCGTCCACTCGTTCTCGCCGGTCCGGCGCACGCCCTCGCGGGCGAGCCACCGCCGGGCGAGTTCGGCGTCGGGCAGGTCATCGAGGAAGGTGGTGACGGCGTCGGTGAAGGCGTCCGGCGCGGTGGCGTGCACGAGGTGGCCGACCGCGATCGTCAGCAACCGGGCGTCGGGGACGCGACGGACCAACTCGGCGAGGCCCTGCCGCGGAACATGGCTGGTGGGATCGCCCGCCACCACCAGGGTCGGGGCCGTGATCCGCTCCAGGGCCTCGAACCGGGCCGGGTCGGGCCGGTCCGACCCGGCCCGGCCCGCGGGCACCCTCGTCCGGTCGAGGGCGAGTTCGCCCGTGGGGCGCACGGGGGCGACGGGCTCGCGGGGCCGCAGGTCGGGTACGTCCTCCAGGACCAGCCGGATCACCCGCCAGGGCTGCTCCCGCGCGACCAGGACTGCGACCGCCCCGCCCGTCGAATGCCCGACGAGGTCCACCGCGTCCAGCCCGAGCGCGTCCAGGAATCCGAGCACGTCGTCGCGCATCAGCTCCAGGGAGTGGTCCTGAGTCCACCCGCTGCGGCCGTGTCCGCGCAGGTCCAGCGCGTACACCCGGCGCTTGCGGGCCAGGGCGTCCCGTACGGGGCCCCAGTCGGCCGCGCTCTCGCCGAGGGCGCGCAGGAGGAGCAGCGGATCGCCGTCGGTGGGCCCGGACACCTCGTACCCGAGCGGCACCTCGTTCACCGTCACCGTGCGCGGTTCTGTCATGGCGGTGAGGCTATCCGGGCCGTGAACTGCGCCACAGGCCGGGCCGGAGCGGGCCCGTGGGAGGCGGGAAGCGTGTCCGAACCACCCCCATCTGGTTATGCACCTAGTTGCAAAAGCGGCCGGCCCTCGCTAGAACATGTTCATCACCCCCGCGCGAGGAGGCGCCCCCCATGAGTTCCCAGAGCCGCTACCCGCACCTGATGAGCCCCCTGGACCTCGGCTTCACCACCTTGCCGAACCGGGTGATCATGGGCTCGATGCACACCGGCCTGGAGGAGCACGAGGGCGGCTTCGAGCGCCTCGCCGCCTTCTACGCCGAGCGCGCCCGCGGCGGCGTCGGCCTCATCGTCACGGGCGGCATCGCCCCCAACGACGCCGGGCGCCCCTTCGAGGGCGGCTCCCGCCTCACCACCGAGGAGGAGGCCGCCGAGCACCGGGTGATCACCGACGCGGTGCACGCCGAGGGCGGGAAGATCGCCATGCAGATCCTCCACTTCGGCCGCTACGCCTACCACAAGGACCTGGTCGCACCCAGCGCGCTCCAGGCCCCGATCGGCCCCTTCGTGCCGAACGAGCTCTCCGACATAGAGGTCGAGCGCACCGTCGAGGACTTCGTCCGCGCCGCCCGCCTCGCCAAACTGGCCGGCTACGACGGCGTCGAGATCATGGGCTCCGAGGGCTACCTGATCAACGAGTTCATCGCGGCCGCGACGAACAGGCGCACCGACCGCTGGGGCGGCGCCTACGAGAACCGCGTGCGCTTCCCGCTGGAGATCGTCCGCCGCACCCGACAGGCCGTCGGCGAGGACTTCATCCTCGTCTACCGCCTGTCCATGCTCGACCTGATCCCCGGCGGCTCCACCCTCGACGAGGTCGTCCGCCTCGCGAAGGAGGTGGAGGCCGCGGGCGCCACCATCATCAACACCGGCATCGGCTGGCACGAGGCCCGCATCCCCACCATCGCCACCTCCGTGCCGCGCGGCGCCTACACCTGGGTCACGAAGCGGCTGATGGGTGCCGTGAGCGTGCCGCTCGTCACGAGCAACCGGATCAACACCCCGGAGATCGCCGAGGAGTTGCTCGCCGACGGCCGCGCCGACCTGGTCTCCCTCGCGCGCCCCTTCCTCGCGGACCCCGACTTCGTCGCCAAGGCCGCGGCGGGCCGTTCCGAGACGATCAACACCTGCATCGGCTGCAACCAGGCCTGCCTCGACCACACCTTCAGCGGCAAGATCACCAGCTGCCTCGTCAACCCCCGCGCCTGTCACGAGACCGAGCTCGTCCTCGCGCCCACCCGGCGCAAGAAGCGCGTCGCCGTCGTCGGCGCCGGACCCGCCGGTCTGGCCTGCGCCGTCTCCGCCGCCGGCCGCGGCCATGCCGTCACCCTCTACGAGGCCTCCGGCCGCATCGGCGGCCAGCTCGACGTCGCCCGCCGCATCCCGGGCAAGGAGGAGTTCGAGGAGACCATCCGCTACTTCGGAACCCAGCTCGTGGAGAGCGGCGTCGAGGTCCGCCTCGACACGACGGCCGACGTGGAGGCCCTGCGCGACTACGACGAGGTCGTCGTCGCCACCGGCGTCACCCCCCGCACCCCCGCCATCGAGGGCGTGGAACGGGACAACGTCGTCAACTACCTCGACGTGCTGCGCGACGGGGTCCCCGTCGGCGAGCGCGTCGCCGTCGTCGGCGCGGGCGGCATCGGCTTCGACGTCGCCGAGTTCCTGACGGACAGCGGCGAGGGCGCGGCCCAGGATCCCGAGGTCTACTTCCGCCACTGGGGAGTCGACACCGCCTACGCCGGCCCCGGCGGTCTGACGGCTCCCGAGCGCCCCGCGCCGCCGCGCCGGGTGCACCTGCTCCAGCGCAAGACCACCAAGGTCGGCAGCGGCCTCGGCACCACCACCGGCTGGATCCACCGCGCGGAGCTCAAGCACCGGGGCGTGGTCTCGGTCGCCGGGGCGACGTACGAGCGGATCGATGACGAGGGCCTGCACATCACCGTCGACGGCGAGGCGCGCCTGGTGCCCGCCGACACGGTCGTCCTGTGCACCGGCCAGGAGCCCCGCCGTGACCTGTACGAGGAGCTCCGCGCGGCCGGCGTCGAGGCCCACCTCATCGGTGGCGCCGACGTGGCCGCCGAACTCGACGCCAAGCGGGCCATCCGGCAGGGCACGGAGCTCGCCGCCGGACTCTGAGCGAAGGCCCCGCGGGCGTGTGGTGAAGGTCGCGGCCGGCCCGGGAGGTCCGGCGCCACCTCGGAACGCGCCATGGCCGCAGCGGTGTTGTGGCGGCCCGGTCCGGGCCGCCACAATCCTCGGGTGACGCTGACACCGGCAGAAGCCGACACGATCCCGGCCGACAACTTCGCCCCCTGGGTGCTGGCCCTCGGCCTCACCGTCGAGGAGACGGGGGCCCGGCACGCCGTGCTGCGGCTGCCGTGGTCGGACGACCTGGCCCGGGACGGCGGCGGCCTGAGCGGCCAGGCCCTGATGGCCGCCGCGGACACCGCGACCGTCATCGCGATCTCCGCCGCCCGCGGCGGGTACGGGCCGATGACCACGGTCCAGCAGTCGACGAGCTTCCAGCGCCCGGTGATCGGCGCCGACGTGCTGATCGCGGTGAGCGTCACCAAGCTCGGCAAGCGGATGGCCTTCGCCGACGTCACCATGACCCCGGACGGCGCCGACGAGCCGGCGGCCAAGGCCTCCACGGTCTACGCCCTCCTCGGCTGACCGGGCCGCCCGGGCGGCCCGGGGCCGGCGCCCCCGTCGATCAGTGGTCCGCGGCGACGGCCCGGACGCCCGTGAGGCGTTCCGCGGCGTCCCAGAGCCGGGCGTTGGCGGCGCGGTCCAGGGCCCGGCGCGTGACGCGCGCCTCGGTGACCGGGCCGACCAGGCCGAAGGCCCCGCCCGGGCCGTAGTAGCCGCCCGCGGTCGCCTCCGGGCTGGTGGCGGCGTACAGGAGGGGCTCGGTGCCCGGGCCGACCTCCTGCTTCGGGAGGAAGTCGACGGCGCTGACGAGACGGTGCAGCCGGGACGGCTTCCCCCGCCCGAGGCTCGCTCCGGCCGTCTGCAGGTTCGTCCTCGTGTAGCCGGGGTGGGCGGCGGTGCTCCGCAGCGGCCATCCCTCGGCGGCGGCGAGCTCGTCCAGGTGCCGGGCCATCATCAGGTCGGCCAGCTTGGACTGGGCGTACGACAGCATCGGGTGGTAGCGCCGCCGCTCGTACTGGAGGTCGGCGAGATCCACCCGGCCGAAGTTGGCGGTGCCGCTGCTCATGGTGGTCACCCGCGGGGACGGGGCGGCCAGCAGGGCGGGCAGCAGCCGTACGGTCAGGGCCAGCGGGCCGAGGAAGTTGCTGCCGAGCTGGAGCTCGAAGCCGTCGGCCGTGGTCATCCGGGTGGGCGGCGCCATCACCCCCGCGTTGTTCACCAGCAGGTCGAGCGGGGCGCCGTCGGCCAGGATCCCGTCGGCGAAGGCGGCCACGGAGGCGAGGTCGGCCAGGTCGATCCGCCGTACCTCCAGCCGCGCGTGCGGGTGGCGGGCCAGGATCTCGGCGCGCGCCCGCTCGCCCTTGGCGGGCGTGCGGACGGCCAGTACGACGTGGGCGCCCGCCTCCGCGAGACGGCGCGCGGCCTCCTTGCCGGTGCCGCTGTTGGCGCCGGTGACGACGACGGTCTTGCCGGACTGGTCGGGGACGGCGTACATGACGGCTCCTTGGGGGGCGACGACAAGAGACCGGTGGTCTACTGTTCCCGAAGTTAGCAGACCGTCGGTCTGCTAACAACAGACCGCAGGTCTGTACGCTGGGCGGGTGTCCGTTCCCGAAAAGTTCCAGCGCGCCCGCAGCGAGGAGCAGCGCGCCGCCCGCCGCCGGGCGATCCTCGATGCCGCGGCCGGGATGCTCACCGAGATGCCCGTCTCCCAGGTCACCCTGAACGAGCTCAGCCGCCGGGTGGGCCTCGCCAAGTCGAACGTGCTGCGCTACTTCGAATCCCGCGAGGACGTCCTGCTGGAACTCCTGGCCGCCGCCTCGGCCGAACTCCTCGGCCATCTGGAGCAGACCCTCGCCGGGGCCCTGGACGCCGTACCGCCCGCCGATCGCCCCGACCGGCTCGCCGACTGCCTGGCGCGCGCCCTGGCCGACCGCCCCGTCCTGTGCGACCTGATCAGCGCCCAGGCCGCCGTGCTGGAACGCAACGTCTCCCCGCAGGTCGCCGCCCAGTACAAGCGGGCCGCCATCGCCCACGCGAGCGCCCTCGCGGCCCTGGTCGCCGCCCGGCTGCCCGCCCTGGGGGAGCGGGACGCCTTCCGGTTCGTCGCCGGGGCCCTCATGGTCACCGGTGCGGTGTGGACCCACGCCCACCCCTCCGCCGCCATGGTCGCGGCGTACGAGGAGGACCCGGCCCTGGCCGTGCTGCGCCTCGACTTCGCCGACACCCTGCGCCAGACGCTGGAGGTCCTGCTGTCGGGGCTGCTGGCGCGCGCGGGCGGTTCCGGTCTGGGATCGTGACCGCGTAGGAAGTGGCCGCGTCGGAACGTGACCACGCGGGAGAACGCGGCGGACGCACGGCGAAGGAGTCTCACATGGGTGGACGGTTCGAGGCGACGGTCGAGATCGACCGGCCGGTCGAGGCGGTGTTCGCCTACCTGGCCGACGGCCGGAACGACCCCGAGTTCAGCCCGCGCGTCCAGCGGATCACGAAGGTCCCGGAGGGTCCCACCGCCGTCGGCACGGTCTTCCGCAGCACCGTCAAGGACGCCGGGATGAAGACGGGCCGGGAGTTCCGCATCACGGCCATCGAGTTGCCGGGCCTGATCCGTTGGACCGAACAGAGCAAGAACCTCGTGACGGCCGAGGGCGGCTACGACCTGGAACCCCTGCCCGACGGACGCACCCGGGTCCGCGTCTTCAACACCCTGGAGGGGCACGGCGTGGGCAAGCTCCTCGTCGGCCTGGCCCTGGGCGCCGCCCGCAAGGACGCCCCCGCGTTCGGCGCCCGGATCAAGGCGGCGGTCGAGGCGTCGTCCCGCCCGGCCTGAGCCGGGGGCGGCCGGCGTGCGGCGGGCGCGCCGCGGG